>JAVHLJ010000001.1 GCA_031082205.1 Elusimicrobiales bacterium
GGAAATAGCGCCCGCGCCCCGCACCGCCGCCGAAACGCCGCCGGTCAAGGCCGCCGCGGAGCCTTCGCCCGAAAGCCCGGCGGCCCAGCCTGCCGCCGAAAGCGCCGCGGCCCCGGAGGGAGGCGGGGGCCGGACAGCGGATGCCCAGGCCTCCTATTTCAAGCCCGTCACGGACAGGAACCCTTTCTTCACCCCCGAGGATTACGCCAGGATCCGCGCGGAAGAATACCGCCGCAGGCAGGAGGCCCGCGACCGCGCCAGGGCGGCCGCGCAGGTCCCCCGCGAAGTGCTGGTAGAGAGCCGCATGAACATACAGGGGATAGTCGGGACCAACGTCATAATCAACGGCGAAATGTATTCCAGGGGCGACACGGTTATGGGCGCCAGGATAATCTCGATAGGCTCGAACTACATAATAGGGGAGCACAAGGGCCGCAGGTTCAGGAAATACATGCAGTGACGGACCGGCGGGAGACCTTTAATAAGATATAATTAGACCGGGAAGCATGGCTTCGGAGGCTTTATGAAAGCGATCAGGATCCTGACAGCTGCGGTTCTTTTCCTACAGGCGGTGCTGCTGCCGGCGGTTCCCGCCGTCGCGCAGGACGCCGACAGGCAGTTCATGAACGAACTGCAGGGGCCTTCCGAAGAGGGCGGACCCATACTCCAGGGCGGCCAGGGCGCCATGCCGCGAGCCCAGGTGCCGGGGGCCCCTATAGAGTCGGCCCAGATCGGCGAGGCGCAGCGCGAGGCCCCCATGTACGAGGAAGCGGAAACGGTCTCCCCGCTGGACCGCAAGATAGGCCCGATACGCCTGAAGGCCGCTCCCCTGTCGACTTTTCTCGACGTGGTCTCGGCCCAGTCCAAGGTCAACTTCATCATAACCGACGGCCTCGAAAAGACCACCATCACCGTTTTCCTCCGCAAGACCACGGTGCGAGAGGCACTGGAACTTCTCCTGCGGGTAAAGGGTCTGACCTATCAGCGCATAGGCAAGAGCAATACCTACGTAGTCACCAGGCGGGCCGCCGATCAGCCCAACCTGATAACCAAGATCTACACGCTCAACTATATCCCGCTGATACCCGTCTCCTCGGTGTTCAGCGACATAAGCGCCATCACCTCGCAGGACGTCTCCTCCGGCGGCGGCCAGCAGATGGGCCAGGGCCAGCAGCAGGGCGGCCCGGGGGACGGCAGGGAAGACAAGACCGAGAGCGCCATCGCCATACTAAACATAGTCAACAGCGTGCTTTCCAAGAAGTACGGCAAGATGGCCACCGACCCCAGGACCAACTCGCTGGTCATCACCGACATCCCCGAGGTCTTCCCGCAGGTGGAGCAGATAATCGCAGAGCTGGACAAGAAGGCCCCGCAGATACTCATCGAGGCCCAGATAGTCGAGATCAATACCGACCGCATGAACGAACTGGGCATAGAGTGGGGGGGGTCCCGCGGCGAGATGGCCTATTTCGCCGGCCCGGCCCGCCTGACCGACTACGGCCTGAGGCCGGGTTTCTTCAGCGGCGACCAGTGGAAATTCTTTTACCCGGAAGCAAGCCAGTCCTTTTTCTCTCCCAGCGAGCCCGAGCCGCCCGAAGCCATAGATCCGGTCTCAGCGACCAAACTGGGCGGCCCGCGTGGCATCTACTACGGCATCTTCAGCCTCGCCCAGCTCCAGGCGATCTTCAGGGCCCTGATCTCCCGCGGCGAGGCGCGCTACCTTGGCAAGCCCAAGATCGTCTCGATGAACAACAAGACCGCCATCATCCAGATCTCCAGGGACGCGGCGGTGGGCACATCCAGCTCAGTCACTTCGGCCGGCGGCGCGGCCGGAGAGGCTTCGACCAGCCTCGAGCGCCGGCGCGTCGGGCTTAACCTGCAGGTGACGCCCCAGGTCAACAAGGAGGGCTTCATCACGATGATAGTCCAGCCCTCCTACTCCGATATAATGCCGTCGGCCATCACCGTCCAGGGAACGACGGTCTACGACCCTGTCAGCCGCGGAGCGTCCACGATGGTGCGCGTCAAGAACGGCCAGACCGTGGTCATCGGCGGCATGCTGTCCTCCACCGAGACCAAGACCGTGAAGAAGGTCCCGCTGCTCGGCTATATCCCGATAGTCGGCTGGCTTTTCACCAGCGTCAGCTCCAGGCGCACCAACACCGACCTGGTCATCTTCATCACCCCCACCATACTGGTGGACTAAAGCGGGGGGAGAGGAGAGGGCGGACCCGGGACACTGTCGCGGAGTCCGCCCGCTTAAGATTTATGGCAAGAAAGAAGCTCGGCGAAATACTGATCCAGTCAGGCGTCATCAGCGAGGAACAGCTCGCCAAGGCGCTCAAGTTCCAGACCCAGTCCCCTTGCCTCATCGGCGAGGCGCTGGTAAAGCTGCATTACGCCAGCGAGGAGCAGGTGGCGATAGCCCTTTCCAAACAGCTGGGCAGCCCCTACGCCTCGCGCGAGAACAAGATACTCAGCCCCGAAAAATCCCAGGGGCTGGATAAGATCGTCTCCGAGAAATTCGCCCGTGAAAACGCGGTCGTGCCGCTGTTCATAGAGGATAATATCCTCGCGGTGGCGATGGCCGATCCCACCAATATCCTTCTGCTCGATAATATAAAGATGGTCGCGGGCATGGAGATAACGCCTTTCATCTCCACGCGCGAGCAGATACTCAAGGTCATCGATGTTTTCTACGGCGGCCAGGCCGGCGACCTTATCGACAAGGTCATGGAGAGCGGAGACGGCAAGGACGTCGCCGGGGGGGACGTAGCCGACGCCCTGACCCCCGACGGCAAGCTCGACCTGGACAAGGTGATAGTGGGAGACAGCCGCGGCGCCCAGTCCATACAGCTGGTCAACGCCATCCTGAAGCAGGCCATCGGCGAGCGCACCTCGGACATACACCTGGAGAAGTTCGACGAGAAGATCTCGCTGCGCTTCCGCATAGACGGCACGCTCTACGAGCGCAGCGCCCCGCCGACCGAGCTCTTCGACGCCATCATCTCGCGCTTCAAGATCCTTTCCAAGCTCGACATCTCCGAGCGCCGCCTGCCGCAGGACGGCAGCTTCACCATCAAGTTCCAGAGCCGCAACATCGAGAACCGCGTAAGCGTCTGTCCCACCGTCTTCGGCGAGAAGCTGGTGCTCCGCATCATGGACCGCGGTTCCGTGGAACTGAACATAGAAAAAATAGGCTTCGAGCCGCGCCAGAAAGAGGACTTCCTCAAAGCCGCAGAGTCGCCTCACGGCCTGATACTCCTGACCGGCCCCACCGGCTCCGGTAAGACCACCACTCTCAACGCCGTGCTTAACACGGTCAAATCCCCCGAGATAAACATCATGACGCTGGAGGACCCGGTCGAAATAAAAATGGAGGGCGTCAGCCAGGTGCAGATAAAGCCCGCCATAGGCCTGACCTTCGCCTCCGGCCTGCGCTCCTTCCTCCGCCAGGACCCGGACGTCATACTGGTCGGCGAAACCCGCGACAACGAGACGGCCGAGGCCTGCCTCAAGGCGGCCATGACCGGCCATCTCGTGCTTTCCACGCTGCACACCAACAGCGCGCTCGAGGCCGTGCCGCGCCTCATCGACATGGATATCGAGGCGTACCTGCTGGCGAGCACTCTCCTGCTGGTGGCGGCCCAGCGCCTGGTCCGCGTCCTCTGCGACTGCAAGATCCCCTACAAGCCCCCGCAGGAAGAGCTGGATATGTTCGCCAGGGAGTCCTTCCTTAACCCGCTGCCGGACCTCAACCGCCTGATCTTCTACAAGGCCAAGGGCTGTCCCAAATGCTTCGATATGGGCTACAAGGGCCGCAAGGCCATCTACGAGGTGTATTTCATCACCGAGGAGATCAAGCGCATCATCTCCAAGGACGCCGATATCCCCAAGATGAAAGTGGCCGCGGCCAAAGGCGGCGCCTGGGACCTGCGGGCCAGCGGCTGGCGCAAGGTCCTGGCGGGCGTGACCTCGGTGGACGACATGATGTCGGTCACGATGGTGGAGCACTGACCCTGATTGATTCGATAGCCGTTATTTGTTAAAGTTCTCCGGGGTAACGCTATGGGCAAGTTCATCTATACCGTCCAGGACGCGCAGGGAACCGTCACGACAGGTCACCTTGACGCGGAAGACGAGGACCAGGCGGTACAAGCCCTTCAGACCAAGGGCCTCTTCATTCTTTCCATACAGTCGGAACAGACCAAGGCCGGCGGCCTCCGCCGCCAGGCCTCAACGGGCTCGGTCGCGGGCCGCGACCTGGTCTTTTTCGGCGAGCAGATCGCCACGCTGCTGGCCGGCGGCGTGCCGCTGGTCCGCGCGCTCTCGCTTCTCTCCGAGCACGCCGAGAACAAGGCGCTGGGCGCCGTACTGGGCGCCATAACCAAGGAAGTTTCCGCGGGCGGCGCCCTCCACAAGGCGCTGGAGAAGCACCCCAAGGTCTTCGACGAGGTCTGGATCTCGCTGGTTCAGGCCGGGGAGGTCTCGGGCCAGCTGCCCGCCGTGCTGCGCCAGATCACGGCCTATTCCGAGGCGCAGGAAGGCATAAAATCCAAGATGATAACGGCCGTCGCCTATCCCGCCGTGCTGTTCACCATGTCCATGGGCGTGCTGGGCTACTTCATCATCTTCATCGTGCCCGTTTTCGCCGGCATCTTCGCCGACTTCAACCTGGAGCTGCCGTTCATAACCAAGATAGTGCTCATGGTTTCCAGCGTGGTCACCCAGTACTTCATGCTGATGATAGTAGTGGGCGTCGGCTCCGTGCTGGCCTTCCGGGCCTACATTTCGACCCCGGCGGGCCGCCTCACCTGGAACCACGTCGTCTTCAAGATGCCGCTGATCGGACCGCTGGTCAAGAACATAAACATCGAGCGCCTGCTGACCACGATGTCGACGCTCATCAAGAGCGGCGTCAGCATCCTCAACGCCGTTTCCGTGCTCGAGGGCGCCTTCCGCAAGAACCTGATCTTCCAGAACGCTCTCAAGAAGGCCAAGAGCGAGATCGCCAGCGGCCGCTCCATAGCGGACTCCTTCCGCAAGACCGGCATCTTCCCGGGGATGGTCACCGAGATGATGTGGATGGGCGAGGAGTCGGGCAAATTGCCGGACATAATCCAGGTGCTTTCAAAGTTCTACCAGGAGCAGATAGACCAGTTCCTCCGCCGCTTCGCCGCCATGATAGACCCGATCCTGGTCGTGGGCATCGGCGGCATCATAGCGGTCATCGTCATGTCCATCTTCATGCCTATATTCCAACTGTCGCAGATCGGCGCCAAATAGGGGGCAAAATGCGGTCCATAAGAAAAGGGTTCACCCTCGTCGAACTGATGGTGGTTGTCATCATACTGGGCGTGCTCACCTCGATGGGAGTCCCCTACTATCTCAAGACGGTGGAGAGCTCCAAGGCGATGGACGCCGTGGCGGTGACGCACATGGTGGGCGTGGCCACGCAGATGATGATGCTCGACAACCCGAATATGACCTATAACGGCGGGGCGATGTCGAACGTCGGCGGCGCCTGCCCCACGTCGGGGGCACGCTACGGTTACGACCTGGTGCGCTGCAACTATATCTCGCGGCAGGACTGGACCGGTATGGCCTACACGATACGGTCCTGCAACCCCAACACGGGGGCGGGGGGGACGGGCTGCTCGGGCGGCATCACGGCCCACGCCAAGCGCAAGACCGGGAAATACGTGGGCTGGACCTACTGGTTCACTACCGCCGGGGAATGCTTGCGTTCCCCCACTGTGGGCGCGCTGCAGGCGCCCAGTTGCCCCGGTTTCTGACCTTTACAGGGAGGCTGCGGTGAGGACCAGACCAGGCGTTACCCTTATAGAAGTCGCTATAGCCGGGCTGATAACGGCCATGACGACCGCCGCGGTCTTTTCGGTCGTCTTGTCCAGTTTCGTCTCGCATGAGCGCGCCGACAAGCGCGAACTGGCCGGGCTCATGATCAAGCAGGCTCAGAAGACGCTTATGGGCTATGTCTCCGCCGTGCCCGGGGAGGCCCTCTACACGCCGGGGTCCCCCGTGGGGCATTGGCCGGCCTCCGCCACTGCGGGCTGGTCGCTGCGGGGGAACACAGCGGGGGTGACCCACGACATCTCCTCGCTTATCAACGGCACCGATCTCCAGTTCCCGGGGACCACCTGCGTGGCCGGGAGCAGCTTATGCCGCTTCACCTACACAGTTGTGGACCAGGACTGCGGTATGGGCACGGCCAACACCGCCTTGGCCTGTAAGCGGGTAACTTTCGATCTGCTCTATGCCAATTAAAAAACGCGTCCTCTTTCGTTCACGCCCCGGCTTTTCTCTTACCGAGATGATGATGGCGGTCATGATCTCCGGCATGGTCCTGTCTTCCCTGGCGGCGATACACGCCACCAGCACCACCCACCTGTTCCAGAATTACAGGCAGAACAAGATAAAGAACGAGGCCAGCATCGCGATGAAGACGGTGATGAGCCGGCTCTCGGGGGCCACCCGGATCGAAAGGCCGGCGGCCGGAACGGCGGAGAATTGGCTTTATATAGCCGAGAACGTCGATCATCTGCCTACGCGCTGCTACCCTATCCGCGCCGGAGAGCCGGTGCGCTGGCATCTTTTCTGCCGCTATACGTCCGTCAACAGTTTTTGCCGCTCAGGAAGCTGCCTTATGTACCATACGGGCACCATAGCCGGCGGGCCGGGCTGCCCTAATACCGCAACGGCACCGGCTCTCCCCATACCCGCTTTCTGCGGCCCCGGCGGAGGGGGGACCGTCACCCGGCTGATGGACCACATCAGCGTTTCGGCCGCGCCGATCTTCTCCCGGCGTACCGCGGACGGGATATTCGAGAGGTCCTCCGTCCGGACCCGTCTTCACATGCTGTGGACTCCGCCCGCCGGCCTGAACACCACGGCGCGCCCCATAGACTCCGTCCTGCAGTCGGTAGGCTCCATACAGTGCAATCCGGGCTCCCCCGGCTGCTGATCCCGCCGGGCCGGTCTCCTTGAAAAAAGGGACCCTCTCTGCTAGACTATCCCTATGGGAAAAGACAAGCGGCGGCTGGGGCCGCGCCTCCGCAGGGGAGCCGTTCTTCTGCAGACACTTGTGATCTCCGTGGTCATATCCATGATCGCGGTCATGGTCATGAAGTGGGTGCTGGCCCGCTATTCCATAGCTACCCGGGTCCAGCGCGCGGCCGTGGCCGAAGGGCGGGCCGACGGCTGCATAGCCGACCGCGCTTCCCGCTGGACCTTCGCCAACTCGGCCGCCGCCAGCGGCGGCTGCGATAGCGGTGTCGGCAACTCCGTTTCCGGCCCCGCCGGGAACCAGACTATCACCATCACAGTCACGGAATAAGATGAAAGGCAAGGCCGCGGCCCTCCTTCTCACGCTGCTGATGCCCGTAGGCGCCGGCGCCGCCCCCGCGGACTGGAAACTGAAAGCCTCTCCCCATTTCGATATCTACCACGAGGCCGGCTGGGCCCCCAACTCCATAGCCATAGAGATGGAGAAGCTCTACGCCTCAATGCGGCTCAACCTCTCCATGTTCGCGCCGTGGATGGTCAAGGAGAAGACGAAGGTCTATATCCACGCCAGCCAGCAGGCCTACCTGAAGGGGGAATTCGAGCCGCCGGCCTGGTCCAAGGGCCTCGCTTTCACGTCCAAAAAGACCATAGTGGTCTACGACTCGGGGGACCTGGCCAAGCTTCGTGCCGTCATAGCGCATGAGCTGACGCATCTTTATTTCGAGACCTATTTCGCCGAGAAGCTCAAGTACCCGCCGCAATGGCTCAACGAAGGCCTGGCCGTAATGATGGAGGACTCCTCCCATTCCGCCGAAGGAGGGCCGTGGACGACGGCGCTCAAATACATCCCGCGGGAGCGCTTCTTCGGGATGCGCTCGTATTTTTCCAGCGAGCTGGCCTCGCTTAACACGGACCAGAAGATAGGCGACTGGTACCTGCAGGCTTTCGGCATAGTAAGGCACCTCTACAGCCCGGCGCAGAGGCTGCAGTTCAGGAATTTCTGCGAGAAGATAAGGGACGGGGCGGACCTGGAAAAGGCGCTCTGGGAAGTCTACCGGGTGCGCGACGCCGACCATTTCGAGAAAAAGTGGACGGCCTGGCTGGACCTATACCGCGCCCAGGATAAGCCCGGCTTCGGCGGGCAGCGGCCCAGCGCCAGCTTCAACTTCCAGCCGGTAAAGCTTTCCTCGTTCGGTTTCACTAATTTCGGCGGCGGGAAGTAGCCGCGGGAGAGCGCTCCCGCAGGTAGGCGCCTGTCTGCGAGGCGCCCGGCGCCGCGGCTCCGTCCGCCGGCCCCGCGTAAAGCACCCTGCCGCCTCCTTCTCCGCCCTCCGGCCCCAGTTCCAGCATCCAGTCGGAAGACGCTATAACGTCGAGATTATGCTCGATGACCAGCACCGTATTGCCCTGGTCGGCCAGCCGGTGGAGCACGCGCAGCAGTTTCTCCACGTCGGCGAAGTGAAGGCCCGTGGTGGGCTCGTCGAGTATGTAGATGGTGCGGCCGGTGGAGCGGCGGCAGAGCTGCTCGGCCAGCTTGAGGCGCTGGGCCTCGCCGCCGGAGAGCGTGGTGGCGCCTTGTCCCAGCTTCAGATATCCCAGCCCCACTTCGTCCATTACGGCCAGTATCCGCGAGATCGGCGGGATGTCGGCGAACAGCGCCGCGGCCTCTCCGATGGACAGGTCCAGGACCTCGGATATGCTCTTTTCCCTGTACTTGACCGAAAGCGTCTCGTCGTTGAACCGCCGGCCGCCGCATTCGTCGCAGCGGACGTAGACGTCGGGCAGGAACTGCATCTGTATCTTGATCGTGCCGTCGCCCTGGCAGGCCTCGCAGCGGCCGCCCTTGACGTTGAACGAGAACCGGCCCGGCTGATAGCCGCGGCGGCGCGCCTCGGGCAGTTTCGAGAAAAGGTCGCGTATGTGATTGAAGGCGCCGGTATAGGTGGCGGGATTCGAGCGCGGCGTGCGGCCGATGGGGGACTGGTCCACTATGACGGCCTTGTCGAGGTGCTCTTCGCCTTTCATCGCGCGGAAGGCGCCGGGGGCGTCCTTGGAGCCGTAGAGCTTTTTGGCCAGCGCCTTGTATATTATCTCGTAGAGCAGCGTCGATTTGCCCGAGCCTGAGACTCCGCAGATGCTGACGAAAAGTCCCAGCGGTATCTTCACGTCGATGTTCTTGAGGTTGAACTGGCTGGCGCCGAGGAACTCAAGGAATTTGCCCGATCCTTTCCTGGCCGGCCGCTCGAAAGCGACCCTGCGCTCGCCGCGCATGAAAGCCCCGGTGAGGGACGCCTTCGACTTTATTATATCCGCCGGGGTTCCCTGGGCGACTATCGCGCCGCCGCCGGCTCCCGCCCCGGGTCCCAGGTCCACCACGTGGTCGGCGGCCCGGATGACCGCCTCGTCATGTTCCACCACTATGAGGGTATTGCCTATGTCGCGCAGCGACTTGAGAGTGCTTATCAGTTTGTCATTGTCGCGCTGGTGCAGGCCTATGGTCGGTTCGTCGAGGACGTAGAGCACGCCGGTCAGGCCCGAGCCTATCTGCGTGGCCAGCTGTATGCGCTGGGCCTCGCCGCCGGAGAGCGTTTCGGAGCGGCGGTCGAGGGTGATGTAGGAGAGGCCGACATTGTTCAGGAACCCCAGCCGCGAATTTATCTCCCTCAGTATAAGGCGGGAGATCTCTTTTTCCTTATCCGTCAGCTTCAGGTCCTTCAGGAAGCCGAGCGCGGCGCCTATCGACATGCCGGCGAGCTGGGCGATGTTCTTGCCGCCGACCAGGACGCTGAGCGGCTCCGGCTTGAGGCGGGCGCCCTTGCAGGCCGGGCAGGTTATCTCGTGCATGAAGCGGCGGTACACCTCTTCCCTGACGAAATCGGACTCGCTCTCGGTATAGCGCCGCCGGAGATTTGTCATCACGCCCTCGAAGCCGGCTTCCCCGTCGCCTTCCATGACCAGCTTTCTATGGGCGGGGGTCAGCGACTTCCACGGCTTATCGGAAGGGATGCGCGCTTTGCGGCAGAAATCCTCCAGCATCTCGGCGTAATAGCCGCCCCAGGAATTCTTCCAGCGGTGGGTGCGCGTGGTCACGGGATTGGACCAGGCCTCGATGGCCCCTTCGGCTATGCTTTTAGAGGGGTCCGGGACGACCAGGTCGGGGTCCGCCTCTATGCTCACGCCCAGGCCGGTGCAGGCCGGGCAGGCGCCGTGGGGTGCGTTGAACGAGAAAAGCCGGGGTTCCAGCTCCGGGAAGCTTATCGCGCAGGCGGGGCAGGCGTTCTTTTCGCTGTACACCGCTTCCAACGGCGGCTTACCGGCGGCTTTGACCCTCAGCATGCCGCGCGACTGGGCCAGCGCCAGCTCGACGGCTTCGGCCGCCCGTTCCCGGTCGTCGCCGGGCGTGAACTCGTCTACGAAAAGATCTATGTCGTGCTTTATGTACCGCTTGAGGGCCGGGGTCTTGTCCAGGGATACGAGCTCCCCGTCGACCATGACCTTGACGAAGCCGGCTTTCTTCAGCCGCGCGAAAAGGTCCTCGTAGGTCCCGATGCGCCCGCGTATAAGCGGGGCGAAGACGGCGATTTTCCTGCCGGCGAAAGCGTGTTCGAGCTCCTTCACTATGCCCTGGGCGGACCAGGCCTTGATGGGGCCGCCGCAGGAGGGACAATGCGGCCTGCCGGCCTTGGCGTAGAGCAGTCGCAGGTAGTCGTAGATCTCGGTGACCGTGCCGACGGTGGAACGGGGATTGCGCGAAGGGCTGTGCTGCTGTATGGCTATGGCGGGTGAGAGTCCCTCTATGGATTCGACATCGGGCTTGTCCATCTGCTCCAGGAACTGGCGCGCGTAGGCAGAGAGCGACTCCACGTACCGGCGCTGCCCCTCGGCGTAGATGGTATCGAATGCCAGGGTCGATTTGCCGGAGCCGGAAAGTCCGGTCACGACCACCAGCCGGTTCTTGGGCAGCGACAGCGAGAGGTTCTTGAGGTTGTGGGAGCGGGCTCCCGTTATCTTTATGCTGTCCATGTCAGGCCTTGTTCCCGTAGCGGTTGACTATCGTGGGCCGCAGGAATTCGTCGGAGGTTCCCGGGTAATCTATGTTGTAATGGAGGCCGCGCGATTCTTTGCGGGCGGAAGCCGAATCGATTATGGCGCCCGCCAGGCAGGCGATATTGCGCAGTTCCAGCAGATCCGTGGTGAGAAGGAAGTCCCAGTAATACCGGAGTATTTCCTCCGAGATTATATCCATGCGCCGCCGGGCGCGCTCGAGGCGCTTGTCGCTGCGCACTATGCCGACATAGTTCCACATCAGGGTCCTGATCTCCTCCCAGTTGTGGCTGATGATCACGGCCTCGTCGGAGGGGCGGGCGTCGCCGTAGTTCCAGGCCTCCGCTTTCCCGGCGACCCTGGGGGAGGCCGGCCGGTCTGCTGCGGCCGCTTCGGCGGCCCGGTGGGCGAAGACGCAGGCCTCGAGCAGCGAATTGGAGGCGAGCCTGTTGGCGCCGTGCAGGCCGGTATAGGCGGTCTCGCCGGCGGCGTAGAGTCCCGGCATCGCGGTCCGGCCGTCCTTGTCCACCCGCACGCCCCCGCAGAAGAAATGCGTGGCGGGGACCACGGGGATAGGGGACTTCGCTATGTCTATCCCCAGTTCAAGGCAGCGCGCGTAGATCTGGGGGAACCTTTTCTTCAGGAAAGCCCGGCCCTTGAAGCTGATATCCAGCCAGGCGCAGTCCTGGCCGGTGCGCTTGAGCTCGGCGTCTATGGCGCGGGCCACTATGTCGCGCGGGGCCAGTTCGGCGTCCTTGTGATACCCCGGCATGAAGCGTCCGCCTCCGGCCAGAGTGAGGACGCCGCCCTCGCCGCGCACCGCCTCCGATATCAGGAAGGACTTCGCTTGGGGGTGGTAGAGGCAGGTGGGGTGGAACTGGACGAATTCCATGTTGACCAGGTCCAGGCCGGCCCGCCAGGCCATGGCCATCCCGTCGCCGGTGGCCGTATCCGGGTTGGAGGTGTAGCGGTAGACCTTGCCGGCGCCGCCAGAGGCCAGGAAGGTCCGGCCGGCCGTGAAGGTCTCCACTTTTCCCGTTGCCTCTTCGAGGGCGTAGACGCCCAGGCAGCGGTTGCCGGCGGGGCGGCAGGAATGCGCCTTTTCCGCGAGTATGAAATCGATGGCGGGGCGGCGCTCCACGATGCGGACCTTTTTGTTATGGGAGCAGGCTGCCAGCAGGGCCTCCTGTATCTCGCGGCCGGTATAGTCGCCGCAATGGAGGACGCGGCGGGAGCTGTGGCCGCCCTCCAGGCCCAGGTCGAAATCCCCGTCCTTGCGGCTGAACTTCACTCCCAGTTCCAGGAGTTCCCTGACGCGAGCCGGGCCCTCGCGCACGGTCATCTCCACTATGTCCCGGTCGCAGAGGCCTGCGCCCGCCTTTATCGTGTCGTCGGCGTGACGCTCGAACGAATCGGCCGCGGCGGTCACGGCGGCGATGCCGCCCTGCGCCAGGCCGGTCGAGGAAGTGCGTACGTCGCGCTTTACCAGGACGGTCACGGTCCCCAGCCGGGAGAGCTTTTCGGCCAGCATGAGGCCGGCCAGGCCGCCGCCCAGCACCAGGAAATCGGAATGAAAGTCTTTCATAGAAGGCCGTTAAAAACCTAGAATATTTTAACACTTATGGCGGACCTCAAGAAGAAACTCCTGGTATACCTGCCCATACTGATATCGGCGGGCATACTGGCCTGGCTTATCTACCCCAGTTTCCCTGCCCTTAAAAAGACCCTCGCGGACGCCTCGGGGGGCTGGTTGGCCGTCTCGCTCCTGTTCGCGGTCTCCAGCTATACATGCATGGGGCTCACCCTCTGGGAGGTCCTCTCCATACTAGGATTCCGCCTCCCCTTCTGGCAGACCGGCGGCATAGCCCTGGTATCTACCACGGTCAACTATTTCTTCTCCTCCGGCGGCGTCAGCGGCTTCGCCACCCGCGCCCACCTGCTCTGCAAGCGACGGGTCCCCTACGGCATCAGCGTCACTTCGTCCGTGGTCATCAGCGTGCTCATATACCTGGTCCTGTCGCTGATAATACTACAGGGCGTGCTGCTGCGCCTGATCGATACTCCCCGGTTCGACCTGACCTTTTTCGAGGGCGTCATCGGCGTCATGCTGATACTGGGCTTCGCCTTCTCTCTGACCACCATGCTGTTCCATCATGAGCTGCGCTCGTCCTGGGGCCGGAAGATATACCACGGCGTCAATCATGTGATGTATTTCTTTTCCAAGCGGGAGATCCCCGAGGAGACCTTCCTGGACTTCGAGAGCCAGCTCAACGAAGGCATACACAAGCTGCACGAGAAGAAGTTCGAGCTGCAGACCGTCATCGCCTATGTCTGCGCCGACTGGATCTCCACCATCTTCATCCTTTATTTCGCCTTCAAGGCCGTCGGCGTGGACATCAGCAGCGGCGTCCTGGTGACCGGCTTCGCCTTCGGCATGCTGATGACCATAATCCCGATACTGCCGGGCGGCCTGGGCGCCATGGAAGCCGCCATGACCGCCTCTTACGCCCAGATGGGGATACCGTGGGAGAAAGCGCTGGCCGCGGCGCTGATCTTCCGCCTGTTCTATTACCTGGTGCCGGCCTTCTTCAGCATCTTCATCTACTGGGGGCTCAAGATGTCGGAGCCCTTCTACGATTATTTCCACCCGGACCATAACGACGAATGCCCCGTGCTGGGCGAGGGGGAGGGACGATGACCGAGGAGTTCATGGGGGAGGCCCCCGAGATACACCCGGGCGCCTGGGTGCATCCCTCCGCCGTGATAATCGGCCGGGTGAAACTGGGCGACAAGGTCTCGGTATGGCCCAACGCCGTCATACGCGGCGATGTCGACTCTATAACCGTGGGCGACGGTTCCAACATACAGGACGGCGCCGTGCTTCACCCCGACAAAGGCCGCCCGGTCGTCCTGGGCGCGGGGGTCACCGTCGGGCACTGCGCCGTCGTACACGGCTCCACGATAGGCGACCGGTGCCTGGTCGGCATGGGAGCCGTGATCATGGCCGCCGAGATCGGCGGCGAATGCCTTGTGGGCGCGGGCGCGCTGGTGACGCCGCGCACCTCGGTGCCGCGCGGCCAGCTGGTCCTGGGCTCGCCGGCGAAGGCGGTCCGGCCGCTAAAGCCGGAAGAGCTTTCCGCGCTCGCCGAGTCGGAAAAAAATTACGCCCTGCTGGCCTCGATGTACGCCGGCAAGGGGGAGAAATGACCGAAGCCGCCCCTTCCAAAAAGATACTGCTCATCGAGGACAGCAAGAACATCTCGGGAGTCCTGGTCGACGTGCTCAAGGCCGAGGGCTACACGGTCATGCACGCCCCCGACGGCGTGACGGGAGTGGCGATGACCCGCCGCGAGAAGCCCGACCTGGTGCTGCTCGACCTGCTGCTGCCCAAGCTGAGCGGCTACGACGTCTGCAATACGATAAAGCGCGACAATAACACCCGCCATATCCCGGTGCTGGTCATCTCCACGATGGACAAGCCGGAGAGCGTGGCCAGGGCCAAGGCCGCCGGCGCGGCCAATTTCATGCGCAAGCCTTACAACCTCGACGACCTGCTGGCGGAGATAAAGCGCCTGCTGGGCCGCTAAGCCGGTGAAAAAAGCGGGCCGTATCGGAAAAGTTTACCGCCTGCTCCTGAAGGCCTTCGGGCCGCAGGGCTGGTGGCCGGTCGCAGAGCTCCCGGCACCGACAGCGGGCAATGCCGCCCTGATCCGGCCGGTCACCCCGCGAGACATGCGGAGGCCCGGGTATAACCCCGGCTTTTACGGGCCCCACACCGAGGCCGGGATGGCCGAGATCTGCGCCGGGGCCATACTCACCCAGAACACCGCCTGGACGAACGTGGAGAAGGCCCTGGCAGGGCTTAGCGGAGCGGGGCTGCTCCCTGGCGCCGGCGATAAGATAGCGGCCTGCCCTCTGCCCCGGCTGGCCAGGCTGATAAGGCCGAGCGGCTATTACCGGCAGAAAGCCCGCCGCCTAAGGGACTTTTTCGCCAGGGCGGCGAGGGAACATCCCGCGGGACTGGCGCGATGGTTCCGTTCTTCGCGGGCGGCGGCCCTGCGCGCCGAATTGCTCTCGTACAAGGGAGTAGGACCGGAGACGGCGGACAGCATCGTCCTGTACGCGGCCGGCCTGCCCTCTTTCGTTGTAGACGCCTATACCCGTCGCATAGGTTCGCGGCTGGGACTGGGCCGCGGCGGGGACTACGAACGGTGGAAGTCCATGTTCGAGGCGGGGCTGCCCCGCCGGCCGGAGATATACAACGAATACCACGCCCTGCTGGTCAGGCTGGGGAAGGATTTCTGCCGTAAAAGTTCGCCGCTATGCGGCGGCTGCCCCCTGAGTGGGGAATGTCATTACGCCGGGAGAAGGAAGGACCATGGAAAAGATAGAAGCTCTGCTCGACAAAGGCGAATTCAAAAAGGCCCTCGCCGCCATTAAGGCCGGCGGGATAAGAGAACCGTACCTTGAGGGAGAGGCCCTGCGGGGGCTGGGGCTTTTCGCGGAAGCCGCCCGCTCCTATTCCCGAGCGGGCTCGGACGGCGGGGAATACGCGCTGGAGGCCGCCCTGGGCTCCGTCAAATGTTTCCGAGCCCTTGGCGACGCCCCCCGTGCTTTCTCGTCGGCGAAGAAGGCCCTGGCCCTTTCGAAGCGCCTGGGGGTCATGCAGGACGAGGCCGAGCTCGAATGGGCCCTGGCCCTGAGGCTCTCGGGGCGGCTGGCGGAGGCGGAGAAGATGCTGCTGCGGATATTGAAGTCATACCGCCTGGACCGCGATCACGCGGGCGCCTCTTTCGCGCTATGGGCGCTGGGCGGGCTTTACCGCCTCCAGGGCCGCTACGCGGCGGGGCTCAACGCTTTCGAGGAGGCCCTGTCCGCGGCCCGCAAAGCCGGCGACGAAGAGGCCGCCGGGTACGCCCTTTTCGGTCTTGGCGGACTGCTGCGGGTGGCCGGATTCATGGGCCGCGCCCTGGACTGTTACGGCCGGGCCCGGAAGATATTCGCGCGGACCGACGACACTTTCGCCAAGGCTTACGCCGAATGCGGCACGGCCAATGTGCTGCGCCAGCTGGGGCGTCTGGACGAGGCCTGGAAAGGCTATGAGCGGGCGCACTCGCTCTATTCCTCGCTCTCGGACTGGGCGGACCTGGGGTTCGTCGAGTGGGGGATGGGGGAGATCCTGCGCAGGAACGGCGATTTCCGCGGCGCGCTGGGCCGCTATAAAGCGGCGGAAAAGCTCTTCAGGGGCCGCTCCGAACCGCGGGGCGAGGCGCTGACCATGCTTTCCATGGCTCAGCTGCGCTACCTGCTGGGCGACGCCGCCGGCGCCGAAAAGGCCCACGCGGCCGCCCTCAAGTTCATAAAGCGCCACGGCCTCCACACCCACCTGGAGACCTTCACGTAAAATAAAAAAGCCCCGGCGTCCAGCCGGGGCTTTTTATCGCTTTTCCGCCCGTCACATCTTGAAGTCCCAGCCGAGATAGAGCTCGCGGGCGCGCTTGTCGTTGAGCAGCGCGTCGGCATGGCCTTCGGTGAGTATCTCGCCGGAATGTATCAGGTAGGACCTGTCGGTGATGGAAAGGGTCTCGCGCACGTTGTGGTCGGTGATAAGCACCCCGATGCCGCGGCCCTTGAGCATGCCGATGATGCCCTTGAGTTCGCTGACCGTTATCGGGTCTATGCCGACGAAAGGCTCGTCGAGAAGGATTATCTTCGGCTCGTTTATCATGACGCGGGCCACTTCAAGACGCCGCTTCTCGCCGCCGGAGAGCGTCAGCGCCTTCTGCCTGCGCAGACGGGCCAGGCCGAACTCCTCCAGCAGCTTGTCCACCCGGGAGGATAGCTCGGCCGGATCTTCCACTATCCGCTCCAGTATGGCTTTGAGATTGTCCTCTACGCTGAGGCCCCTGAAAACCGTGGGCTCCTGCGCCAGGTAGCCGAGCCCCTTGCGGGCGCGGATGAACATGGGCTCCCCGGAGACGTCCGCGCCGTCCATGAACACCTTTCCTTCGTCGGGCTCCAGGAAGCCGACCAGCATGTGGAAAGTGGTGCTCTTGCCGGCGCCGTTGGGGCCGAGCAGTCCCACGACCTCGCCCGAGGAGACGGCCAGGGAGACGCCGCTGACCACGCGGCGCCCGTCGAATTTCTTCTGCAGCAGTTCAGCGCGTAATTGCACGGCGCCCCCTCTTCTTCTCTTCGCTTTCAGGACGCCCGGTCCGGGCGTCTTCCGGAACAGGCTTGTCTTTTACCCAGCCCGTCACTCCTCCGGACGCCTTCATGTCGCGGCTGTCCCGGAAAAAGAGAAGTCGGTCGGCGGACATGGCGAAATTGTAATCCTCGTTGACCCCGGCCGCAAGGGGGCGGTCGCCGGTTATCAGGAAAGAGGCGGCGGCGTTGTCGTATACCGCGCTCGAGGATACGATGAGGACGTTCTCGCTGGCCAGCGAGAAGTCCTTCTCGAAGGTCATGAGCCCCTCCGCGCCCGAAGCCCGCAGCCTGTCGCTCCCTGCCTTCAGCCTGCGTCCGTCCTTTGCCGTATAAACTGAACGCACCTGGTCGGCGCCCCGGAAAAGCTCGGCTTTCTCGCCGTCTTCGCTGTATCGCGCCCGCTGGCAGGAGAGATCGACCGTGGACCCATCCTCAAGAAGGCGGCGCACGGCGACGCGGCCCTTCACGTTCCATTCCCTCCGTCCGCGGTAATAGAGCGCTTCGTCCGCCCGGAGACTGTAGCCGGGATTGGAGAAACTGACATTTCCCGTGAAGTGCTCGGTGTCGGTGTTGCGGTCCATGCTCCAGGAGTCGCTCTTCACCACCGAGCCCATCAGTATTTCCTCCCGCTTGTCCCTGTCCTGGGGGGGCGCCCCGGCCGCCGCGGGGAAGAGGCCGAGCTGGAGCGCCACCAGTGCCGCGCCGGCGGCGGAAAGGGCTCGTTTCATCCGTCCTCCGGCAGGAGCGTGGTTTCCTGCTTCTTGAGCTCGATCCGCGACAGGTCGGGGTTGGCGCGGAAGCCCCGGCCTTTTATCCTGGTGCGCCCCCGCGTTATCAGGACCTCGTCATCCGTAAGAATCTTGTTCTCCGCGGAACTGAACCTCAGCGTCTCGGTGACCAGCGTCATGCCCTCCGAGCGGGAATCGACGCGGACTCCGTTCTCCAGGCGCGCGTCCTGGGTGGCCATGTCCAGCTCGCCCTGCCCGGAGGTGATGACCGAGGCCGTGCCGCCCGCGTCGAAAAAAGTTATGCGCGGCGAGGAGAAATTAAGTATCCCGGATTTTTCGTCCAGGGTCGCGGCCCTGGATTCCAGCGACCATTTGGGGTCTGAAGTCTCCCTCTCGGACACGCTCAGTCCGGTTATGAGCCCGGCCCCGGTGGGAAAATCCGCGGCCGGGCCGCCCCTGGAGCAGGCCGCCAGCGGGGCCAGCAGGAGGATCGCCACCGGCGCGGAGCGGAAGAGCACTACAGGAGCCCCTCTTTGAGCAGGTCGCGTTCGTCGACTATGCCGACCGGGCGGCCGGCGGCGTCCACCACGGGGAGGTTGTCTATCTTGCGTGAAGTTATGACGGACGCGGCCTCCATGGCCGGGGCCCCGGGCGCGATGCGCAGCGGGGCGCGCGTCATGACCTCCGAAAGCGGGGTCGACAGCGTTATGGAGCCCGACTGGAGACAGCGGCGCAGGTCCCCGTCGGTGAAGAAGCCGGCCAGCCGCCCGCGGGCGTCGACGGCCGAGACCGCCCCCAGCTTGGTGGCGGTCATCACCTTCAGCGCGCGGGACAAGGGGGCGCCCGCGGCTATGACCGGGTTCTCCCTGCCCTTGCGCATTATGTCCCCGACGGTAAGATTGAGGAGTCTGCCCAGGGAGCCGCCGGGATGCAGCCTTGCGAAATGGGAGCTGGTGAAGCCCTTGAGCTCCATGAGCGTTATGGCCAGGGCGTCGCCCAGGGCCAGCATGGCGGCGGTGGAGGAGGTCGGGACGATATTATACGGGCAGGCTTCGGACCGCACTCCCAGGTCTATGGCGATATGAGAGTGCTTCGCCATCTTCGACGAGACGTTGCCGGTGAACGAGACTATCCTGAAACCCTGGCGCCGCAGGTAGGGCAGCAGCTTGTTGGTCTCCTCGGTCTCGCCCGAATGGGAAAGCGCCAGGACTACGTCTCCCCTGGAGAGCATGCCCATGTCGCCGTGCAGGCACTCCACAGGATGCAGAAACACGCTCGGGGTGCCCGTAGAGGCCAGCGTCGCCGCTATCTTGCGGCCGATGAGGCCGGATTTGCCGACGCCCACGACGGCCACGCGCGGAGCGGAGGCTATCAGGCGAACGGCCTTCACGAACTGGCCGCCGACGGCCCTGCGCAGGCCCGCCACGGCGGCGGCTTCGGCTTTCACCACCCGGCGGCCGCGGGAGAGTATGGCTGCGTCCGTCATGCGTATGCTCATGGCGCGGGTATCTTGTGGGGGTTCAGCCAGGGCGTCATCTCCTTGGGTATGTCGCGCTGGTGATAGGGGGGAGGCAGCCTGTGCAGGAAGTGGCTGGCCGTGAAAAAGAAGACGATGAGCGCCAGGAATATCCACGAGAGGGCCCTGAGATGCCAGCGCCAGTCCGGGAACCAGACCGGGGGAAGCGTAAGGTCCCTGCCGCATTTCTTGCAGAAGCGGGTGGAGGCTTTGTTCTCCTGCGAACAGTTGGGGCATTTCATAGGGGGTTCCGGAGGCTTTTGGCGAGTTTGTCCATAGTATTTAGCAAATTAACGGCCGGGCGGACAACACGCATCGGCAGCGAGTTGGGACCGTCGGAAAGGGCCTTTTCGGGGCGGGGATGGGCCTCGAAAAAAACGCCGGCTATCCCCAGCGCCACGGCGGCGCGGGCCAGAGGCAGCGAGAACCTTATGTCCCCGCCGGTCGATTTTCCCAGCGCGCCGGGCTTCTGTACCGAGTGGGTGCAGTCGAAGATGACCGGCCGGCCGGTGTCCTTGAGTATCTCGAGCGAGCGCATGTCGACCACGAGATTGCCGTAGCCGAAACTGGCGCCGCGCTCGGTGAGCATGATGTCCCGGCAACCGCGCGATTCAAGCTTGGAGACTATGTTCTGGGCCTCCCAGGGCGACATGAACTGGCCTTTTTTGACGTTCACCGCGCGGCCCGTGTCGGCGGCGGCGTAGAGGAGGTCCGTCTGGCGGCAGAGGAAGGCCGGGATCTGCAGGATGTCGGCCACCCGGGCGACGGCTTCGGCCTGCTGCGGCAGATGTATGTCCGCCAGCACCGGCACGCCCAGCTTCGCTTTTACGCGGGCCAGCAGCTCCAGCCCCGCCTCAAGGCCCACGCCCCTGAATGAGGAGTGGGAAGTGCGGTTGGCCTTGTCGAACGAGGCTTTGAGGACGAAAGGCGTGCGCAGCGAGGTGAAGGCGCGCTTGAGCGCGGCCGCCTGCGCGGCGTAGGCGGAGGGCGACTCTATGACGCAGGGGCCGGCTATGTAGGCCAGCCTGCCCGAGTTGGAGAAGGAAACCCCGCCGGCTTTTACGGTCCTGTGCTTTGCCATTTCTCTCCTAGGCTTTTTTCTGGTTCTTGACCGCCGCCGCTATGAAGCTGCAGAACAGCGGGTGCGGGGTCAGCGGTTTGGACTTGAACTCCGGGTGGAACTGCACGCCCATGAACCAGGGATGCTTCTTTATCTCCACCATCTCGGGCAGGTTGAGCTTCCTGTTGACGCCGCTGATCGTCATGCCCTTCTTTTCATAAGCGGGGACGTACTTGTGGTTGAACTCGTAGCGGTGGCGGTGGCGCTCGCAGATCTCCGCCGCGCCGTAGACGTCGCGCGCCAGAGTGCCGGGTTTTATGGAGCAGGGGTAGGCGCCAAGGCGCATGCTGCCGCCCTTCTCCTTGATCTTCTTCTGGGCCGCCATCAGGTCCACGACCGGGTATTTGGTCTTCGGCTCGAACTCGGAGGAATGGGCGCCCTTGTACCCGAGAACGTTGCGGGCGAACTCTATGACCGCGCACTGCATGCCCAGGCATATTCCCAGGAACGGCAGCTTGTTCTCGCGCGCGAAGCGCACGGCCTCTATCTTGCCCTCTATGCCGCGGTCGCCGAAGCCGCCGGGCACTATCAGGCCGTCGGCCTTGGCGAGCCTCTCGCGGCAGTCCTTGTCCTCCACGTCGACGTAGTCGAACTCGGCCTTCACGCCGTTGGCTATGGCGCCGTGGTTTATGGCCTCCACCAGCGACTTGTAGGAATCCTTGAGCTTGGTGTACTTGCCGGCTATGGCTATGCGCACGGCGGGCGCGCAGGAGGCTTCCTTGAGCTTCTTGACGAAGTCGGTCCATTCGTCGAAGTCCCATTTGCCGCTGCGCAGCCGCAGCAGCATCATGATCTGTTCGTCGAGCCCCTGTTTCTTGAGCAGGAAAGGAACGTCGTAGATGGACTGGGCGTCCGGGCAGTCTATGACCGCTTCCCTGGGGACGCTGGTGAACAGCGCTATCTTGTTCTTGATCTCGCGCGACAGCGTCTTCTCTGCCCGGCAGACGATGATGTCGGGGTCTATGCCTATCTCGCGCAGCTTGTTGACCGAATGCTGCGTGGGCTTGGTCTTGAGCTCGTCGGAGGCGGAAAGGTAGGGGACGAGCGTCACGTGCAGGTAGAGCACGTCGTTGCGCGTGCGGTCGGGACGCATCTGCCGCGCGGCCTCGAGGAAGGGGAGGCTCTCTATGTCGCCGACGGTGCCGCCTATCTCTATGATGGCGATGTCGAAGCCCTCGCCGGCCCGGAGGAAACGCTTCTTTATCTCGTCGGTGATGTGCGGTATGACCTGCACGGTCTGGCCCAGGTAGCCGCCCTCGCGCTCGCGGGCGATGACCGACTGGTAGATCTGGCCGGCCGTGACGATGTTGACGCGGGTGGTGTCCAGGCCCAGGAAGCGCTCGTAGTAGCCCAGGTCCAGGTCGGTCTCGGCGCCGTCGTCCGTGACGAAGACCTCGCCGTGCTGGAAGGGGGCCATGGTGCCGGCGTCGACGTTGATATACGGGTCGCACTTGACGATATTGACCGTGAGGCCGTGGGCCTTTAGGAGCCGCCCGATTGACGCCGCCGTTATGCCCTTGCCGAGTGAGCTTACTACGCCGCCGGTGACGAATATGTATCTGGTCATTTTATCCCCGCGCGATAAGCGCAAAACCCCGAAAGGCCCCTCACGCGGAGGGGCGGACCCGCGCTCCTCCTAGCGGCGGATCTTCTTCAAGAACTTGGCGGCCGCCTTCAGGTCGGCCGGCACGTCGATGGCCGGCCCGAGGGCCGGAACTTCGGCCACGGTTATGCCTATGCCGTTCTCCATGGCCCGCAGCTGCTCCAGGCGCTCGAGCCTCTCGAGCGGGCTGGGTTTGAGCTTAACGAACTTTTCCAGCGCCTCGCGCCGGTAGATGTAGAAACCGCAATGCTTGAAATAGGGATAGCCCTTGAGGTCGGACAGCTCGTGGTGGTAGGGGACCGGGCAGCGGGAAAAATACAGGGCCCGGCCGTCCCGGTTCATGGCTATCTTCACGCAATTGGGATTGGATATATCGGCCTTTTCCTTTATCCGCGCGCAGGCCGTGGCTATGCCGCACTCAGGCGAGGACTTGAGCTTCCTGAAAGCCTTTACCAGCGTGGCCGAGGTCATGAACGGCTCGTCGCCCTGGAAATTCACCACGAACGCCGGCCGGCCGCCGGAGGCGCGGCAGGCTTCGTAGACCCTGTCGGTGCCGGACTGGCAGGCGGGGCTGGTCATGAGGGCCTCCGCGCCGATGGAGCGGGCGAAGGCCAGGACCTTCTCGTGCTCGGTGGCTATTATCACCCGGCCGAGGCGGGACTTTACCGCCGCTTCCCAGCACCACCGCAGCACCGGCTTGCCCGCGATGGGGGCCAGGACCTTGCCGGGAAAGCGCTGCGAGCCGTAGCGCGCGGGGATGACTATCAGGCAGTTTTCAGCCATTCTTTCATGGTCTCCTTGAGTTCGGCCGGCGTTACGACGGCGGTGCCGAGCTTGCCCACCACCACGCCGGCGGCGAAATTGGCGATGAGGGCGGCCTCATGAAGGTCGGCCCCGGCGGCGACGGCGAGGGCCAGGACGGAGATCACCGTGTCGCCGGCCCCGGTGACGTCGTAGACCTCGCGCGCGCGGGTAGGTATATGCGAGGAGGAGACGGAGGAACCCCGCTTCTCGAACAGGGTCATGCCGTTCTCTCCCTGCGTGATAAGAAGGGCCCGGGAGCCGAGAGCCCGGATTATGTCCCGGCCGAGCTTCTCTACCGCCTCGGGCCCGTCTTTCACGGGCAGGCCCATGCCGGAGAAGGCTTCCAGCGTATTGGGGGTGAGGCAGGTGACGCCCTTGTACTGCCGGAAATGCTCCACCTTCGGATCGACAAAGACCGGTACGCCGGCCTTGCGGCATATCGCCGTGAACCGCTTTATGGTCGCGGGCACTAGTATGCCCTTGCCGTAGTCGGAAAGGATGACCGCTTTGGCCCCCGCGGCCAGTTCGTCCCTTAGGGCCTGTTCCAGCCTCAGGGCGGCGGAGCGCGGGATATGGCCTTCGGGGTCCTTGTCGTAGCGCACGACCTGCTGATGCTCGGCTATGACGCGGGTCTTCTCTATGGTGCGGAAAGAGGGATCGGAGACGAGGAAAGACGAGGCCACGCCCTGGGCCGAGAGTATGACCCTCAGTTCTCCGGCGGCGGCGTCCTCTCCCACGAGGGCCGCGAGGGCGGGGCGGGCGCCGAGCGCCGCGAGATTGCAGGCCACGTTGCCCGAGCCGCCGCAGACCCGTTTCTCCTCTTTCACCCGCACGACCGGTACCGGGGCTTCGGGAGAGATGCGCTTGACCGAACCCTTGATGTATCGGTCCAGCATTATGTCGCCGATGACGGCGACTCGGGCGTCCTTGAAACGGTCGATTATGGAATTAAGACGGGACAGGTTCTGGCGGGGCATGACATATTATATAAAAAGATGAGGGCGGGACCGAAAGGCGCCGGGCGGGGGTTAGGGCGCGGGAGGGGGGGATACGGCGCGGCCTTTGAGTTCGGCCGTGACGGCGCCGATGAAAACCTCGGCCTTGAGCAGCACCGGGACTCTCAGTTCGTCGTCGGTTATCCATACCAGCAGCCGCTTGCCTTTCTTCGCCGCGAAGATGCCCTCCTCCCCTACCCGCGGCTCGACCACCAGGCATTTCTTTTTCCCGAGCACGGTCTTTATCTTCTCCCGCTTCAGGACCGCTATGTCCAGCTTCCAGTTCTTGCGGGTATTGACGTCCATAGAATAGACCGCGCCCGGTTCCAGCGGCATCAGGCGCGCGGCGTAGAGGGCCGAGAGTATGTCGTTCACCCTTCCGGGCAGGGTCCCTTCAACGGCGTAGGGCTCGCCGTCCTTCTTTACCCGCTGGCCGCGGAACGTCATCGTGGAATAATCGAAATAGACCCATTCTTTCAGCCGCCAGGAACCCTCGCGTATGTCCTTGGAGTAGCCCAGGGAACGGTGGTCGGACACGGCCATCCAGGCGTCGTTGCGGTCGCGGACCTTGAAGAAGGTGTCTATCCAGGAGGCCGAGACGGCCTCCGAGACGAGATGCCAGGCTTCTTCCCCGGCCGCCATGACCGCGGCCCTGGCCGTGAGATGGGACTCGCCGACGGCCATCACGCCCCACTTGAGCTCGAAATCGAGCCTCTCCCCGGCCCAGGGAGGCAGGGGAACTGAAGTGGAGACAGCTATCTCCGGAGAGCCCGCCAGGGGGTGCGGGAGCATCGCGGGTTCCGCCGCGCAGGGGGAAGCGGCTATCAAAAAGCAGGCGGCGCCGGCGAAGAAGGCCGGCCGCTTTATTTTCATGCGGACTTACCCGTAGCGGCGGCCTTGATCATGCGGGCGGCGGCGAGAAGGTTCGCGGCGGCCGAAGCGCCCCCTGGGAGCCGCCCTTTCTTGCGAAGCTGAGACTTCCCCTGGCCGGTCAGGACCAGCACCGGCTTCAGGCGCCCGGCACGGCCCAGCCGCAGGTCCAGGAACTTGTCTCCTATCATCCACGAACCGCCGCGCGGGGTGGGGAAATCCCTGAAAGCTTCTTTCAGCAGGCCGGTGCCCGGCTTGCGGCAGCCGCAGCCGTCGTCCGGGCCGTGCGGGCAGAAGTAGACCCCGTCCAGGATGGCGCCCTCTTTCCGTAGGAGGCGGGCCAGTTTCCTGTTGATCTCCTCCGCCGTGCGCAGGGTCATGTACCCTCTCGCCACCGCGGACTGATTTGTCAGCACTATCAGGCGGAAGCCGGCGGCCGAGAGAATGCGCAAGGCCCTTGTGACGAAAGGATAGATCCGCATCTTCGCGGGGTCGGTCAGGTAGTAGCCGGAGCGGTTATGGACCAGCACCCCGTCCCTGTCGAGGAAGACGGCGGGCCTACGCCCGCCGGCGGACGGCTTCCGTACCGGCCAGGCCCTCATGCCTCGCTCCTGGGGGGGATGAGCTGGTCCATCATCAGGCGGTAGCCGTCGCAGAGGAAGGTTATGCGCACGGAGAGTATGTAGAGCGGGCCGGCGAGTATCGTTTCCCACTCCGCCGGGAAACGGGAAAAATCCTTGTAAGTGGTTATGACCGGGCGTCCGCCTGAGGCCGCGGCCAGGGCCTTCATCTCCCCGGGGGTGAATCGGTGATGGTCGGGATAGCGCCAGACGCCTTCAAGCCGCGCGCCGAGTTCGCGCAGTCCGCGCTCGAAGGAGTCGGGGTCGCCTATCGCGGATATGACGGAGACGGCCTTGTCCCTGACGGTGGCGAGCGGGACGGGCAGACGGCGCCTGGCGTCTATGAAGTGCTCGGGCACGTGCATGCTCTCGGCCACCGTCGCGCGGGGATTCACTTTCTTTATCTCGGCGTGGAGTTCCTCCAGCCCCGCCGCGGTGGCGCGCTCGCAATGCGAGATTATGACCATGCCGGCCCGCGCGAGCCCAGCTTTGCTTTCCCTCAGGTTGCCCAGAGGCAGCGGCGCGTCCTTATGGAACGGCGCGGCCGCGTTGACTATGACTATGTCCCTGTCGCGCCTGAGCGCGAAATGCTGGAAGCCGTCGTCCATGAGGAGGATATCGCAGCCGAGCTTTTCGACGGCGGCGCGGCCAGCCGCGGTCCTGTCGGCCGAAACCGCGACCGGCACGGAGACGTCTTTCAGGGCGTTATGTATGATGACAGCCTCGTCGCCGCATTCGGCCGCGTCGTACTCGCCGGGGCCGTCCAGCAGGACCAGCTCGCGCGGCGGGGCCTTGCGGCCGTAACCGCGCAGGAGTATGGCGGGGCGGAAACCCATTTTTTTGATCTCCCTGGCCGCCGCTATGACCGTGGACGTCTTGCCCGTGCCGCCGGCCGAGATGTTGCCGAAGCATACCACCGGCACGGGAAGCCGGGCGGAGGGCAGAACCCCGGCCGCGTAAAGGCGCCGTCTGCCCTCCATGGCGCCGGCGTAGACGAGCGAAAGGAGCCAAAGGAGGAACTTCCCCGGCGCCGCCGAACGGATGGAGTCGCGCAGCTTCTCGGGGGAGAGGTTCATTTCTCCGGCCCCTTGATGGAGGCCATATGGGCGGAAAGCTTTTCCCACACCTTATCGAAAGGCAGCTCGGCCAGGTCCCCCTGCGCCCAGGCGTGGCGGGTGCCCGGGGGGCTCCAGCTCCTGGGATCGTCATGAGGGGAATAGATTATGAACGTGGAAGTTCCCTGGCTGACGGCGAGGTGCATGGGCGCCGAACTTGTGCCGGCGTGAAGCGCCGCGCTTTTAAGCAGGGCCCCCAGGTCGAGCAGGTCGAAATCCGGGCAGAGCAGGTGGGGTTTTTTCGCCAGCGCCATGACGGAACGGACATATTCCAGCTCCCCGGGACCCCAGAGGAAGACGACCCTGGCGCCGAACTTTTCCGCCAGCCCGTCGGCGAGGGCGGCGAAATGTTCCGCCGGCCAGCGGCGGTGGGCCCTGGGGCTGGTGACGTCCATGGTGACCAGCGGCGCCGCCGCGCCTATGCCGTTCTCCGCCAGGAAGGCCGCGGCCCTGGATTCGTTGGCCGGCCCGGGGTAAAGTTCAAGTTCCGGCCCGTCGTGGGGTATCCCCAGCGGTTCCAGCAGCTGCAGTCTGGTGAAGGCGGTGTACATCACCTCCGGCTTCACGCGGGGCGTGATATTGTGGTAGAGCCTGGCCGCGTTGCCGGCGAAAGCCACGCGTTTCGACGCGCCGGAGAAGAGCGCGAAAAGCCCGGAGGAGCTGGAGTGCATGAAGTCGAAGGAGATGTCTATGCCGGCGGCCCGGATGGCGCGCAGCGGCCTGTCCTCCCGGTAGAAGACCCCGGAGAGGCGCGGATTGCTCTCGAGTATCTTCCGGGATGGCCGGCGGCTGAGGAAATAGAGGCGGCAGCCGGGGATGGCCTTCTTGAGGGCGCGCAGGAGCGGAGTGGTAAGGAGGACGTCCCCTATGCCTTTATAGACTATTACCAGTACGCCTGGAGATTCTTTCTGCTGCATCCGACCTTCCCGGCCCGGGCGCCGTCCTGTTCCGGCCCGGCGGGGCCTGCGCGGCAATTACCCCGGCCGGCCGGCGGCACCGGTCCTGTAGCGGGGATCGTTGTACATCTTGAACTGGCGGTAGATCTTGAGCTTCACCCTGCCCGCGGCCACGTCGGAGACGAGCTGGGTGAGTTCGTCCTCGAGGTCCTTCAGTTGGACGGCCATCACGTCGAGCTTGGCGGAGCAGGCCGCCTTATGCTCCTCGGAGGCGTCCGGCCGTTCCAGCTGCTCGCGCATGTGGAAGATCTTCAGCCGGATTATGCTGATCTTGTCGGCGAGGCTGCCTACCGTTTCAGCCATTGTTGACGGCCTCCAGGACCTTCTCGTCTATCCTTTCGATGAGGTCGTTGCGCTTCTGGTTGAGCCTGTCTATGTTCTTTTTGGCGGCGGCTATGGCGGGGACGTCGCCCACGCGGGCCTTGTCCTCTTCGTGCCACAACTCGGTGTTGGTCATGGCCAGTTCGCTGACGAGCTTGCCTATTCCTGGATCTTTCATTTTCGGTGTCCTCCGGAGATGATTATACAAAAGAGGGGCTTCAGAGCCGCGAAGCGCCCCGGCTCAGCTGCAGCGCGAAGTCCAGCATGGTGTCCGAGCCCTTTATGAAAAGCCGGTCTATCGGCCCCGCGTCCCTGTCCCAGGGCCAGGCCGTCTTCCCCTGGGTGAAGCTGAAATCGAACTCGTAATACTTCAGCGCCAGCGCGCGCACTTCGGGCACATAGGCCCCGGCGCCGTAGGGATAGGCGAAAGCGCACAGTTCGCGGCCGAGCGCCTCCTCCAGGCGCTTCTTGGATTCGCGCATCTGCCAGTCGGCGTCCTCGAGCGGCAGCTTCGGGAGTTTCGGGTGCGACATCGTATGCGAGCCGTACTCTACCACGCCGCTCTCCTGCATTTCTTTGAGCATGGCCAGGTCGGCCATATTGACCCAGGGCTCGGAAGCCGGGTCGTGCCAAAGATTGGCTTTGCCGATGGTGTCGAAGACGACGAAAATATTGCCCTTGGTGCCCGTCTCGGACATTATCTTCCAGGCGTGGACGTAATTGTTCTCGTAGCCGTCGTCGAAGGTCACGACCGCGGCCTTCTCCGGCATCGGGGCCTCGCCGCGCCTTATGGCGAGCAGCTCGGAGAAAAGGAGCGTGGCGTAGCCCTTCTCCCTGAGATAGAGCATCTGGCGGCGGAAGTTCTCCGGGCTGACCCAGAGGTCTTTGAGCTTCGAGCCGGCCGGGGGAACGCCGACCTTGTGATAGCAGAGTACCGGCAGGCCCGGCTTCGAAGGCCGCCACCAGGCCCAGCGGGCGCTGAAAGCGGCGGCCGCGGCCAGGGCCCCTCCCGCGATAAGATAAGTCATCGTTGTCCTCCGACGCGGGCGGACCGCCCCAGCAGCCTGACGGCGGCCGCGTGGACCTTGTCCGCGGTTATGAGTTTCATGCAGAGAAAATGTCCCCTGGGGCAGCTGCGCGAGCCGTGCAGGGCGCAGGGCCGGCATTCCAGGAATTCTTCCAGGACCTCGCTGCTCCCGCCGTAGGGGAAGAAGCCGAGTTCCCGCGTGGTGGGGCCGAAGACCGCGACGACGGGCACGCCGTAGGCGGCGGCGATGTGCATCGGCCCGGAATCGTTGGTGATGAACAGGCTCATGCGCTTTATGACCGCCATCAGCTCGCCCAGGTCGGTGCGGCCGGCCAGGTTGAAGCAGGCCCCGGCGCCGGCGAGCTTTTCCACTTCGGCCGCCACCTCCCGTTCCTTGGGTCCGCCGACCAGCACGGCCCGCAGTCCCAGTTCCCCGTGAAGCCGCTTTATGACTTCCGCGTAGCGGGCGGCGGGCCAGCACTTGGTGGGCCAGGCCGAGCCTGGATTCACGCCGAAAAGCCCGGAAGCAGGCAGGCCGAATTTTTTGAAAGGGTCGGGAGGCGAGGCCAGTCCCGGCCAGGCCGGCTGAGGGCTGCCCTTGAGCGGCAGCAGCAGGGTCAGGTTGCGTTCCAGGTCGTGCAGGAGCCAGGAGAAAGGGACCCGGTCGGTGAGAAGAAAGGCCCCGGCGCTCGACGAGAAACCGACCCGGCGCGGCACGCCGGCCAGGCGCGCGAGCAG
Source organism: Elusimicrobiales bacterium (assembly GCA_031082205.1). Classification (GTDB taxonomy): domain Bacteria; phylum Elusimicrobiota; class Elusimicrobia; order Elusimicrobiales; family UBA9959; genus UBA2231. The sequence continues at coordinate 29,688 of JAVHLJ010000001.1, forward strand.
GGCGCTGCGCAGCGAACGGTGGGGGATTACGGCGAGGTCGAAGGACCCCTTTTGCAGTTCGCGCTTGAGGCGGAAGAATTCGGCGAAGAAGGAGGAGGAGCGCTTTCTGTCCTCGATGACGGCAGCGGAGGGATCGGCCTGGGCGAAGACCCCCGCGGTCTCAGGTCGGGCCAGGACGGAGATGGACGAGGAGGGAAAAAGTTCCCTGAGCTGCCTGAGCAGCGGCAGCGTGAGCACGCAGTCGCCCAGGAAGGCCCCCTGCATCAGCAGTATCCGGCGCGGTTCCGCTCCCTCCGCGGGGCGCGCCGCGGCCGCCGGGCCCCAGTCTCCCAGGGCCGGAGCGTGGGAACCGGTTTTCACGCCCAGGGGTTCCAGCGCCGCCATGTACCGGTCCAGCGTATGGCGCTGCAGCGCGGGGCTGGGGAAGCGGAAAGCGACGAAAAGGCGGCGGGCCAGCGAATCCTTGCGGTAGCGCAGCTTGCGCGGGGCCCGGCAGAGCGCGCAGAGCAGGCGGGTGCGGAGCGTGGCGTGCAGGTCCACGATGACGTCGAAGCCGAGCGAGTTTATCTCCGCGGCGGAGGCGGAAAGCGATTTGAAGATAAGGACGCCCGAAAACGCGGGATTGGCGGCCGCGGCCTGGGCGAACTGCGGCTTTACCAGCATCCTGATGTCGGCGGAAGGGAACCGCTCCCTTAGGGCGCGCGCCGCGGGGGCCGTGAGGATGATGTCCCCCAGGGAGGAGAGGCGGATGAGGAGTATTCTGGGCTGTTTCGTCATAACCGCGCCGGCGGGGGTGGCCGAACGGAAATTATATCATTTGAGCAGTTAAAATATTATAGAATACGGGACAAAGGGGATATGCCGAAGTACGCCATTAAAAGACTGTTGCCCGGCCTGATGGCCTCGGGCGCCCTTTTCCTTTTTTTTCACTCCGCGTATTCCCTGATGCGCAGCGACTCCTACCGCATGATGATGACGGAGATAGTAGGACTGGCCAACCCCACGGCCAAGACCGGGGCGGGATATTCCCTGCTGGGCACTTTTTCCTCCATGGGCGCCTCCATATCCTCGGGCTCCCGCTACACAGTGGCCTGGGGCGTGGTCAACGCCTCCAGGCCCCCGCAGCTTGACATGGGGACCGCCCACGCCTATCCCAATCCCTGCAAGAAGAAACTGGGCTGCAACGGCGTGAATTTCACCCGCCTGACGCTTACCGGCAGGATACGCATATACACGCTGTCCGGGGAACTGGTCCGTACCGTGGTCAAGACGGGCAACCTCGACAGCATGGGCTGGGACCTGAAGAACGAGTCCGGGCGCACGGTCGCCAGCGGACTCTACATCTATCATCTCGAAGGCGAGGGCAGCGTCAAGATAGGCAAACTTGTCATAGTGCGCTGATACAAAGGAACAGGGGTCTACACTTATGGCGAAAATGATCATGGCGGTACTCATAACCATCCTGGCGGCCCATTCGCCCGCCGGGGCCGGCGACATCTCGGTCGGGGCCACGCCCGGCACCATCAATTACCAGGGCCGCCTGGAACGCGACAATTCGCCCGTCACCGGGACCGTCCACATCTATTTCAGGGTGTTCAATTCCCCCACGGCGGCCAACCTGGGGACCTGCGGCACGCCCGCCGCCAACCCCTGCCTCTGGCAGAGCCCCGAAATAACCGTGCAGGCCGTGCAGGGCATGTTCACCGCGGCGATAGAACCGCCGGTATCCATATTCTCCGCCGCCACCGACAAATACCTCGAGGTCGAGATAGAGAGCGAGACCCTCTCGCCCCGAGAGAAGATAAACAGCGTGGTCTATTCGTATATAGCCAAGAAACTGGAGGACGGCGCCAGCGTGGCGGTCAGCTCCCTTACAGCGGCCTACAGCGTCTACATGGCCACCTCGTCGGGCAATGTGGGCATAGGGACGATAAACCCCACCAGCAAGCTTACGGTCAACGGGTCGATCGAGCTCATGCCGGGGGGCTCGCTCGTGTTTCCGGACGGCAGCTCCATGATCGTCGCCAGCGTGGCGTCAGCAGGCAATATTTCCGCTTTCGATACCTCCACCATAAAATACGATTCCAACAGCGACGGGGTCGGCGACCTTGTCATACAGCGCGGCGACCTTGTCCGGGCGCGCATGGAGAACAACGGGAATTTCGGCATCGGAGACTTCCTCGCCGCCACGCCCAAGGGCAAACTGGACGTGGACGGCTCCCTCTTCGTTGGCAGCGAGGGCCTTCACGGCCGCGACGCCCCCGGCGACGTAAATGTCATAGCCAATCTTTACGTCTCCAGCGGCAGGATAACCGGCGCCAATTCCGAATACATTAACCTGGGCGTCACCAATAACCGGATATCCCTTGTCGCCGGCGGCTCGGAGCGCGTGCGGCTGGAGAACGCCGATCTTGCCGTAGGCCTGACCGTTCCGACCGAGCGGCTGCACGTGGGAGCCAACGCCTACGCAAATTACGGCGTGCGCGGAGGAAGCGTGTCCGTCGGCGGATACACCACCTGGAACGCCCTCTGGAACGAGGTGCGCTCCCAGGACAATACCCACCTCCTGCTGCAGCAGACCAACTCTTACAACGTGGGCGTGGGGACCGACACGCCGCGCGAGAAACTGCACGTGCGCGGCTCGATGCGCGCCGACTACGGCGTCATCGCCTCGTCCGGCCATTTCAGCGGCTCGGGTATAACCGGGTCCAACCCGACCCTGGACGTGCGCGGCAATCTCCGCGCCAATACGGGCCTCGGCAATACCGTGGAACTGTCGTCCACCGTCATATACGGCACGCTGCAGGTAACCGGACTGCTGCTGGGCTCGCAGGGCGGCAACCCCGCGTACCTCTCCGACAACCAGACCTTCAGCGGCAGGAACACGTTCACCTCGGTGCTGACGGCTTCGACGGACGTCGTGATCTCGCCCCGCCTCGGGGTCGGCATGTCCGGCTTCGATTTCGGCCTGGGCGCGAACGACCGGTACCTCCAGGTCGGAGACAATATACCGGCCTACGATTCCTCGAACGCGAACATCTATATCGTGGGCGGCACCAACGCCGACGCGAAGCTGAACCTCTACCGCGGGGGAGTGCAGGCCGCCCGCGTGGAGACCCAGGGCGCCAACACGCTCGCCCTGGTATCCGGGGGAACGACCCGGGCTCTGATAAACCCCTCCTATTTCACCGTGCAGAACAGCCCCTTCCGCGTCCTCCCCGACGGCTCCACCCCGGCCATCTTCGTCAGCGGCGGCGGCAAGGTGGGCGTGGGGACCGCGGTCACCGACGCCGCGCAGCCTCTGAGCGTCAACGGCAGCGTGCACATCCTCTCCGGAGCGCTTATATTCCCGGACGGCTCCGTGATGACCACCAGCAGCGCCACGGCCGCGACCTCGGTCTCGAGCCTCTCGGACGCGCTGGTCCAGGCCGGCCTCGGCGGCAGCGGCAGCGTCATCATAAAATCCGGCGCCACCGACGGCATAGCCGTCACCTATACCGGCCGCGTCGGCGTGGGCACGACCTCCCCGCTGGCCAAACTCAACGTGCGCGGCGGCGACCTTGTGGTGGGCAGCCCCGTGCAGGGCGATTACGCCACCAACGGCGTGGAGGACCTCCTGGTGGGCGGCAGCCTGGTGGTGGACGGCGGCATAGTGCAGCGCTCGGCCACTCCGGTCCAGTTCGCGGCGGCCGTGATCTACGGCGACGTATATCTTTCGACGGCCACGGGGGCCAGGACCGGCGTAGGGACCAGCTCGCCGCGGACCAGGTTCGACGTAGACGGCGGCGAGGCCCAGTTCGGCACCGGGGCGCAGAAGTCGACCTTTACCGCCACCGGCGCGCTCAACCTTCGCACCCCGCTGACCGTCCCCTCCGGCGGCACCGGCGCGACCACGCTGACCGGAGTGGTCAAAGGCAACGGGACCGGCGCGCTGACGGTAATGACGGGCAACACCGGTTACAATACCTACTGGTCGGACGCCAATACCATCGCCTCCGAGGCATACACGGCACTGACGCGGGGCGGCTCCAACGCCGATCTCTCAGGCGCGGCCCAGGGCGGTATTATCTACAAAGGAGCCTCGGCGCTGGCCGCCAGCGCGGCCCTTACCGGCGTTTTAAAGGGCAACAATACTGGCGCCCCGACCGCAATGACAGGCGCCACGAACGCGGTCGTCCGCTGGTCGGACGCCAACACCATCGCCGCCAGTTCGATGCTGACCGACGACGGCTCGCGTTTTGGCGTGGCCGGGGCGGGAGATTTCACCGGCGCCGTAACAACGGCCTCCAGCGGCACGTTCAAATACTCGGGGGCTTCTAATTACAGCATAGACGCGAGTTCCGGCATACTCATGCGCGCCGGCATACTCAACATGAACAGCGCCGGACGGGTGCGCAATATGCTCGATCCGGTCGCCAACCAGGACGGCGCCACCAAAGCATATGTGGATTCGCAGCTCGGCTCCAGCATCGGTCAGGTCTGGAGCCGCTCCGGCAATTCGGTGGGTGGACTGGACTGGCTCGGCAGCAGCAACGCCGCCGACGTCGTCTTCAAAAGCAACAATACCACGCGCATGACCATCGCCTCCGGCGGCGGGATAAATGTGGCCGCTTACACCACGGCCGGTTTCCTCAAGAACGACGGCTCGGGCAACCTTTCGGGCGGCAACTCCGTGGCCGCCGGCGACATAACATCGGGGACCCTCGGCGTGGCCCGGGGCGGCACCGGTACCGGTTCTACCTTGTCGGGGGTGGTGCTGGGAGGCAGTCCGATGACGGCCCTGGCCGCCAGCGGGGGAAGCCAGTATCTGCGACGCAATTCCGGTAATACCGCCTATGAATTCTCCGCCCTGGCCGCCGGGGATATCCCGAATCTCGGCGCCACGCCGGGGTTGACCCTGGGGACCTCCAATGCCGCCGGCTCAGCCTCAACTTATGTCCGCACCGACGCGAGCATACTGGTCTTCGACGGTACCAACCCCGCCGCCCTGGGCACAGCCGCCACCGGCGGAGCCGCAACAGCCGCCCGGCGGGACCATGTTCATCCGGCCGCCGACCTGGGGGGGGCTTCCACCGCGGGAACCCTGCCTGTCAATAAGGGCGGCACCAGCGCGACCACCGAGGCCGGCGCGAGAACGGCTTTAAGAGTCCCCGATTTGGGGGCGAGTCCGCAGAGCGGCAAAGCTTTGTGCCTAAGCGGAGGGACCACTCTCGGTTATTGCGTGGATATCAGTACCACCACGGGCAACTGCACCTGCACCGCTTTCTGAGCGATGCGCCGCGCGCAGCGGGATGGATTTTAAGACCGCAGGATTTCAGATCCTGATGTGAAGTTGTACCGCGTTAAGCGTTTTTTCGGTGGCGCCCTGGAGGCCTCGCAAGGCTTCCAGGGCTTTTTTTCCGGCCGTGGCCGAGAAGGTCGGGGAGTGGAGAAGGACTTTAAGGCGGGCGGCCAGTTCGTCGCCGTCGGCGGCCAGGAAGCCGCCGCCGGAGGCCAGCAGGGCCTTGCCCGCGACCAGCGCGTTGGAATAGTTCCTTCCGAAGAATACCGGCTTGGAGGCCGCGGCCGGCTCGAGCAGGTTGTGCCCTCCTACGGGGGCTATGGTGCCGCCCACGAAAACCGCTTCGCAGAAGGGATAGAAGCCCGCCAGCCAGCCCATTTCGTCCATCAGCAGGCAGTCGCCCTCGCCGCTCCAGGCGGCCCTGTCCTTCCAGCGCAGGCAGGTTAAGCCTGCCCTGGCCGCGCTTTTGAGCGCGTCGCCCGCCCTTTCGGGATGCCTGGGCGCCAGCAGCAGCCGGAGCTCATGGCGCGATTCCCTGGCCGCCGCGAAGGCTTTGAGTACCGCCTCTTCGTCGAGCGGGTGGGTGCTGGCGGCGCAGAAGACGGGCTTGCCGGCGAAGCCGGCCCGACGGAGGCCTTCCTTTATCTCCGCGTCCTTTGAGACATCGGGTTCCACCAGGTCGTACTTTATATTCCCGGTAACTTCCGCCTTGCGGCCGGGCGGCAGGAAATAGCCGTAGCGGGCGGCGTCCTCCGGCGTCTGGGCCAGTACGCCGTCGGCCATGGAGAGCGTCCAGGCGAGGACGGAGCGGAGCAGGCGGTATGAGCGGAAGCTGCGGGCCGACATCCTGGCGTTCATGAAGAATATCCTGGCCTCCCTCTGGCGGGCGCACAGTACCAGGCCCGGCCAGATCTCGGTCTCGGCTATCAGCAGCATTGAGGGGTTGGCCGCGCGGCAGAAGGCGCGCATCAGCGGGTAGAAGTCCAGGGGCAGCAGCCTGGCGTGCGGAGTGAGCTTAAGCGCTTCCGTCCTGCCGGCCCAGGTGGAGCAGGTGATGAGCAGCGGGGTTTCCGGCAGGGTCTCTTTTATGGCCGCCGCCAGCCTGGGCAGCGAGCGCACCTCGCCCACGGAGGCGGCGTGTATCCACACGGGCCTGGCCGGGAGTTTCTCCATCGAGGGGGTGAGCCGCTCGCCGAGTTCCTTGAATAGGTTGCCGAGGAGGCGGCGGCGGGGGGAGAGCGCGAAGCCGGCCAGGAAGGCCAGCGCCAGCAGCGGCGAGACCAGGTTATAGAGGAGATACATCGCCCGGCCGGTCGCGGAACTTCCGGCACCGGCCGCGGGCGATGCCGCCCTGTCCCGGGCCGTCATTTCCCGGCCTCCAGCAGCCTTTCCGCTTCCGCGCAGGCCCCGTCGAGGCGCGATTCCAGTTCCCGGGCGGCGGCCTCCAGGTCGTCGGCCGGGCCGACGCGCAGCGGCTCGCCGTAAACTATGGCAGCCCGGCTGAAAGGAAGGGGAAAATTGAACCTGTCCCAGGAGTTGAATACTATGCGCCACGCGGTGGCGCAGGAGATGGGCAGTATGGGCAGGCCGGTCTTCTGCGCGAGATACAGGGCTCCCGGCTGGGCCTTACGCGCCGGTCCTTTGGGCCCGTCGGGCGTCATGGCCAGCGAAAAACCCTCCTCCGCCTTGCGGAGGAGCAGTATGAGGGCCCTGGCCGCGCCCTTGCTGCTCGACCCGCGGACGGTCTCGTAGCCCAGCAGCCGCAGGGCGCCGTTTATGAACTCTCCGTCGGAGCTGCGGCTGACCAGCGCGGCCACCCGCCTGCCCCGGTGGGCGCAGATGCAGTAGGCCAGCTGGTGATGCCAGTGGACGAGGACGGACTGCCGGAACTCTGTCGGGGGCGGGGGGGTGACCAGGCGCACGGTGGCGTAGACCAGGCGCATGTAGAGGTATATCAGGCGCGAAAGGAGGCGGCTTGAGAGGGGTGCGGCCGCTTCGGCTGGCCCGGGGTTCATTTTTTGTCGCCCGGCTTGCCCTCGAACTGCGGGGGCTTTACGGCCTTCTTCTCTTTTTCCTTCTTCTTGCGGTTGAGCCACGGTATGGAGAAAACGAGAGTATGCCGCGGAACGAGCGCGCCGCCGTCCGCCGTGACGCCTATCTTGGAGGCGTCGAGAGTTCCCAGCAGCCCGGCGAGGGCGTCCGCGGGGGTTTCCAGCCACGGAGCGGCCGTTATCTCCGGGTCGCCCAGGTCGAAGCCCTCATTGCCCGCTTCCTGGGCCGCGAGTTCGGCTACCACCTTCAGGCCGGTCTCGAGGAATACCCCCGCAGCTATCTCGGCCAGGCGGGCGTTATCTCCCTGCATGCCGGCGGCCTTGGTCTCGAGTCCGGTTCCCAGGGTCAGAACTCCCCTGGTGAGGCCCGGCAGCGCCCGCTCCTTCATCTCGGGAAGTTCTTCGCGGGCGTGGTCGAACACGGTTGCGGGCTCGCAGTCGTGGAACAGCGAGGAGGCGAATTCCCTGAGATGCTCGGGCGCGGCCAGGCCTATGGCGAAGAGGTCGATCTTCTCCTTGCGGGCCTTGCGCTGCACCTCGTGAGCGTACACGGGGATCTTGAATTTCCTGATCTTTCTCACTGTCGTTCCGCCTGTGCCGGGGCGCGGGCCCCGGCGTCCTTCCCGCTCAGGCCCTGCCGCCCTTGCTCTCCCACTGGTACACCGTCTGGGTGGCGATGGCCATGGTGGAGTAGGTGCCGGCTATGCTGCCGATGAGCATCGCGAAGGCGAAGTTATTGATGACGTCTCCGCCGAAGACGAAGAGGATCAGCACCACGGTCAGCACGGTCATGTTGGTGATGATGGTGCGCGAGATGGTCTCGTTGACGCTGACGTTGATCAGCTTGCCGAGCTCCATCTTGGGGAACTTGCGGATGTTCTCGCGCATTCGGTCGAAGATGACGATGGTGTCGTTGATAGAGTAGCCGGCTATCGTCAGCAGGGCCGCCACCACCACCAGGTCTATCTCCCTGTTGGTCAGCGATAGCGCCGTCATCGTGATGAACACGTCGTGCGCCAGCGCCAGGACGCCGGCGGCTCCCCAGATCGGGTTGGAGAACCGGAACGCGACGTAGATGATGATGCCGAACAGCGAGAGTATGATGGCGAACATCGCTTTTTTGGCCAGGTCCCGTCCCACGACGGGGCCTACATAGTCGCGCTTTTCCTCGATGTACTTGTTGCCGGGGAAGGCGGTCTCGAAGCCCTTGATGATGCGGTTGGCCACCTCGTTGACGTTGTCCTGCTTGCCCTTGACGCGGACCGAGTAGGCGTTGCGGCCGACATAGCTCTGTATCACGGCCTCCACGCCGGCGTCGGACATCGCCTTGCGGACCTCCGCGATGGCCACGGGCTTCTCAAAGGCCACCTGCAGCATGGTGCCGCCGGTGAAGTCGAGGCCCAGGTTGAGCCCCTTGACCGACAGGGATATTATCCCGGCCAGTACGATGGCGGCGGAGAGCCCGAAGAAGGCGAAGCGCTTGCCTACGAAGTCGATGTTGGTCTTGCCGACGAGCTTTATCATATGCTGAGCTCCTTGGGATTTGACGTGAGCCAGAAGTCGTATACGGCCCGCGTTATGAACACGGAGGTGAACACGCCGATGAGGAGGCCGATGGTCAGCGTCACGGCGAAGCCCTTGACCGGGCCGGAGCCGAACTGGAAGAGGAAGATGCCCGCTATCCAGGTCGTGACGTTGGAGTCGAAGATGGCGCTCCAGGCCTTGTCGTAGCTGGTCGGGATCACCATCGCCAGCGGCTTGGCCAGCGCCATCTCCTCGCGCATGCGCTCGAGTATCAGCACGTTGGCGTCGATGGCCATGGCCAGCGCCAGGATCATGCCGGCTATGCCGGGCAGCGTCAGCGTGGCGGCGAAGTAGCTCATCGCGGCCACCAGGAAGACGAAGTTCAGTCCCAGCGCGATGCCGGCCACGAAGCCTCCGGCCCGGTAGTAGACCATCATGAAGACGAAGACGAACAGGAACCCTATCAGCGAGGCGGTCAGGCCCTTCTTGATCGAGTCCTCGCCGAGGCTGGGGCCCACGACGCGCTTCTCGATTATGTTGACGGGCGCGGGCAGGGCGCCGGCGCGCAGGACTATGGCCAGGTTGCGGGCCTCCTGCATGGTGAAGTTGCCCTCTATGACGCCGGTGCCGCCGCCGATCCGGGTCTTGATGACCGGGGCGGAATGCACCACGCCGTCCAGCACTATCGCCAGGTGGCGGTTGACGTTGGCGCCGGTGAAGCGCTCGAATATCCTGCCGCCTTCCTTATTGAAAGTGAAGCCGATGGTCGGGTAGCCGAACTGCGTGTCGGTCTCCACCCGGGCGTTCTCCAGGTAGGCGCCGGTCAGCGGCACCGTCGCCTCGAGCACGTAATAGCGCTGGCGCGAATCCTCGCCCGCGGCGGCCTTGGCCAGGATCGAACCCTTGGGCATGACCTTCGCTATTTCCGGGTGCAGTTTGCCGGTCTTGTCCAGGGGGGATTCGCCGAAGGCGTCCACTTTCTCCAGGGCTTTCATCGCCTCGGGGCCGTCGTTGGTCAGCCGGAATTCCAGGAGCGCGGTCTTGCCGATCAGGTTCTCGGCCTCCTCGGTATTGGAGATGCCGGGCAGATCGACGGAGATCCAGCGGTCGCCCTGGCGGGCGATCGGGACTTCGCCCACGCCGTACTGGTCGACGCGGTTGCGGATGATCTCTATGGCGCGGGCCATGGCGTCGGTCAGCGTTTCCTTCTTGTCGAGCTTCTCGACGTCGAGCTCGAGCAGCATGTGCGTGCCGCCGCGCAGGTCGAGGCCGAGGTTAAGTATGCGCTTGGGGCGCAGACGCACGGACTCGAGCTTCTCGCGCTCGTCCTGCGTCTTGGTGTACCACTCTATCGTGGGGTAGAGCAGCCAGACCGAGAATATGAGCAGGCCCAGTACCAGGCCGAGTTTCCATTGAAGTTTGTTCATCGTCTCTCTCCCGTGTCCCTCAGGCGGATTTTAGCACCGAGGCCACGCCGTTCTTGACCAGCGCGACCTTTACGCCCTTGGCTATCTCCACTTCCAGCTCCTCGCCCTTGACGGCCGTTATGATCCCTATCATGCCGCCCTGCGTGAGGATCCTGTCATTGGCCTTGAGCCCGTCCAGCATGAGCTTGCGCTCTTTCATCTGCTTCTGCTGGGGCCTTATGAGCAGGAAATAGAATATGACCAGTACCGCTATGAAAGGGACGAACTGCATCAGGGGGGAATTGGGTTCCATCGGCGCTTTCTCCTTGATTCTTTAACTATATTAATACGATTGTAACAAATTCGGGGACACAATACCTATTTCGGGCGAAATAGGTATCGTGTCCCCGGATTGGATCTAAAGGTATTTCGACATGAACTGCTCGCGGGCGGAGGCGAAGCGGTCTTCCTTTATCGCCCGGCGCATCTCGTGGGTCTGGTTTATAAGGAAGCGCAGGTTGTGTATCGAGATGAGCCGGTGCGAGAGCATCTCCCCGGCCTTGAAGAGGTGCGAGATGTAGGAGCGGGTATATTTGCGGCAGGCCTCGCAGTCGCAGCCGGGATCGAGCGGCCGGTCGTCCAGCCGGTGCGCGGCGTTCTTGATATAGTACCGCCCGTCCGAGGCCAGGACCTGGCCGTGGCGCGCGTATCGCGTCGGCAGGACGCAGTCGAACATGTCGACGCCGGCGCCGACCGAATCCCAGATGTCCTCGGGGCTGCCGAGCCCCATGAAATAGACGGGCTTGTTCCTGGGCAGGGGCTCCATGACGGCGGCCAGGGCTTCGCGCATCTGCTTCTTGGTCTCGCCGACCGACAGGCCGCCCAGAGCGAAGCCGTCGAAGTCGAGTGCCGCAGCGTGGCGCGCCGCCTCGGCCCGCAGGTCGGGATAGGTGGAACCCTGCAGTATCCCGAAAAGAAGGGGCCGGTTCTCCCTGGGCATATCCTTTACTACCTTGTCGAAATGCCGGCGGGCGCGCTCGGCCCAGCGCTTGGTCTGCTCCAGCGCCTTGCGGGCGTGGGCGTAGTCGGCAGGGTTCTCCACGCAGACGTCCAGGCAGGTCCAGATGTCCGAGCCGATGGCGGCCTGCCAGTCTATGACCTTCTCCGGGGTGAAGAGGTGGGGGCTGCCGTCGATATGGGAGCTGAACTTGACTCCTTCCTCGCTGATCTTGCGCAGGCGGCTGAGGCTGTAGACCTGGAAGCCGCCCGAGTCGGTCAGGATCGGGCCTTTATGGCTCATGAACTTGTGGAGGCCGCCGGCTTTCTTCAGCACTTCCAGCCCGGGCCTCAGGTAGAGATGGTAGGTGTTGGAGAGCATGCATTCGGTCTGCAGCGCGGCTAGGTCGTCCTGCGAGACCGCTTTTACCGTGGCCTGCGTGGCGACGGGCATGAAGACGGGCGTGTGTACGTCGCCGGCGCGGGTGTGCACCAGCGCGCACCTGGCGTGCGAATCTTTTTCCTTGTGCAGAACTTTGAAGTGGTCCATGTTAAGTCCTTAGATTATCAGCATCGCGTCGCCGTAAGAATAAAAACGGTACTTTTCCCTGACGGCCGCGGCGTAGGCCGCGTAGAGCTTTTCTTCCCCGGCGAAGGCGGCGGTCATGTAGAGCGGCGCCGAACCTGGCACGTGCAGGTTGGTGATGAAACCCGCGGCGGTCTTGAAGCGATGACCCGGATATATGAAAAGGGAGGCGTCGGCCTTGCCCGGGGACAGGCGGCCGTCCTCGGAGGCGAGCGTCTCGAGCGTGCGCATGGAGGATGTGCCCACCGCTATCACCCTGCCGCCGCCAGAGAGGCAGGCGTTCACCCGCTCCGCGGCCTCCGGGGCGACTTCGCAGGCTTCGGGAAGCATGATATGGTCTGCCGGGTTCTCCGTCCGGACTGGCCTGAAGGTGCCCCAGCCGACATGCAGAGTGACATAGGCGATATTCACTCCGGAGGCCTCTATCTTCGCCAGGAGTTCCGGGGTGAAATGGAAACCCGCGGTGGGGGCTGCTATGGACCCTTCCTCCGCGGCGTAGACGGTCTGGTAGAGGCTCTTGTCGTCCGGCCTCTCCTCGGGCAGGCCCCGGCGGCGGCGGGACTTTATGATATACCCCGGCAGCGGGGCCTCGCCGTGCAGGTCCAGCCAGGCAGGGGTGAGAGGGACGGAGAAGCGCACCAGGAGCGAGGCGTCGTCCGCCAGGCCTTCTATCTCAGCCCCGGACCCGTCGGGCAGTTCGAGCGGCGTGCCGGGGGAGAGTTTCCGCCCCAGCGCCTTCCACCGCGTCAGGCTCTCGTCGACGGGGGCGACCAGCAGGAGTTCGGCCTTTCCGCCCGTCAGTTTGCGGGCGGGGAGGCGGGCCTTGCGCACCGCGCTGCGGTTGAGGACCAGGCAGTCGCCCGGCTTCAGGAATGCCGGGAGGTCGCGGAAAACGGCGTGGTTCAAGGCCCCGGAATCGCGGTCGAGGCGCAACAGCCGCGACGAATCCCTCGGTTCGACCGGCCCGGGCGCGATAAGGGGTTCTATATCGAGATTTTCGAATATTTCAAGGCTCATTTGAGGACGGTTATGGACGCTCCGGGATAGTAGTGGCGGAGTATCCTCTTATAATCGCGGCCGTTGTTGGCCATGGCCGCCGCGCCCGCCTGGCACATGCCGACGCCGTGCCCCCAGCCCCGGCCCTTGAACAGCCAGCCGCCGGAAGTCGGGGTCACGGAGGTGATAAGAGTGCTGCGGAAGTCTGAATTGCCGAAAGCCGTCCGGACCGCCTTGCCTTCGGCGTAATGCGTCTTCTTCTCGGTGTCGAAGGCCACGCGCAGCGCCCGGCCGGACCTGTCCTTCTTCGCGACCCGGACCTTCTTCAGGCTCAGGGACGTAGAGCCCTGCTTCTGTATGAAGGAGAGCAGGTCGCGCTCCGGGATATAGAGCTGCCAGGAGGAGTGCCGCGAAGACGAACAGAAGGGGTCTTTAACCCCGTAAAGGGGCTTGTAGACGTTCTCGCCCCAGGCCGCTGTGGAGCTGGCGGTGTGGCCGCCGCAGCAGGCGTGGAAATAGGCGGTCACGATCTTTCCCTTGTAGGTCAGCACCTGGCCGCGGGTCTTTTCTATCGCCGTCCTTATCCTGCCGTTGACGTTGTTGCGGCCGTTATAGACCTGGCTGTTCACGTCGGCGGTGACGTCGTAATCGCGCGAGGGGGAAAGCCTCTTCATGGCGTAGCTGCGCGAGGCCACGGCCTGGGCCTTGAGCGCTTCCAGCGGCGAGCCGGGACTCATCTCCACGGGAAGCACTCCCTCCAGGTAATCCTCGATGTCCAGGTGCTCTACGACGTTGAGCAGGCCTTCGGGCGTGGCCTTTACGGCGAGCCTGCCGCGGTAGAAGACGCCGTTTATCTTGACGCCCAGGTCGCCTTCCTTCGGGTCCAGGCTGATCTCCGGGCCCAGCGTCTCGCCGGCTACGCGGACCAGGCCGCCGACCGGGGTTATTTCGTACGGAGACTTCTGGACCAGCAGGTAGCGGCGCCCTGAGCGGACGTCGCGGACGAAGACCTCGCCGTCGGTGCGCAGGCGGAAACTCGGGGTCCCCAGGCGTATGCCCACGCGTATCTCGGCCGCCTCCGCCGCCCCGCAAAGCAGGAGGGCGGCAGCCAGCGCTGGTGCCAGGGTGTCGAGTCTCATCGTACTAGAAGAGTTTGTCCGAAGGAGGATTGAGCCCCAGGTGCCTGTAGGCGTTCTGCGTCAGCACCCGGCCCCGGGCCGTGCGCTGCAGGAACCCGGCCTGTATCAGGAAGGGCTCGATGACGTCGGTAAGGGTGTCGGCCTCTTCCGAAAGCGCCACGGCGAGATTGTCTATGCCCACCGGTCCGCCCGAGAAATTGTCCGCGATGACCGACAGGAGGCGGCGGTCCAGGGCGTCGAGACCCTGGGCGTCTATCTCCATAGCCTCCATCGCCCGCGCCGTTATGGACGGGTCGATCACCCCGGTGCCTTTCACCTGCGCGTAATCGCGCGCGCGGCGCAGCAGGCGGTTGGCTATGCGCGGCGTGCCGCGCGAGCGCGAAGCTATCTCGGCTATTCCCTCGGCCGTGGCCTTGACCCCGAGGATGTCGGCCGAGCGGGCGATTATCTTCTGCAGTTCCGCGGGGCCGTAGAAGCCCAGGTTGAAGACTATGCCGAAGCGGTCGCGCAGCGGGCCCGTCAGCAGGCCGCTGCGGGTGGTGGCGCCGACGAGGGTGACGCGGGGGGTGGTAATCTTGAGCGTGGTCGCGCCGGGCCCCTTGCCGGTATTTATGAAAAAAAGAAAATCCTCCATGACGGGGTAGAGGGATTCCTCCACCGCGGCGTTTAGGCGGTGTATCTCGTCGATGAAAAGGATGTCGCCGTCGGCCAGTTCCGTGGTCAGCATGGCGGCGAGGTCGCCCGGGCGCGAGAGAACGGGACCGGAGGTGACCTTTATGTTGACTCCCATTTCGCGGGCGAGTATATGCGCCAGCGTGGTCTTGCCCAGGCCAGGGGGGGAATAGAAAAGGCAGTGGTCGAGGGATTCCTTTCTCTTGCGGGCCGCCTCGATGAATACGCCCAGGTTCTCCTTGACCTTATCCTGGCCGACGAATTCCCGCAGGGTGGTGGGGCGCAGCGCCGCGTCGCTGCGCAGTTCCTCGCGGTCGGGCTTGGCCGAAAAAACGGTCTCTTTTTTTGAGGTCATAATCCGCCCGAAAGCTTCCTAAGCGCCTTGCGCACCATCTCTTCCGCGGAGGCGGCGCCGCCTTCCCTGCGCACTTCGTCGAGCGCGGAGCGGACCTCGGAAGACTTGAAGCCGAGCCCGGCCAGGGCTCCGGCCGCCCGGGAGTAGGTCTCGCCTTCGGGGCCCTTCGCCTCCGCGGGGGGGACCGCCGGCAGCTTGTGCTTGAGGGCGTCGACTATTTTTTCCGCCGTTTTCGCCGTGAAGCCGAACATGCCGGTAAGCAGCTTGATGTCCTTGGCCGCGGCCGCGGCCCTGAATTCGGGGAGCGATCGCACGGCCTTGCCCAGGTACTCCAGCGCCTTCTTGGCGCCGGTATTGGGCACGGCCTCGCGGAAGAGTTCGAAGAGTTCCTTGCGCTCGGCGGAAAGAAAGCCGTAAAGGACGGGGCCGCCGTACATGGAAGCGGACTCCGAGACCGGCAGGAACACCTCCTGTCCTTCCGAGAGGGAGGCCAGGTCGGGTCCGCAGAGGAATACCTCGTAGCCGACGCCGCCGGCCTCGATCACGGCGCTCTCGCCGCCCACGGACTGGACGGCGCCCCTGAGGCTGGCTATCACTTGCGCCTCCCGGCCGCCGCGAGGCGCTCGAACGGGGCCCGGCGCGCGTGATAAAGGGCTATGGCCGCGGCGTCGGAGACGTCGTCCGGCTCCAGCGGTTTTTCCAGTTTCAGGATGAGCTGGACCATGCGCTGCATCTGCGGCTTGGCGGCCGAGCCGCTGCCGGTGAGGTTCTGCTTTATGGAGCGGGGGTTGTAGCCCGTCGGGGGGACGCCGGCGCGGGCGCAGGCCAGCAGTATGACGCCGCGCGCGTGAACGGTCTCGGACTGGGTCTTCGCCCGCTTGGTGAAGAAGACCTCCTCGATGGCGCATTCGTCGGGCCGCTCCCCGGCCAGCAGCTCGGTGAAGGAATCGTAAAGGTCCGAGAGGCGGGCGTGCAGCGGCTCGTCCGCCGCGGTGTGGAACAGGCCGGCCCGGAGAAGCCGCCCCGGGCCGGTGCCGCTCCGCTCGAGCAGCGCCCAGCCGGTACGGTCCAGCCCCGGGTCTATGCCTAGTATCTTCACTGGTCCAGCTTGGCGAGTATCTCGTCGGGGATATTGAAGTTGGAGTAGACTTTCTTGACGTCCTCGTGGTCCTCGAGGGCGTTCATCAGGTCGACGACCTGCTTGGCTTTCTCCTCGGGCACGTCCACCTCGTTCTTGGGGATCATGGTGATCTCGGCGGAGGCGACGGTCATGCCCTTCGCGGTCAGGGCGTTCTTGACCTTGTCGAGGTCCTGCGGGGCCGTCAGTATCTCGTAATTGTCGCCCTCGGAGTTCTTGACGTCGTCGGCCCCGGCCTCTATGGCCGCTTCCATCAGCGCGTCCTCCTGCAGGCCGGCCTTGGGGACGGTCATGAAACCTTTGTTGTCGAACATCCAGGCGACGCTGCCGCCCAGGTTGCCGCCGTAGTCCTCGACGATCTTGCGTATCTCGCTGAAAGCGCGGTTCTTATTGTCGGTGGTGGCCTCGATCATGAGCGCTATCTGGGCCGGGCCGTAGCCCTCGTACATGACGTCCTCGTACATGGCGCCGGGCAGCTGGCCGGTGCCCTTCATGACCGCGCGCTTGACGTTGTCGAGGGGCATGTTGGCGCCCTTGGCGTCGTCCATCGCCTTGCGCAGGCGGGGGTTATGGGCCGGGTCGCCGCCGCTCAGGCGCGCGGCGATGGTTATTTCCTTGATGATCTTGGTGAAGACCTTGCCCTTTTTGGCGTCGGTGATGGCCTTCTTGTGCTTTATGCCCGCCCAGTGGGAATGTCCGCCCATGGTGAAACTCCTTGAAAGTCGCGTTCTATGCCCGGGATTAGTGCCCGGTAAAAATAAATTCTATAATAATAAGGATAATTCAGGCAACCGCAGCCCCCTTAGCTCAACCGGATAGAGCATCTGCCTTCGGAGCAGAGGGTTGGAGGTTCAAATCCTCCAGGGGGCACGGTTTCCGTGCACGCTGAGCGGACCAATAGTTTGGTCCGCGGGAGGATTTGAAAGGCGGACGCGCGAGGCGACCACGCCGCAGCGCGGAGCCGGGGCCGAGGGTCCCGAGGAGCGGCGGCGACGAGGTGAGGACCTGCGGCGCAGGTCCGCAAGGCCGGAGGCGCTTTTTCAGCGAAAAGCGCCGAGGCGTGGCCGAAGAAAGCCGCTATGCGGCTTATCGGAGGCACCCGTGGCCAAATCCTCCAGGGGGCACGGGTTGCAGGTTTCCCCCGGGGACACGCGCCCGTCACGGTTCGCTTTTTCCGGGATGCACCTTCGCTCCGTTCGGCCGGGCACGAACTCGGCCCGGGCGCACGGCGCCTCGGGCCTCAGACATTCATGCCCGTCCGGCAATGCCGGTGCCCTCACTGCGTTCGGGGAAAAAGTTCTTCATGTTCCTCGCCGCGTGTCCCCGGGAGAAACCGCCTGTCGTTCGGGCGGGAGCGGAGCGAAAAAACGTAACAATTCGTAAACAATAATGAAAAGGGCGGTTTCTTATAATATTCCCATGAACGCGCAGTTGGTCACGGCGCTCTGCCTTTTTTTGACTTCTCCCGCGGCCGCGGAGGACGGCAAGTCCCTCGGCCGCAGGGCCCTGGAGACCGTGGTCGCCCATCTGAACGACGCCGACTCCGAGGTCAGGGAGCGGGCCATACGCGTCATGGGGGAGACCGGCAACAGGGGAGCCGCCGCCACCCTGCGCAAATCGCTGGCCGACCCGGACAAGCATGTCCGCATAGCGGCCGCCGAGGCGCTCTGGAAGATCGGGGACGCGTCCGGCCTCAAGACCGTCACCGCCATAATAAACGACAAGCCGGCCCAGGGCCCGATCGCCAATTCTCCGCTCGTGGAGCTGAAGGTCATATCCCAGAACAACATACGCGCCCGCGCGGTGCAGGCCCTGGCCTCGATGCGCGGGAAAAAGGCGGAGCAGGAACTTTTCGCCCTGCGCAACGATAATTTCGGCAAGATACGCGACGCCGCGGCGCTGCAGCTGGCGCGCCTGGGCCACGGTGAAGAGCTGGAGCAGTTCATAGCCGCGCTGGCCAGCCCCGACGAGGCGATACGCCACGAGGGGGCCTCCGCCCTGGCCTCGATCTGTTCGCGGAACGCCGTCGCGCCCCTGCGCGACCTCCTGGCCGGGGAAGCCTCGGTTCGGGTAAAGATGGCCGCGCTGGAGGCGCTGGCCTGCTCTCCAGGCAGGGATTCCGCCCTGGCCGAGATCCTGTCCCTCTCCTCCGACAAGAACCCGAGCGTCAGCGTGAAGGCGCTGGCCGCCCTGGGGGGAATAAAGAACGCCAAGGCTTTCGAGAAACTTTCCGCCGTCGTGGAGGATACGGAAAGCGATCTCATATTGAAACTGGCCGCCTCGGGCGCGCTGGCTCAGGCTGGACGCAGGCCTCCCGCCGCCCTCATCAGGCGGGCCGCCGATTCCAACAGCTTGGAGGCCAGGCGGGCGGGGCTCGAACTCCTGCCTCACCTTACGGACGAAGAGGCCTCTCCATA
Organism: Elusimicrobiales bacterium; assembly: GCA_031082205.1. Lineage (GTDB taxonomy): Bacteria > Elusimicrobiota > Elusimicrobia > Elusimicrobiales > UBA9959 > UBA2231. Next base: position 48,249 of record JAVHLJ010000001.1, read on the forward strand.
CCTTGAAAATCTCCTTTCGGACCCCGATCTTAACATAAGGCTTGAGGCGGCCCTGCACTCTCTCAAACGTTTCGCCGCCCCGGAGAGGAAAAAGTGACGCGCTCTTTCCTTATATCTATGCTCATGCTGCCGGCCCTCTCCGGCGCGCTTTTCGCCGGCCCGGGGCAACACGGCCGGTCGGCACGGCTGAGCCCGCTGGCGGACTCGCTCCGCCCGGCCAAAGCCGTTCCTTCATCGGCCAGGATAAAGCAGGTCAGGGATTTCAGCGATAAGAGCCGCAAGCCCTGGCGCGTGCGCTTCAGCCCCCGCACCGCCCTCCCGGAATCGATAGTCGAGGGCGAGAGCCGCGCTTACGGCCCCGGAGCCGAGGCCGCCGCGGCCGCCTTCCTGGACGAGAACCGCGAGATGCTCTCGGTGGACCGTTCGGAACTGCGCCTGGCCCATTCCAGGACCTACGCCGGCATCACCCACCTGCAGTACGAACAGGTGCACAAGGGCCTGCCGGTGGAGTTCGCCTATGTCCGGGTTCACCTTACCGCCGACGGGCGGGTCACGGGTTACCAGGCCAAGTACGAGCCCGCCATAAACATATCCCTCTCTCCCTCCTTGAGCGCCGAAGCCGCCAAGTCCGCCGTCCTGTCCGACCTGGGCTATCCCGCCCGCTCCGAGGCTAAACTGGTCATTTTCCCCGACGAGTTCAACGGGGGGCTTAAACTGGCCTGGAAGATCCGCGCCCGCGGCGGCGCCCTCGGGTCAGGCATCTGGATCTATTATGTGGACGCGCATGACGGCTCGGTCCTCTTCAGGTACGACGACCTGCGCAGGGCCGCCTGCACCGGCTCGCATGACACCACCGGAACAGTGAGAGGGCTGGTATTTCCCGTATCGCCGTACCCCACCTCGACCCTCGGCTGGCAGCAGACCAGCACCCTGACCATACGCAGCCAGTACGTCTGGGTGAAGAACTATTCTTCGGCCGCCGTTACCGACACCAACGGGATCTATTGCGCGGGCGACAGCCCGACGGCCGGGCTGGGCGAGGGAAAGGTCTTCGCCGGGCTCAAGGGACCCTATTTCTCGGTCTCCAATTTCCGGGGGCCCGGCGGCCATTTCGACAACGGTTCCGGCGTATGGATGACCAAGGCGGCTTCCGTCGTCTCGCAGCCGGCCTACGCCCCGGACGCGGCCTACGAATACGACCTTACCGTCAACGATTCCGACTGGAACACGACGTATCCTTCGGGCTCCTTCGCCAAGGTAGTGCCCCGCTTCAACACTTTCAGCGTCGGCTCCATGGACGAGGACGGCGTAGTCCTTGACGCCGACCACGTGGTGGTGGTCAACGGCGCCGGCCACGTCAAGCCGGGCGCCAGGGCCGGCTCTTACAGGGGCACGCGCACCTCGCCCTTCTACGGCGCGGCCGTGGAAAGCCCCTCTTACAAGGTCCGCCTGGTCTCCGACGAGGCGGGCAACTCCGGCTCTTTCACCGTCACCCAGTCCAGCTACCTGGTGCTTACCAACAACGTCTCCGTACCCAACAACGCCACGGGCTCTTTCATCTGGAACCATTCCAGGTTCATGGACGGCAGGCTGGACGAGGTCAACGCCTTCTACCATCTCAACGCCATACGCGATTTCTTCACGCCGGTCAATAAGGACCCCTCCGCCCCCTCCGGCCAGACCCCCGCCGACCTGGACAGGCCGGTCGAAGTGATGGTGCGGGCCCACGGCCGGGCGGACCAGCTCAATACTTTGGGCGGCATGCTCAACGCTTTCTACGACCTCGAAAGCGACCATATCTACTTCGGCGACGGGCCGGTCTGCCAGGGGTCCAGCTGCCCCGCCCCCTACAGCTCGTTCGCGCTGGACGGCACGGTGGTGCGCCACGAATACATCCACCTGGTCATCAACCGCATATACCCGATAATAAATTTCGGCGAATTCGGCGCCATCTCGGAGGCCATGGCCGATTACTTCGCCATCTCCTCCTTCATAGGGGAAGGACAGAACGTCCCCGTCACGGGCCTCTATATCGACGAGGGGGAGGCGGCCTCCCGCGACCTCTCCGGCACCGCCACCAAGACGGACGGCACCCTGATAAACGGCGTGAAGGTCATGCCGACGCATTGGCACGGCGAGATACACGACGACAGCCTCTTCCTCTCCCAGGCGCTCTACAAACTGCGCAACGGCACGGCGTCCCAGACGCTGGGCGTTTTCAACGCCAGCCCGGCTGCCTTCGCCGGCCTGCCACGGGCCGACGTCTTCGCCTTCGCGGCGCTATTCTATTTTCCCGACAATTTCGCCAATTTCTACGAGGCTTTCGTCGACGCCTGCCGTCAGATAGACGGGGCGGACTGCAACGCCGATACCATCTCCCGCATCAGCACCGCCTTCAACGACCACGGGATAGCCCCGAGCTATTACGACACCGGCGACTTCTACGAGACCAACAACAACGCCTCCGAACTCTGCCGGAACAACAACGGCCCCCAGTGCGCCACCGACATAAGCACGATGACCTCGGTCTCGGCCTCGATATACCCGCAGGCCGACGTTGATTATTACGGCTTCGTCGCCCCGGCCGGCTCCATAAGGGCCGCGCTCACGCTGCCCGCCGGCAGCGAGTCCAACACCTACCACGCCTATTCGTTATACCTGCTGGACGCGGACCGCAACCTGCTGGCGACCGGCGACCCGGTCATCTTCAAGGGCGACACCACCTACTGGGGCTTCTGTCCCTCGGCCGGGACTCCGGAGTGCCTTACCCTCTCCCCGACCGTGGGCCTCGAATATTCCGCCCCGATACCGGGCAGGTACTACATCATGGTAGCGGCCGGACCCACGGTATATTACGGCAACGGCGGCGGCAACAGCCCCTCGCATTACAGGCTGTCGGTGGACGCTTCGCCGAGGGGGTCCGCGACGGCCGGCATATTCTCGCCGTCCTACGACAGGGACGAGATAAACTTCGCGGTACCGTACACCACTTTCGAGATGAACGTGCATCCGTCGTCGGATACGACCAGCGCCGAACTGGAGTACCAGTACGCCTCGCTGCGGGACCACAACTTCGTGCCGATACCGCTGGCGCGCACCGACCTGGCCTCGGGCTACCTGGAGACGGTGGCGGGGACCATACTCCCGGGCAGCGATTCCCGCGGCGACCCGGTGCTCAACGGGCGCGTGCGCCTCAAGCCCGGCTTCTCGGCCCGCTACCCCGCGATAGGCACGGTCTACCTGGAAGTGTTCGGCCGCAATCACATGGGCCGGGTGATGTCCATGGGCGTGTCCAACCCGCTGGCGCTGTCGGCCAACCGCGCCTCGCTTACGACCTACGAGAACATCATCTCTCCCTCCAACCGCAGCGCCGTAATACGCTACGAGCTGCTTTCGGCCGGCACCCTCACCATAAACGCCTACACTGTGAGCGGCGCTCTGGTGAAAACGATATACAGCGGCCCGGTCCCCGCCGGCAAGGGCACCGTGGAATGGGACGGGACCAATTCTTCCGGCGGCAAGGCCGCCAGCGGCATCTATTACATAAAGGCGGAGGGCCCTGGCCTCGACACCGTGGAGAAGGTGGCTATCGTAAGGTAGCGCGAACGTCATGATCAAGCGAGCGACCATAAGACCCGCGACCGCCCTTACGGCGGCGGTCCTCTCTTTGTCCGCGCTCTGCGCCGTACCGTCGGCCGCCGGCGGCCCCGGCTCGGCCGCCATGCAGATGCTCAAGCTCGATACCAGCCCGCGCGCGCTGGGAATGGCCGGCGTATTCGCCCCCGTCGCCGACGACATACACGCGATGAACTATAACCCGGCCGGCCTCGGCCAGCTCTATTTCCCCGAGGCCGCGGCCATGTACTTCTCCGGCTTCGAGGGTTCTCGCCTGCAGTACCTGGCCTTCGGCGTGCCCATGCCCTTCATCGGCCTGGCCGGCCTGGACAAGCCCGCCGTCTCGGCCTCGCTGCTGTTCAGCCAGGCCGGCGACTTCACCTACCGCCACATAAATCCCGACGGCAGCGTGGCCTCGCGGTCTTACGACGCCCAGACCGACATGGTCCTTTCCTTCGGCTACGGCGAGAAGGTCTATTCGGATTCCACCAGGATAGAGGGGCGCGAGTTCCGCTTCGACCAGTACCTGGGCGGCGCGGTCAAGATCATCCGCTCGGAACTGCTGGAGACCTATTCCGCCACCGCCTTCGCCGTCGACGCCGGCTGGCTCATAATGGAGCCGAACCTGGGTCTCTCCGGGGCAGTTTCGCTGGCCAATTTCGGCTCCGGCATAAAGTACCACCGGGAATCCAGCCCCCTGCCGGCCATCGTCCGGCTGGGACTCGCCTGGCAGAAGCCCACCGTCATGGACCAGTCGGTCCTGATCGCGGCCCAGCTGGACTCTTCCGTGGGCGAGGACCTCAAGACCGCCCGCTTCGGCCTTGAATACCATTTCCAGAAGATATTCGACCTGCGCCTCGGCTACAAGGCCATGGACGAGAACCCCGGGTTCACGTTCGGCCTGGGCATAAGGCATGAGACCCTCTCGCTGGACTTCGGCATGGGCGCGGGGGGGGACGTCTACAACACTTCTCAGATAGGACTGAGTTACAAGTTCACCGGCTGGTCTCCCAGGGACTACAAGAAAAAGGTGATCTACAAGGATCCCGAGGACCGGCCCGCCGCCAAGCCGGCCGCCAAGGAACGCCCCGCGCGCCAGTCGGCGCCGGTCAAGCAGCAGGCCCCGCAGCAGAACAAGGGCCCCGACTTCTACTGGCTCTACTGACCCCTCGTTGACAGTAGTTACATTGACACCCCTCACCCTTGTTTATAGAATCTCTCCATGGGGCGGGATCGCCCATTCGCGGTATTCTCAGGAGGGTCCTCTAATATGAAAAAAGTACTCATGCTGTCCGTCGCGGCTCTTTTCGTCGCCGCCTGTTCCTCGTCCCCCGACAAGGGCACCGTCGCCAAGACCGGCGAGATAGAGCGGGAATGGGTCGAGGAAGGCGTGACCAAGAACTACGTCTTCGCCCGCGGCATAGGCGCGGCCGATCAGACGCTGGAGAACAAGACCCAGCGCATGGCCACCTCCCGCAACGCCTCCATAGTCAACGCCCAGTACAACATGCTCTCCTTCCTCAAGGGAGTCCAGCTGGAAGGCGGCATCACCGTGGAGAAGGCCATAGAGACCGACTCGGTCCTGGCCACCAAGATCGACCAGGTCATCAAGGGCGCCCAGGTGGTCCGCACGGAGTGGACCTCCGACGACGGCTGCGTGGTTGTGCTGCGCCTCTCCAAGAAGGCGCTCAAGGAAGCCGGCGTAAAGATAGCGGAGTGATTCCCGCATGAACGCCAAGCTCCTGCGCCTGCTGGCGCTGCCGGCCGCGCTGCTCGTCTGCGGCTGCGGCGGCGCGCGCAAGTCGGCGCTGAACCCCGCCTACGAAGTGGAGAAGGTGGAAGCGGAAGGCTCGGCCCCGGTAGTCGACGGGGCCGACGCCGCCCGCAAGGCCGCCCTCGGCGACGCGCTGCGCAACGCGCTGGCGCTGGTCGTGGGCGTCTACGTCTCGCAGGAGTCCATGGTCTCCCAGGCCGTCCTGATCGACGAGACCATCACCTCCCAGACCGAAGGCTATATCGAGAAGTACGAAACGCTCAAAGAATGGCGCGACGGCGATTTCTTCAAGGTGCGCGTGCTGGCCCATGTCCGCAAGGAGGACCTGACGCTCAAGCTGCGCGACCTGGAGCCCGAGCCGGTCAAGCTGGGCAACCCGGTGATCTGCTTCGCCGTGGCCGAGACCGTCGACGGGGCCAGAACGGAGGCCTCCGCCGCGGCGACCGAGCTCAAGTCCGTCTTCGCCGGCGCCGGTTTTCTTACCGGCGAAGGGGAGAACTGCGACATAACGATAAAAGGCTCGGCCGATTCCGCCTTCAATACCCGCGAGGGACTCGGCGGTTTCGTCTCTTACAGGGCGACCCTGTCCCTTTCCGCCGATAAAGCCGGCGGCGGCGCGCTGGCCGCCGTGCAGGACGCCGCGGGAGGGATCGACCTCAACGACTCCGCCGCGGCCCGCGCGGCCGTGATCAACGCCGTGAAAAAGGCGGGGCCGGACTTGAAGGACAGGCTCCTCAAGGCCCTGAAGGAAAAGTCGGTGGTGAGGCTTTCGCTCTCCGGGGTGAAGGACATGAACCACCTGAGCGACTACATGAAGAGCCTCAAGAATATCCCCGCCATACGGGGAAGCTGGCTCAGGAACTACTCGGGCTCGTCCGCGCATATCGACGTGGGCCTGCGCAAGGGCGGCGCGCAGGAGCTTTCGGCCCTGCTGCAGAAGAACCAGAAATTCCCGCTCAAGATAGTGCGCTCCGGGGCTTACGACATAGAGGGAGCCCTGCCCTGATACGCTCCCGGAACGGCGAAAAGCAATAAAAAAGCCCCGCGCGAGCGGGGCTTTTTTATTTCCGGCGGCCGGGTCAGTTCCCTTCGCCGCGGCCCAGTTTTTCCTGCCTGCGCTTGTCGAAATCCCTGAGCCTGCCTTCCCTGGCCTCTATGTGCTCGCGCAGGAAATCCCCGCGCTTGTCGAGCTTCTCCCTGGTCTTGCGGACATGGGAACGCAGTTTCTCGTAGCGGCGGCGTTCCGCTTCCATGACCTTGTCGAAACGGGGGGAGACCTTCAACTCCCCGGCGGCCGCCGTGGCCTGCTGGCCCGGCGAGAGAACGCCGGGCTCGCCCTCCGCCGCCACTTCCAGCGACCCTTCGAACAGTCCTATGTCTGAAACCTCCGGCCCCGCTATGACGGCGAAGTCGGTCCCTCTGACCGCGCAGACGGCGGAAGGGGTGCGGACCGCGAAGCGGGAGAACCTGTGCCTCGCCTTGGCGGCCATGAACATGAACCTGCCGGTCAGGGCCTTCACCGAGAAGGACCGCTCTTCGGCCGAGAGCCGCAGGTCCTCGATGCTCAGTTCCGAGTTCTCGTCCATCCTCACCATGGTGCCGTCGGCGTAAAGGATCTCGGCCGAGGATTTGCGTCCGGTCTTCAGGGCGCTGCCCGTGACCAGTTCCGCGGCTTTGGGGGCGGGGCGCCAGTCCCCTCCGGCCTCCCTGAGCTGCACCATCCCTTTGTGCGAGTAAAGGGCCGCCTTGGGGCCGTCGGCCGCCGCGGCCGGCGCCGCCGCCGTGATAAGCGCGGCCAAAACGAGATATGTCATATGGTCTTCCTCCGTTCCCTCGGGTCAAAACAGAGGTTAAATTTTATAGAATTGAAAGTCAAGATGGATTTCTTCAGACTGCGGGTCATCAACACTTTTCTTTTCCTGCTGCTGGGCGCGGCCTTGGGCTACCTGTTAAGCAAGGGGCCGAGGACGCCGTCGGCGCCGGAGCCTCCCGCCGCCCGGACCTACCGCCAGCCGGCGGACGAGATCTTCAGCCCGGACCAGCCGGCCGCGCTCGAAGTCGCGGACCCGGCCCCCCGCGGCGAAACCGACAGGGAATATGAGCTGGAACTGCCGGCCGAGGAGCCCGCGCCGGCGGGGAACGCCATCCCGACCGGCGTCCCAGTCCGGCCTCCCGCCGTCACGGACGAGGACGATTTCGTGGTGCGCGGCAAAGCCGCCGCCTTTTTCCGCGATCCCGCCAAGTTCGCCGGGGCCGAACTCGAGATAGAGCTGCAGATGATAACGGCGAAGCGGCTCACCGGAAGCTGGAGGCTTAATTTCCTCCATTCCGGGGCCGGCCGCCAGCTCGATTACATCTACATAGACGACGACAGGGTCCTGGGCGATTCGCCCGACCTGCGCATCGGCTATCTCTACCTGGTCCGCTTCAAATGCCAGAAAGGGGAACTCTCCTCGGGCAACAGGCTGGTCTTCGCCAAGGCCACCGGCGCCAAAGCGTCCTGGGCCACCGGCATAAGCGCCGTGGAGTGAATCCCATGGCCTACGCTTTCATCGTGAATCCGAACGCGGGCACCCGCGGGGCCGCGTCCGCCGAAATGATAGCCGGCGAAATGTCCGGAAGGCGGCTGGACTACCGCATCTTCTTCACCGAACGGCCCGGCCACGGCCGGGACCTGGCCAGGGAGGCCATAGTCGCCGGGTTCGACACCCTCGTGGCGGTCGGGGGCGACGGCACCATACGGGAGACCGCCGAACCGCTGATAGGCAGGGAGAGGACGCTGGGAATAATCCCCTGCGGTTCCGGCAACGGCCTGGCCCGCAACCTCCACATACCGCTGGACCCGGCCGAGGCCCTGAAGGGAATCCTCTCCTGGAAGCCTCGCCGCATAGACACCGGCCTGGCCGACGGCAAACCGTTCTTCTGCGCCGCCGGCGTGGGCCTGGACGCGCGCGTCGCCAGGCGCTTCAATTCGCCGGGCGGAGCGAGGGGGATCCTGCCTTACGTCGCCCACGCTCTGTCCGAGTTCCTGACCTATAAGCCCGAGCCGCTGGTCATAACGACGGCCGGAAAGCGCGTGGAGACCTCCCCGCTCGTGGCGGCCGCCATGAACGGCCGACAGTACGGCGGCGGCGCGCTGCTGGCGCCGGGAGCCTACATAGACGACGGCCTGCTCAACCTGGTCACGGTCAAAAAGGCCGGCTTCTTCGCCACAATGTCGGCCCTGCCCGCTTTTTTCGCCGGCCGTATCGATTCCAGGCCGGACCTGGTGCAGAGCTTCACCGCCCGGGCGCTGGAGATACACTGCGCGCCGGGGACGCCGTACCACCTGGACGGCGAGGATTTCGAATCGGCGGGGACCATACGCATCTCGCTGCTCCCCGCTTCGCTTTCGGTACTGGCGCCCTGATCCCGCAGGCCGCCAGGGGGGGACCATGTCCGACACGAAACTGCGATCCGAGGCCCGTCTTTACCGGCCGCTGCCCGGCGGGGACGTCCTTTGCCTGGCCTGCGCTCACCGCTGCCGTATTTCCGAGGGGAAGAGCGGGCTTTGCGGCGCCCGCGTCAACGCCGGCGGCCGGCTGATGGCCCCCTACGGCTGGACAGCCGCCCTCTCGGCCGACCCGGTCGAGAAAAAACCCTTCTTTCACGCGCTGCCCGGGGCGCTGACGCTTTCCTTCGGCATGTACGGCTGCAATTTCCGCTGCTCTTTCTGCCAGAACCACGAGCTGGCCGACCGCGCCGCGGCGGCCCGGCCGCCTCACGCCGAACCGGTCTCCCCTGACCGGATAGCGGCGGAGGCCCGCCGCCTGGGGGCGCGCATGCTCGTCTCCACCTACAATGAGCCGCTTATAACCGCCGAGTGGGGCACGGCGGTGCTCGCGGAAGGCAAAAAGGCCGGCCTGGCCGGGGCTTTCGTCTCCAACGGCTACGCCACCCCCGAGGCGCTGGACTTCCTCCGTCCGTCGGTGGACTGCTTCAAGGTGGACCTTAAATTCTTCCGCGAGGAGACTTATGCCAAGGTGGCCGGCGCCCGTTTGGAGCCGGTGAAGACGGCCATACGCCTGATGCTTGAGAAGGGGTTCTGGGTAGAGGTGGTTACGCTGCTTATCCCCGGCCTGAACGATTCACGGGAGGAGATCTCGGAAATGGCGGCCTTCCTGGCTTCGCTGTCCAAGGATATGCCCTGGCATATCACCGCTTTCCACCCGTCGCACCTGATGACGGACCGCCCCCGGACTTCGGCGGCGGCGCTGGAGAAAGCCTGCGAGGCCGGCCTGGCCGCCGGGCTCAGATACGTTTACACCGGCAACGTTCCCGGGGGCCGGCAGGACACGCTGTGCCCGTCATGCGGGGAGACGATCATCGGACGGGAAGGGTACGCGGTCATTAAGGACCGGCTTTCCGGCAGAGGCGCCTGCGGGGTTTGCGGAACGGCGATAGCGGGCTTCTGGGGTCCTAGAACCTGAAAAGGTCCGTGGGGGAGTCCCGCCAGGGATTATCCGATTCCTTCTGGAATACCGCCGGCAGGGCGCCCAGCAGGAAAGACGCGGCCAGCGGGAGCCAGGCCAGCCAGTAAGCCTCGAACCTGCTCCTGGCGGCCAGCGGGGCGAAAACGAATATAGTCACGAAAAGAGCCGCCAGCACGGTGGAGAGGGTGAGGGCCCGGCTGCGGTGCGAATGCTGGAAGAGGGACGCGAGATAATACTGGGAGAGAGCGGTAACGGCGGCGATGAAGGCGAAGGCGGCCGAATCCAGCGCCAGCGGCCCGGGACACGCTCCTTCGGAACAGAAAGGCCGCGCGGCAAAGCTCACGGCCAGTATAAGCAGCCCCGCCAGCACCACCTGCACCAGCAGCAGCAGCCCCGATAGAGCCGAGTAAGCCAGCGCGGCGGCGAAAGCCCTCTCAGCCGCCCGCATTCTCCCTCCTCTCCTTTAAAAAGACCGGATCGTTCTCCCAGCCTTTCGTCACTTTTATCGTTATCTCCAGGTCCGCCGGCCTGCCGAGCAGCTTCTCCAGTTTCGCCCTGGAATTCTCGCGCAGCCTGCGGATGGCGCGTCCGCCCGCGCCGAGCAGTATCGGCTTCAGCGAGGCCCGGCTGACGTGCACCACCGCGTGCACGAAGTCGGGCCGGCCCGCCTCTTCCCTGAAATGGTCCACCTCCACGGCGCAGCAGTACGGTATCTCGTCGGAGAAGAGGAGGAAGAGTTCCTCGCGCACGATCTCGCCCGCGTAGAAGCGCTCCCAGCGGTCGGTGGACTGGTCGGTCGGGTAATAGGGCGGATGCTCCGGCAGGCCGGCCAGTATGGTCCTGCGCAGTTCCCTCAGGCCGTCGCCGTTGAGCGCGGAGATCGGGAACACCCCCGCGATCGAAGGCAGCAGCCCCTTGTGGAACTCCACGGCCGCGGCGACCGCGGCCTGGTCCTTCACCTGGTCCATCTTGTTGACCAGCAGATAGAGAGGGATCTTAAGCCCGGCCAGGCGCTCCAGGTGCTCCCGCTTCTCGGGCGGCGGCACCCGGGGCTCGGTTATCAGCAGGGCCAGGTCCGCGTCCTCGTTGAGGGCGCGGGAAATGTCGCCGGCCATCCCTTTCTCGAAGAGATTGCGCGGCTTGAGCATCCCCGGGGTGTCGATGAAGACGGCCTGGAAGCCCTTGCCGTTGAGTATGCCCAGCACGCTGTCGCGCGTGGTCTGCGGGCGGGGGGAAACTATGGAAAGACGGAAACCGCAGAGGGTGTTGAGCAGGGTGGACTTGCCCGCGTTGGGCAGGCCGGCTATCGCCACGAAGCCGGCCTTGAACCCCGCGGGACCGCTGCCCTTTTCCACCGGTCCTACTTGATGCAGATGGGATTGGCCCAGAGCGGCAGCTGGGTGGCCTTCTCGGTCTTGCGGACCTTGGGCTCGCCGCTGAGCTCCTGGATGGAGACCTCGCAGCTGAAGACGCGGGTGCCGGCCATCAGGTGGCCGCCCCAGGCCTTGCCCTCGCTGTCGGAGAACATTATGTGGACGTGTATCATCGGCTTGTCGTCGAAGATGCTGACATTGCCGTTGAGCGAGAGTATCTCCAGCTCCCTGTCCAGGTTTATCTTGTTGTACTTCTTGGTCTTCTGGTCGTAGACGCCGAAGGTGGCGCGCTCCACGGCCCCTATGGCGCTGATGGTGCCGCACCTGATCTGGTGGTGCTGGCAGAAATGCTGTACGGCCAGCAGGAGGTCCTCCCCCTTGTGGATGCTGAATAAAAAAGTCCTTCCGGTGAGATAGGGTTTATCCTGTGGCAGCATGAGAAGTCCTCCCTAATAGCTTTGTCCCAATGATATTTTACAAAATTTAGGGGCCCGTAATGAAGCCTTGTTGACTTGTTCCGGAAGCAAGCAATATAATGAGAACGGCGCGCCGCCTTTACCGGCGCCCCTTCCGGAGGATAAAAATGCCCGTATCGTACAAAGAGCTCGGTTTCGTCAACACCCGCGAGATGTTCAAGGCCGCCATGAAGGGCGGCTACGCCGTTCCCGCCTACAATTTCAACAACATGGAGCAGCTCCAGGCCATACTCACCGCCTGCTGCCGCTCGCGCTCGCCGGTGATACTCCAGCTCTCCAAAGGCGCCCGCGACTACGCCAACGCCACGCTGCTGCGCTGGATGGGCCGCGGCGCGATGGAGATGATCAAGGAGTTCAAGGAGGGCCCGGTGCCGGTGGCCCTGCACCTGGACCACGGCGACACCTTCGAGCTCTGCAAGAGCTGCGTGGACAACGGCTTCTCCTCGGTCATGATAGACGCCTCGCACCACCCCTATGAGAAGAACGTCGAGATCACGAAGCAGGTCGTCGAGTACGCCCACAAGTACGACGTGACCGTCGAAGGCGAACTGGGCGTGCTGGCCGGCATCGAGGACGAGGTTTCCTCCGAACATTCGCATTACACCGACCCGGCGCAGGTGGAGGATTTCGTGAAGAAGACCGGCGTGGACTCGCTGGCCATCTCCATCGGCACCAGCCACGGCGCCTACAAGTTCAAGCTGAAGCCCGGCGAGAGCGTGCCGCCGCTGCGCTTCGATATCCTCGAGGAATGCGAGAAGCGCATCCCCGGCTTCCCGATAGTCCTGCACGGCGCCAGCTCCGTCCTGACGGACTATATCGACATGATCAACAAGTACGGCGGCAGGATGGAGAACGCCGTCGGCGTGCCGGCCGAGCAGCTGCGAAAGGCCGCCAAGAGCGCCGTCTGCAAGATAAACATAGACTCCGACGGGCGCCTGGTCATGACCGCGGTCATCCGCAAGGTCTTCGCCGAGAAGCCCGCGGAGTTCGACCCGCGCAAGTACCTGGGGCCGGCCCGCGACGAACTGGTCAAGATGTATATCGACAAGAACACCAACGTGCTCGGCTCGGCCGGGCGCGTTTAAGCCGGGAGAACGGACAGGAACGCCCGGCCGCGCGCCGGGCTTTCCATTTGTATGGAGAAAGAAGCCGACATCATAATAGTGGGCGCCGGAGCTTCCGGGCTGGCGGCGGCCGTCGAGGCCGCCAGGGCCGGCGCGCGGGTGCTGGTCCTCGAGAAGAACCATGTGCCCGGCCGCAAGGTGCTCTCCACCGGCTCCGGCAAATGCAATTTCTCCAACCTCGAAGTGGGCCCGGCGGATTATAACGCCCCCGCGCGCCCTTTCATCAGGAAGGCCCTGGCCGCCCTGCCGCCGGCGGAGGTCCGCGCTTTTTTCGAAGGGCTCGGCCTGCTCTGGTCGGAGGGGGAGAACGGCCGCCTTTTTCCGCGCTCCCTGCGCGCGCAGGACGTGGTCGCGCTGCTCGTCAACGAACTGGCTTTCCGCGGGGGCAGGGTCGCGACGCTTGCCGAGGTTCACGAAATAAAGGCCGCGGCCGGCGGCTTCGAAGTGCGCGCGAGGAAAGTGCCGCCGAAATGGGACAAAAAGGCCTCCGGGGGGGACCCGGTGGTCCTGCGCGCGCGCCGCGTGATACTGGCCGCCGGCGGAGCGGCCTATCCGCAGATCGGCGGTGGGGAAGGCGGCTACGCGCTGCTGAAATCCCTGGGGCACGAGGTGTCCGCCCTCTCGCCCTCGATCGTCCCCTTGCGCACGCTCAAGCCGCCGCCGAAGGAACTGGACGGCGTGCGCCTGGCCGCCGCTCTTGAACTCATCTCCGGGGACCGGGTACTGGCGGAGTCGGCCGGAGAACTTCTTTTCACCTCCTACGGCCTGTCGGGCCCGGCCGTTCTGGACCTTAGCCGGGCCGCAGTCGCGGCCCTCGGCGCCGACCCTGTTTCCATCGATGCGGATTTTTTCCCCGAGATCACGGCGCCGGCGCTTGAAAAGACGCTGGAGTCGCGCGCCCGGGCCTTCGCCGGCCGGCCTTTCTCCCATTTCGCCGCCGGATTGCTGAACGACAAAGTCCTCAAGGCCGCCGCGGCCCGGGCCGGAATTATCTGGGACGCCCCGGTCGGGCCGGTGCAGGCCTTCGCCCGCGAGCTGAAGAACTTTGCCGCGGGGGTGGCCGGGCCGCTGGGCTTCGAGGACGCCATGGTAACGGCCGGAGGCTGCGCCCTGGCGGAGATAGCGCCGGCGACCTTCGCCTCCAAAAAGACGCCCGGGCTCTACGTAACCGGCGAACTGCTGGACGTGGACGGCCGCTCCGGCGGCTTCAACCTGCATTTCGCCTGGACCTCGGGCATACTGGCCGGCCGCGCCGCCGCGCGTTTTTGACGCCCGTCAAAGACAAACCCTCTCCCAACTGTTACCATATAGGCGACGGTTCACAGGGGAGGCAGAGTGAAACTCATTCTAGTTACTGTTCTTATGGCGGCGGCCATGCCGCTTAAAGCCGGGGAGACGGCCATGGAGTCGCTCCGCTCGGTAGCCTTCGACATTCCCGCGGCGGCGCTGCCGGCGGCGCCGGAGCCGGCCGAAACCAGGGAAGTGAAGCCGGACGGCCTCTACCGCGCTTACTGCTGGGGCCGCGCCCCGCACGAGAAGGCCGACGCCGAGGGCATGCCCGCCTCTTTCTGCGTCTCCTCTTTCCGGGTGCAGCTCAGGCCCGATTCCTCCGCTTTCCTGGTCCTGGACGGCGAGATCTCCGGCGAATACCCGATGCAGGTGAAGTTCATCGGCGACGGGCTCTACACCGGCACGGCCGCGGTTTTCCGCCGCTACAAGGGTTCCGCCTGCACCGAGGGCACGGACGCCGTGATAGAGATAACCGTCAGGATGGACGCGCGCGGCGCCATAATCGAGGAGCCGTCGGTCAGGGCTTTCTACGGCACCAGCTGGGACGTCTGCCATTCCGGCTGGGACTATACCGAGATATTCTACTCCCGCCGCTGATAGCAGCTCGCGCCAGGGGAAGGGCCGTCCGCTAATGCGGACGGCCCTTTTCTTTGTCGCGCATTAATTTATATCCTTAAAACCGGCGCAAATCACTCTAAAGGCGGACTTATCCGATGAACTTCAAGAACACTCTCTATTCCAGGCTCGAGCGCTACTGCAGGGTGGACACACAGGCGGACCCGGACTCCAAGACCTTTCCCTCCACCAAAAAGCAGCTGGTCCTGCTCAAAATGCTGGCGGCCGAGCTCAGGAAGATAGGCGCGAAGAAAGTGAAGATGGACCGCTGGGCTTACGTGACGGCCGAATTGCCCGCCACCGTGAAAGGCAAAAAGCCGGCCATCGGCTTCCTGGCCCACGCCGACACCTCGCCCGACGCCTCCGGCGCCGGCGTAAGGCCCCAGGTGCACAGAGCCTGGAAGGGCGGCGATATCGTTATAAGCCGCCGGCACGGCGTTATTCTGAATAAGAAGAACTGTCCCGAACTGGCCGGCAGGGAGGGGGAGGACATAGTGACCGCCTCGGGCGATACGCTGCTGGGCGCCGACAATAAAGCCGGGCTGGCGATAATAATGACCGTCGCCGAATACCTGCTAAAGAACCCCTCGATCCCGCACGGTACGCTGAAGATAGGTTTCACCCCGGACGAG
Organism: Elusimicrobiales bacterium; assembly: GCA_031082205.1. GTDB lineage: Bacteria > Elusimicrobiota > Elusimicrobia > Elusimicrobiales > UBA9959 > UBA2231. The sequence goes on from JAVHLJ010000001.1 coordinate 63,620, forward strand.
GAAGTGGGACAGGGCGTAAAACATTTCGACGTGAAGGCCTTCGGCGCCGACTACGCCTACACCGTGGACGGAGACGTGGCCGGCACCATAGAAGAAGAGACCTTCAACGCCGACGCCGTGAAGATAGAGATAAAGGGCAAGAGCGTCCACCCCGGCACGGCCAAGAACGCGCTGGCCAACGCCCTGCGCGTGGCGGCCGACATCGCCGCCTCCTGGCCGGAGAACATGCTGCCCGAGACCACGGAGAAGCGCGAAGGCTTCATCATGTTCACCGACCTTTCGGCCGGCATAGAGAAGGCGGAACTGACCGGCATAGTCCGCGAGCACGACTTGAAGAAACTTAAAGCGATGGAAAGGCAGCTCGAAGCCATAATAGCCGCCAAGAGGCTCAAGTACCCGCTGGCGGAGATAAAAGTTTCTTTCCGCGAGCAGTACCGCAATATGGGCATCGTGATGGCGAAGCATCCGGAAGTCATGGAGAAGCTCAAAGCCGCCGTACGCGCCGCCGGCCTGGAGCCTAAGATAAAGCCCGTGCGCGGCGGCACCGACGGGGCGCGGCTCTCCTATATGGGCCTGCCCACGCCCAATGTCTTCACCGGCGGCTACAATTACCACGGCCGCTACGAGTGGGTCTCGCTCGACGGCATGAACAAGTCCGCTGAAGTCCTGATCGAACTGGTCAAAGAATGGGCGAAGTGAGGCCGATGAGGACGCTGCTCCCCCTGCTGCTTCTCTCCGCCGCCCTGCCGCTCCGCGCCCAGCAGGCCGAGCCGCGCCTCGTAACGCTGGACGAAGCCTACAGGCTGGCGCTGGCCCGCAGCGAGCAGCTGGCCGCCTCGGCCGAGGGCGTGAAACAGCTCGAATACGCCGAGCGGCAGATACGCTCCGCCTTCCGCCCGTCCATTCACGGCTTCGCCTCCGAAACCGTCGGCGGCGGCATCAGCGGCCGCACTCAGGCCGGCGTCGGCCTGGACTACAACCTCTTCTCCGGCATGCGCGACTACCTGGCGGCCAGGTCCTCCCGCCTGCGCGCCGAAGCCGCCGCCCTGGCGCTCTCGCGCGCCCGCGAAGCCCTCTACCGCGACACAGCCCGCGCCCACATAAGCCTGGCCGAACTCAAGTCGGAGATACGCATAAGGCGCGAACAACTCAGGGTGGCGGAGGGCAGGCTGAAAGAACTGCGGTCACGCGCGGCCATAGGCCGCAGCCGCCGCAGCGAGGTGGTGGAGGCCCGCGCGAGGATAGCCCAGGACGAGGCCGCGCTGCAGGCCGCGCTTTCCGACGAGGAAGCCGCGGCCTTCACTTTCGCCTTCATCACCGGCCTGGAGGGGGACTTCCTTCTCCCCGAGGCGGAGGCGTCCCCTCCCGGGCCGCTGGATCCCTATCTCTCTCTCGCCCTGGCCAGGGCCGACGTGGCCGCCGCGCGCAAGGAGCTGCAGGCCGCGGAGACCGAGGCCACGGCGGGCGACCGCCTTATCTGGCCTTCGCTGGACCTTTCGGCGGACTATTACCTCAAGCGCCCGTCCCCCAACGAGAACAGGGACTGGGAAGCGGCTCTCTCCCTCAAGATACCTTTCTACACGGGCGGCTTCGCCCCGGCCGCGGCCGGCCAGTACCGCTCCCGCGCCGAGGCCGCCCGCCTGGCCCTGCAACTGACGGAAAGGCGGGCCGCCGACGAGGTCCGGCGCGCCCATGCCGCGCTGAGCCGCGCCCTGGCGGTGGCCGCGTCCCTCGACACCGCCCTGGCCCTCGCCCTGGAGAACTCGGAGCTGCAGGCCGCCGACTACAAGAACGGGCTGGTCACCAACATAGACGTCCTCAACGCCCAGAACTCGGTGCTGCTGACCGCGCTTTCCCTTGAGCAGGCCCGCGCGCGCGCGGCCTACGCTGCGGCGGAGCTCGGCATAGCCGCCGGCACGGAGAAGCGATGACCCTTTCCGACCTCTCGATAAAACGCCCCGTCTTCGCCTGGATGATAATGGCCGGGCTCATCACCTTCGGCGCCATCAGTTTCTCGCGCATGGGCATAAGCCAGCTGCCCGACGTGGACTACCCGGTGGTCAACATCCGCGTCGAGCTCGAAGGCGCCGCCCCGGAGGTCATGGAAACCCAGGTCACCGACGTCCTGGAGGGCGCGGTGATGACCATCGCCGGCATCCGCGACATCTCGTCCACCTCGCGCCGCGGCTCGGCCAGCATAACCCTCGAATTCGAGCTCGAGCACGACATAGACGACGCCATGCAGGAGGTGCAGGCCAAGGTCTCCCAGGCGCAGCGCAACCTGCCGCGCGACATAGACCCGCCGGTGGTGACCAAGACCAACCCGGAGGACCAGCCGATAATCTGGATAGCCCTCTCCGGCGACAGGCCCGTGAAGGACCTGATGAATTACACCAACGACGTCCTGCGCGACCAGCTCAGCGTCATCGAGGGCGTGGGAGACGTGACGATGGGCGGCTACGTGGACCCGGCCCTGCGCGTCTGGCTGGACGCCGACAGGATGGACGCGGCCCAGCTGACGGTCACGGACATCATGGGGGCCATAACGGCCCAGCATTCCGAGCAGCCCGCCGGCTATATCGATACCGGCAAGCGGGAATATAACGTGCGCGTACTGGGCGAGGCCCCGGACCCGGCCGCGTTCTCCCGCATGGTCATCCCCGCGCGCGGCGGCGCGGCCATCTGGCGCACCTACCGCATAGGCGACGTCGCGACGGTGGAGGACGGCCTGGCCGACGTGCGCCGCGTCACCCGCAACTGGGGGCAGCGCGCCGTGGGCCTGGGCGTGCGCAAGCAGCGCGGCTCCAACGCCGTGGCCACCGCCCGTCTGGTCAAGGAGAAGCTGGAGGTCATAAAGAAGGACCTGCCGGCCGGCATGCGGCTGGAGATAGTCAACGACGCCACGCGCTTCATAGAGGAATCCACGGAGGAGCTCAATTTCACGCTCTTCCTTTCCGCGCTGCTTACCGGCGTCGCCTGCTGGCTTTTCCTCGGCTCCTGGTCGTCCACGCTCAACGTCCTGCTGGCCATACCCACCTCCATAGTCGGCGCCTTCATCGTGCTGTATTTCATGGGCTTCACCCTCAACGTCTTCACGCTGCTGGGCCTGACGCTGGCCATCGGCATAGTGGTGGACGACGCCATCATGATGCTCGAGAACATCGTGCGCCACAACGAGAAGGGGGAGGGGCGCGTGCGCGCGGCCATAATAGGCGCGCGGGAAATGACCTTCCCGGCGATGGCGGCCTCCGTCGCCATACTGGCCATCTTCATACCCGTCATCTTCATGGAAGGCATCATCGGCAAGTTCTTCTTCCAGTTCGGCGTGACGATGACGGCCGCCGTCATGCTCTCGCTGCTGGAAGCCCTGACGCTCACGCCCATGCGCTGCTCGCAGTTCGTCACGGCCGAGCGCACTCTCTGGATAGGCCGGGCGGTGGACGCGCTGATGGAGAAGGCCCGCCGCGGCTACGCGTCGCTCCTGCGCCGTCTGCTGGAGCACCGCTGGGCCGTCCTGGGCGCCGCCACGCTGGTCTTCGCGGCGTCGCTGTCCCTGATAAAGTTCATCCCCAAGGAATTCTCTCCCGCGCAGGACCAGAGCCGTTTCCTGGTGCGCGTGCAGACCCCGGTCGGTTCCTCGCTGGAGCACACGGCCAGGGTCATGGAAGAAGCCGAAAAATGGGCCATGGCCCAGCCGAACATCCGCACCTTCATGGCCAATACCGGCGGCTTCGGCGGCGGGCAGGTGAACCAGGGCATGCTGATGGTGGCCATGAAGCCTCCGGCCGAGCGCGTGCCTCTGCCCGGGGAGTCCAGGCCTCCGACGCAGCAGGAGTTCATGCGCTACGCCCGCAAGCCCCTCAATTCGATCCCCGGCGTGCGCCGCGCCGCCATACAGGACCCGTCGCTGGGGGGCTTCACGGCCCAGCGCGGCTTCCCGGTGGAGTTCAGCGTCCGCGGCCGCGACTGGGACCGGCTGGCCGAATACAGCCGCCTCATCATGGAGCGGATGACGGCCTCGGGAAAGATGACCGACGTGGATACCGACTACCAGGAGGGCATGCCCGAAGTGCGGGTGCTGCCCGACCGGGAGAAAGCCGCCGCGCGCGGCGTCAGCGTGGCCTCGATAGGCGACGCGGTCAACGCGATGATAGGCGGCGTCCGGGCCGGCAAGTTCACGCGCGGCAGCAAGCGCTACGACATAAGGGTCCAGCTGCTCGACAAGGACCGGCGCGACTCCGGCGACATACGCAAGATCTGGGTGCGCAACAACCGCGGCGAGGTCATACGCCTCTCCGAGGTCGTGAAGATAGAGGAGAAGCCCACCCTGCTGTCCATCTCCCGCAAGAACCGCGAGCGCGCCATCGGCGTCTTCGCCAACGTGGCGCAGGGCGCCTCCCAGGAGCAGGCGCTCAGGGAGGTGGAGCGCGTCGCGCGAGAGGTGCTGCCCGAGGGCTACCGCGTGGTATTCTCGGGCACCTCCAAGACCTTCCAGGACTCATTTAAGAGTCTCAACTTCGCGCTGATCCTGGGAGTGCTGGTCGCCTATATGATACTGGCCTCCCAGTTCAACAGCTTCGTCCACCCCGTCACCGTCCTGCTGGCCCTGCCTTTCAGCGTGACGGGCGCCTTCATAGCGCTCAAGCTGGGCGGCTATTCCCTGAGCATATACAGCATGATAGGCATCATACTGCTGATGGGCATAGTGAAGAAGAACTCCATCCTGCTGGTGGATTTCACCAATCACCGGCGGCGGGACGCCGGGCTCGGCGTGAACGAGGCCCTGCTCGAGGCCTGCCCGATAAGGCTGCGGCCGATACTCATGACCTCGTTCGCCACCATAGCGGCGGCCATACCGCCGGCGCTGGGCTACGGGCCGGGCGCGGAGACGCGCATACCGATGGCGCTGGTGGTGATAGGCGGCGTCTTCTTCTCCACGCTGCTGACGCTGCTTGTGGTGCCCTGCGCCTACAGCCTTATGTCGAACCTCGAGAGCCGACGGCACGAGCAGGCTCTCAAAGTCGCGCTCAAAGAACTCAACGAGGCGGGGGAAGAGGGTCGGAACCGGGGGAATTGAGGAATTCCAGCAGCAGGGGCCTGAAAGTTCCGCCGTGGGCGCCGAAGGCGTCCACGTGGCCGGAGGGGGGCTTCCACAGGACCTTGGGCTCCGGGGCCGCGTCGAAAAGCTTCCTGCCCTGCGCGTAAGGCACCGTCGGGTCCTTCTCCGAGTGGATGAATATCTTAGGGCAGTCTATCTTGCCGATATTGTCTCCGGGCGCGTGACCGCCTTCGATGGCCAGATATGTGGTCCACGCGACCGGCCAGGTGAGCCAGCCCCGCCGCAATACCGCCGCGCCGACTCCCCTGTAAGAGTGGAAAGTCCCTTCCAGTATAAGCGCGGCGGGGTTTAACCCGCTCTCAGCGGCCGCGGCCACCGCGACCGCCCCTCCCAGGCTCTGGCCGAAGACTATCATCCTCTCGGGCGAGGCGCCCGGAAGCTTCAGCGCGTGGGCCAGCGCGGCTTTCCCGTCCATCACCACGCCGTCGAGGCTCGGCTTGCCGCCCGAAGCGCCGTACCCCCTGTAATCGAAAATGAAGACGTTGTAGCCCTCTCGGGCCAGCCAGGCCGAATAGGGGTAATGCGAGGTCATGTTCTGCGCGTTGCCGTGGAAGTGGACGACGGTGGCCTTCGGCGCTCCCTCGGGGGGGAAGAACAGCCCGGTCAGCGGCGTGCCGTCGAGCGATTCGAATTTTATCGCCTCGTAGCGGTAGCCCAGCTCCGCCGGGTCCGAGTGTATGTGCCGGCTCGGCTGGAAGAACAGGTGCGTGCACCCGCCCAGCCCCATCGCCGCCGCCAGCATCAACGCTCTCTTCCCGCGCATCCCTACATTATACTTTCTCGCATGGCTGCAAAATAGGAAGAACTATTCGGGGGCACGCCGTCCTGACAGCCCGGCAAAGTTCTCCTTATTTTAAGGCGGGAAGACGAAGTGGTGGAGGTAGAGGCCGAGCTCGCGGTAATCGCCGCCGCGCCAGGCGAATTCGGAGCGCAGCGAGGCGTTGCGCGAAAGTTTGAAGGAAACTGCCGCGGCGCCGGCCCAGAGCGGCCGCGAGTCGCCGAAAGCGTAACCGATATAGCGGGCCTCCAGCAGGCCGCGCCAGGGCCCGCGGGAGCCCAGCACGCCTGCCTTGAGGCCGCCGCCCAGCCGCCAGTTCTCCCGCAGCGCGCCGCCGAAGGCCGTATCGGCCTCGAACATGGCGTACCAGACCTGCCGCACAGGCCCGTCCCATTCAGCCGCCAGCCCCGCGCCGGCGTTCATGGCCCAGACCGTCGCGCGTCCCGGGCCGCGGCCCGTCTCAGGCGCCTGCTCCAATCCGGCCGAGACCGACCAGGACTGCCGGCGCACCCAGTCGTCCCAGGGATTGAGGCTCATCACCTGCACCAGCCGCCCCTGCTGAACGAAGCCCCGGCCGTAATTCCTGTCGTAGCGCAGCTTGAGCGAGCCCATCTCGAGCGCCGCGTCGGGGAGATAGCCCTCCGGGTCGTCGAGCAGGTCCTGCAGGGCGAAGCGGGCCTGCAGTTCATAGGCGGGACCTTTCCCGTGCGAGACCAGGCCCGCGCCCAGGCGCATGCTCTCGTGGGAAGCCATTATGGACGGCGGCCTGGCCGGCGCGCCGGGGAAGGTGTCCTGCGTCCCCAGGGCGGCGCGGGCGGCCAGTATCGGGTCGGTGCGGCCGTCCAGTTCTTTCTGGTCTATCTTGCGCGCGTGATAGCGCCAGCTGAGATAATCGGCCGCCAGCTCCAGTACCGGCGCCTTCAGCGCGGGATGGACGGGAGCGAGCCGGTCGAGCTCGGCCCGCTGGTCGCCGCGCGCCAGTTCCAGGACCGACGCGCGCTGCGAGGGGGAGAGCCGGGAGCGTTTCCACTCCACAGTCTTCCAGAGCGAAGGCCTCCAGCCCGGTTCGGCGGGAGAAGACGCCGCTATGGCCGCGCGCGCCGTGTCCGACGGTATGACCCAGAAATTGAACCTGCGGGCCAGGTCCAGTTCCGGCTTGACTATGTCCAGCAGCGGCATCAGCTGCCAGGAGCAGTTGCGGGTGAAGAAAAGGTAGGGGAACGAGGCCTTGCCCAGCTCCCAGCAATGGCGCAGCAGCCGGTCTATCTCTTCCCCGCTCAGGTTCAGCGGGAATTCCCAGAGGTCCCGGTTCTCGATATTGCGGTATTCCTGTATCTTGAGATAATAAGGGATGGTCGAGAATTGTCCGGGGTAGGCGCCGATCAGGCCCTTTACCGCGTAGAGGAAACCGCCTTTCGCGTCGGTGGTCGCGGCGTAGTTTATCGTGTAGTCCAGCAGGTCGGCTCCCTCGCCTCCCCGCTTGTGCAGCCGGAGGAAAGTGTGCCCGTAGAGGGTGGAAGGATTGTTGAGATAGCCGGCCGCGAACAGGAGGGTGACTTTCTCCGGGTCCAGCACGGCTTTCCAGTCCTCGAATTTAGCGCAGCGCGGCGGGGGGAACTCCCCGCCTACGCGCAAAGCCTCCCGCAGCCACCTGTAGCGCTCCGGGAAAGCGCAGGCGGGGGAATCGTCCGCCTCGCCCTCATAAAAAAAACCGTCTATCGCGGCTTCCAGCTCCAGGCGGGGATTGATATGCCCCCATTTGTGGAGAAAGAACCTGGGGTTCGTGCAGGGGCTCCTGCGGCCGCCCAGGAGGCCGTCCTCGTAGTAGAGGAGCTTGAGCCAGTACGGGTCTTCCCAGAGCCGGACTTTCAGCGCGGCCTGGCGCAGCGCCAGCCGGCGCAGGTCCTGCTGCGGCGTCAGGGCGGAAACGGAGAGCGGTAGGAGGAGAAGAAGGGGGAAAATAAAGCGGACCGGGCGCTTACTGAACCCGGTCCGCTTTGTGTCCATCATCAAGCGCCGACGCTATCAGATGTTGCTGACGAGCCTGTCTATCGCGGTGACGGCGGTCTTCGCGTCGTTGGCGGCGAAGATCGTCGTGTGGTTCTTCTGCAGGAGCTGCGTGAACTGCCAGGCGTTCTGCGGGGTGTACCCGTAGAGCTTGGCCAGGCTGTTGACGTACTCGCCCTTGCCGGCCGCGACGTCGCGGGACAGGTCCTTGTAGTTGGCCTCGATGAAGCTCTGGCGGGCCATGCTCAGCTTGACCAGGCCCTCGTTGTTGCAGTTCGAGGTGCCGAAGGTCATGCCGAAGGTCTGGCTGCCGAAGGTCCCGTTGGTGGTGGCCGCGAGTACCTGCGTCATGTCGTTCTTCTGGAACGCCAGGCTGCCCAGGCCGCAGCCCGCGCTGCCGTAACCGGCCGCGAAGGCGGTGGAGCTGAACGCCATGGCTACTACCGCTATAAGCACTTTTTTCATTATTTTCCTCCCCAATCACTTGCTGACTTAACTACCCGATTGAATTCTGCCACTAATCGCCGCGGCCTGTCAATGATCCTCAATGGAGGCCGATGCGGCAGTTGTGTCCCTTCGAATATTTCTCCAGCGCGGCGCGCTCCTGCTCGCGGTAGGCGGCGGTGCGCTTCATGAGCTGGTCGAAGTTCACCTGGTGGGCGTCGAACATGGGGCCGTCCACGCAGGCGAATTTCGGCTTGCCGGCGATCTCTACCCGGCAGCCGCCGCACATGCCGGTCCCGTCCAGCATTATAGGGTTGAGACTGGCGAAGGTCGGGGTGCCGTGCGGGCGGGAGGTCTCGCCTACGAACTTCATCATGATTATGGGGCCGATGGTGAAGATGGCGTCCGGAGCCCTGCCGGCGGCGTAGAGTTCCTTCATCGCGTCGGTGACCAGCCCCTTCTTCCCCGCGGAGCCGTCGTCCGTGGTCACCACGGTCTCGCCGAGCTCCGCCATTTCCTTTTCCAGGATAAGGAGGTCCCTGGAGCGCGCGCCCAGTATGGAGACCACCTTGTTGCCGGCGTCCCTGTAAGCTTTGGCTATGGGGTAAAGTTCGGCTATCCCCACGCCGCCGCCCACGCCGAGCACCGTGCCCCATTTCTTTATCTCGACCGGGGTGCCCAGCGGGCCGGCCACGTCGGTATAGTGATCCCCGGCCTTCATGGCGTTCATCTGCGCGGTGCTCTTGCCTATGGCCTGTATTATGACCGTCACGGTGCCGCTCTCCGGGCTCCAGTCCACCAGCGTGACGGGGATGCGCTCGCCGCCCTCGGCGGCGCGCAGTATGACGAAATGGCCGGCCTTCGCCTTGGCGGCGATGAGGGGGGCGTATATGACGTGCCTCGATATGGTCGATGACAGGTCCGTCTTCTCCGTTATCCGGTACAGCCCCTCGGTCGAATAGATGTCCTGTTTCATTTCGCGCTCCCGGCGGCGAGTTTTTCGTGTATGGCCTTCGCGGCCGCCTTGCCGTCCTTCATGGCCAGCAGGACGGTGGCGCCGCCGCGCACCACGTCTCCGCCGGCGTAAACGCCGTCCAGGGAGGTGGCCGCGGTGGCCTCGTCGATTATTATGCCGCCCCACTTGTTGGCGGCCAGCCCCGGCGTGGTCTGCTGTATCACCGGGTTGGGGCTCTGGCCTATGGCCACCACTATGCTGTCCGCCTCCAGCCAGAACTCGGAGCCCTTTTTCGGCACGGGACGGCGGCGGCCGCTGGCGTCGGGCTCGCCCAGTTCCATGCGTATGCATTTCATGCGCTTCAGAACTCCCTTCTCGTCGCCCTCCAGCCCGACCGGGGCGGTGAGGAACTCGAATTTTATGCCCTCTTCCATGGCGTTCTCCACTTCCTCGGCGCGGGCGGGCATCTCGGCGCGGGTGCGGCGGTAGAGCAGCGTGACGCTCTCCGGCCCCAGCCGCATGGCGCAGCGGGCCGAGTCCATGGCGGTATTGCCGCCGCCGACCACTATCACTTTTTTGCCTATATAGTAGGGAGTGTCGGTCTCGGGGAATTTATATGCCTGCATCAGGTTCACGCGGGTGAGGAACTCGTTGGAGCTGTATACGCCGACCAGGTCCTCGCCCGGGACGTTCATCGGGCTCGGGAGGCCGGCGCCGGAACCGATGTAGACGATATCGAAGTCCTTTTTGAGCTCCTCGACCGTTATGGATTTGCCAACCAGGACGTTCTTGAGGAACTTGACTCCCATCTTCCGGAGCATATCCACCTCGAAGCGGACGACCTCGCGCGGCAGGCGGAAGGTGGGGATGCCGTAGCTGAGCACACCGCCGAACTCGTGCAGCGCCTCGAAGACGGTGACCGAGTGGCCCAGCTTGCGCAGCTCGGCCGCGACGGCCAGGGAGGTGGGGCCGGACCCGACGCAGGCGACCTTCCTGCCGGTGTCGGGAGCGCAGGGCGGGGGGACTATCAGGCCGTTCTGCCTGGCGTAGTCGGCGGTGAACCGCTCCAGGCGGCCTATGGAAACGGGGCCGAACTTGTCCTTTATGACGCAGGCCGCCTCGCAGTAGGTCTCCTGGGGGCAGACGCGTCCGCAGATGGCGGGAAAAAGGGAGGTCTCGAAGATCTTGGAGGCGGCCTCGCCGACCTTGCCGCGGTAGACCAGGTCGACGAATTCCGGGATCTTTATGTTCACGGGGCAGGCCAGTTCGCAGGGCCTGGTCCGGCAGTTGAGGCAGCGCGCCGCCTCGGTGACGGCCTCGTCCTGGCCGAAGCCGAGCGCCACTTCGTCGAAATTGGAGCGGCGGACGGCGGGATCCTGGTGGCGGCCCAGGTTCTGTTTTATGGAAGGAGTCGGTTTCTTGGGTGCGTTTTCCATGCGTCAATTATACAAAACGGCGACGGCATACTCGATCCGGCGTTTACGCCGGTCCGGCCAGGGCGCGCCGCCGCAACTGGACATACTGTCCCCGGGATCGGCGTTATAATTTAACGGGGCGGGGGGAGGGGGCCGGGGCAAAAATGCTATACTTAAAGCGTTGCAGAGAACCCGCTTTCCGCAGTAACCTATCAAGGAGATAATAATAATGTCTAAGAACAGAGTTGCGATGGACGGCAATACGGCCGCGGCTTACACGGCCCACAAGACCAACGAGGTCATAGCGATCTACCCGATCACCCCTTCCTCCGTGATGGGCGAGCTTTCCGACGCCTGGAGCGCCAAGGGCGACAAGAACATCTGGGGCACCGTCCCGTCCGTGATAGAGATGCAGAGCGAGGGCGGCGCCGCCGGCGCGGTCCACGGCTCGCTGACCGCGGGCGCGCTGACCACCACCTTCACCTGCTCGCAGGGCCTGCTGCTGATGATCCCCAACATGTACAAGATCGCCGGCGAGCTGACCAGCACCACCTTCCACGTCAGCGCCCGCGAGGTCGCGGCTCACGCGCTGTCCATCTTCGGCGGCCACGGCGACGTGATGGCCTGCCGCCAGACCGGCTGGGCCATGCTCTCCTCGGCCAACCCGCAGGAGGTCATGGACTTCGCCCTGATAGCCCAGGCCGCCACGCTCAAGACCCGCGTGCCGTTCCTGCACTTCTTCGACGGCTTCCGCACCAGCCACGAGCTGAACATGGTGGAGCCGCTCTCCACCGAGGTCATGCGCGGCATGATCAGCGAGAAGCTCATAGCCGAGCACAAGGCCCGCGGCCTCAACCCCGAGCACCCCGTCCTGCGCGGCACCGCGCAGAACCCCGACGTGTTCTTCCAGGGCCGCGAAGCCTCCAACAAGTTCTACGCCGCCGTGCCCACAATGGTCAAGGAAGCCATGGGCCAGTTCGAGAAGCTGACCGGCCGCCGGTACAACCTCTTCGACTATGTCGGCGCCCCCGACGCCACGCGGGTCATCGTCGTGATGGCTTCCGGCGCGGACGTGGTGGAGGACACCGTCAACTACCTCGTCTCGAAGGGCGAGAAGGTCGGCGTCATAAAGGTCCGCCTCTACAGGCCCTACTCCGAGGCCGACTTCATAAAGGCCCTGCCCAAGACCGTCAAGTCCATCGCCGTGCTCGACCGCACCAAGGAAGCCGGCGCCCTGGGCGAGCCGCTCTACCAGGACGTGGTGACCGTCTGCGCCACCGCCTTCAAGGCCGGCGCGCTCAAGGAGCTTCCCGCGATAGTCGGCGGCCGCTACGGCCTCGGCTCGAAGGAATTCACCCCCGCCATGGCCAAGGCCGTCTACGACAACCTCTCGGCCCCGGCCCCGCTCAACAGCTTCACCGTCGGCATCAAGGACGACGTGACCAACCTGTCGCTGAAGTACGACGAGACCTTCACCACCGAACCCGCGGACACCTTCCGCGGCCTGTTCTTCGGCCTGGGTTCCGACGGCACCATCGGCGCCAACAAGAACACCATAAAGATAATCAGCGAGGAGACCGGCCAGTTCGCGCAGGGCTACTTCGTCTACGACTCCAAGAAGGCCGGCTCGATGACCGCCAGCCACCTGCGCTTCGGCAAGAGCTACATCCGCGCGCCTTACCTGGTCTCCAAGGCCCGCTTCGTCGCCTGCCACCAGTTCAGCTTCCTCGAGAAGTACGAGATGCTCAACCGCGCCGAGGACGGAGGCATCTTCCTGCTCAACAGCCCTTTCCCGGCCGACCAGGTCTGGGATAAGCTGCCCGTCGAAGTGCAGTACGACATCATCAAGAAGAAACTGAAGATGTACGTCATCGACGCCTCCAAGATCGCCAACGAGACCGGCATGGGCGCGCGCATCAACGTCATCATGCAGACGGCCTTCTTCGGCATCTCCGGCGTCCTGCCCAAGGACGAGGCGATAGCGGCCATCAAGGCCTCCATCAAGAAGACCTACGCGAAGAAGGGCGACGAGGTCGTCAACAAGAACTACGCCGCCGTGGACCAGACCCTGGCCGCCATACAGGAGGTCAAGGTGGGCAAGGCCGACAGCAAGATCAAGCGCACCTGCGAGGTTACGGGCTTCCCCAAGTTCGTGCGCGAGACCCTCTGCGAGATGATCGCCTTCCGCGGCGACCAGCTGCCGGTCAGCGCCATGCCCGTGGACGGCACCTTCCCGACCGCGACCTCCCAGTACGAGAAGCGCAATATCGCGCTGGAATCCCCGGTCTGGGAGCCCCACCTGTGCATACAGTGCGGCTTCTGCTCGCTGGTCTGCCCCCACGCCGCCATCCGCCTCAAGGCCTACGACGGCAAGGGCCTGGAGGGCGCGCCCAAGACCTTCAAGTCCTCCGACGCCAAGGCCCCGGCCCTCAAGGGCCTCAAGCTGACCGTGCAGGTAGCCGTCGAGGACTGCACCGGCTGCGGCGCCTGCGTCTATAACTGCCCCGCCAAGGAGAAGAAGGACGGCGCGGAGACCGGCCGCAAGGCCATCAACCTGGCCGACCAGTTCCCGCTGCGCGAGACCGAGCGCGAGAACCTGAAGTTCTTCATGGCCCTCAAGGACGAAGGCTCTTCCAGGGTCAACCGCAACACCGTGCAGGGCAGCCAGCTGGTGCGCCCGCTCTTCGAGTTCAGCGGCGCCTGCGCCGGCTGCGGCGAGACGCCCTACGTCAAGCTGATGACCCAGCTCTACGGCGACCACCTGACCGTGGCCAACGCCACCGGCTGCTCGTCCATCTACGGCGGCAACCTGCCGACCACCCCCTACTGCGTCCGCGAGGACGGCAGGGGCCCGGCCTGGAGCAATTCGCTGTTCGAGGACAACGCCGAGTTCGGACTGGGCATGCGCCTGGCCTACGACAAGATGGGCGGCGAGGCCCGCGAGCTGCTGGCCTCCATGAAGGAAGGCCCGCTAAAGGCGCAGGCGAAGCTCTGCGACGACATCCTTAACGCGAACCAGGAGGACTGGGCCGGGATAGAGCAGCAGCGCGGCCGCGTGGCCGACCTCAAGAAGGCGCTCGTGACCGTGGGCGGCGAGCAGGCGGCCCGCATGGGCACGCTGGCCGACTACCTCATAAAGAAGAGCGTCTGGATACTGGGCGGCGACGGCTGGGCCTACGACATCGGCTACGGCGGCCTGGACCACGTCCTGGCCAGCGGCCGCAAGGTCCGCATGCTGGTGCTGGACACCGAGGTGTACTCCAACACCGGCGGCCAGATGTCCAAGGCCACCCCGCTGGGCGCCGTGGCGCAGTTCGCCGCGGGCGGCAAGCCGATGCCCAAGAAGGACCTGGCGATGATCTCGATGACCTACGGCAATATCTACGTGGCCCAGGTCGCGATGGGCGCCGACTACAACCAGACGGTCAAGGCCTTCGCCGAGGCCGAGGCCTACGACGGCCCGTCCATCATCATCGCCTACAGCCACTGCATAGCGCACGGCATCGACATGGGCTCGGGCATGAACGCGCAGAAGAAGGCGGTGCAGAGCGGCCGCTGGCCGCTGTTCCGCTACAACCCGGCGCTCAAAGCGCAGGGCAAGAACCCCCTGACGATAGACAGCAAGGCGCCCACGATCTCCGTGGCCGACTTCATGAACGGCGAGAACCGCTTCCGCACGCTGCAGAAGACGAACCCGGAAACGGCGGCGCGCCTGGCGAAGCTGGCCGAAGAGGAGTACAAGTGGAGGCTCAGCGTCTATCAGCAGATAGCCGCGATGTCCTGCGACACCGGCAAGAAAGAGGAGAAGGTCGGCGCCGCCGCCTGACCCTCCGGTCAAAAAAAGGACCCGGGCCGCGAAGCCCGGGTCTTTTTTTTATCCCGGGCCCTTCATTGACGGATATCAACCTCTTATAGGCCCTTTGACCTATAAACTCCTTGGGCCATCAGACCGCGGGGCATGGGTCCGTGGACACTTATGGTTTTCGCCAGCGAGAACTATAATTTATACGCAGGACGACAGGACGGACGAGGAAAACATGACCATGAAAAAAATCGCTTCAGCGCTCGCCGCAACAGCCGCCTTCTTCTCTTTTTCCGCCGCCGCCTTCTCGCAGGTGCCGCCTCCCGAATTCACGGATTCCGAGACCAAGGCCGCGCAGCGCAACCCGGATTATTACACCATCAATCCCGCCTCCGTCAGGCTGGTCCGCATAGGAGAGGGGGAGGACACCGAACTCCTTGAGAAGCAGCGCCGGGCGGCCCAGTCAAATCCGGGCGAGGGGCTCGTCCTCATAGAGAAGATAATAAATATCGCGGAAAAGATCTGGGCCATAATAGAGCGCAACGCCCCCGTGGTCAATATCAATACCCAGTACGCCACGGCGGTGCCGGACGGCATAACCTCCTGGACACAACTGCAGAGCTGGAGCAGGCCCCGCACCTACACCTACGGCTTTTACGCCGAGAATCTTTACGGCGTGACCGTCCTGGACGTGCAGTACAAGGTCGCCTACTCCTACGGGGGCAATTACAGGGGAAAGGGCAAGTACCTGACCGGCGTCACCGTAATCCCGGAGAAAGTGGACCTGGCCTGGGGCTACAAGTTCAACATGACCGCCCAGGTGCCCGACAGCACGGTGGTCAATGTCGGCACCCACGCCGACCCGCACGCCGCCCTGCAGTTGAAGCTGAACTGGCGCGTCTCCACGCCGATCAAGTCTTCCGACGGGACCAGCGTCTACTACATACAGGCGAACGGCTCGTTCGCCGAGATAGCCAGCCCCTGGAAGCACTCCGACGCCAGGTTCGACGACATGGACGTGAGCGTCTATCAGGCCGCGGCCCCGCTGGCCCCGGGCTCAAAGATCTTCGAGTAAGGCAGTAAAAAAAGGAAGGAGGAAAGATGCACAACATGACAAAAGCGGTATTCGCCCTCGTATCGGGCGCGCTGCTGGCCGGGAACGCCTCGGCCAACGGCTTCGACGCGAAGTACTTCGAAGTGGACGAGAACTCCATAATGATAGAGGAGATCGCCATCGAGAAGGGCGGGAACATACAGATCCCGCTGAGCACCGGCCCGGTGATCAGCGGACCGGTAAAGCCCGGCCTGCCCACGCCCCCGACCGGCCCTGTTATCAACCCGCCCGGCCCCGGTCAGACCGGCGGCCCCGGAGGCACGGGCTTCCAGGACGCCAACCAGGCGGTGGACCTTCTGGACAAGATAGTCAACCTCGCCCAGAAGATCTTCAACATAATCGAGAAGAACCAGCCCGTTGTGAACGTGACGACCAACTACGCCAACGCGGTACCCTACGGCACCAGCCACTGGACGCAGCTGCAGGGCTGGAGCAGGCCCGCCACCCGCCGCTACGCCTTCTCCATGAAGAACGGCTACGGCTCGGAAGTCGTAAAGGTCACCTACCAGGTGCACTATACCTATAACGGCAACTTCCAGGGCAAGGGCAAGTTCCTCACCGGCGTCACCGTGGAACCCCTCAACATCGAGGCCGCCTGGGGCTACAAGGTCAGCCTGGTCAGCGAAGTCCCGGATTCCACGATAGCCAACGTGGGCACCAGCGAGGACCCGGTGGCTTCCATGCAGGTACAGCTCAAGTGGAACGTCCACACCGTCATCAAGGACATAACCTCCAAAGCGGTGTACTATGTCCAGGGCGACGGCTTCATCCAGGAGATCGGCACCCCCTTTGATAATGCCAAGGCGGCAAAGGCCGATCTTGAGTTCGCCAAAACGAAAGCTTCGGTTGTTCAGTGGGTGAGTGGCGCAGCTCAGGCCGTAGATGCTATCTTGGATGCTGCGATCAATGTGGTCCCGCCGGTTGTGGAGTGGCATGAATCTCAGCAGTACAACAAACCGCCCCAGCAAACCGATAACGGAGGGAATATCCAGGTGAATACGCATCAGGCCGGATGGCACATCCAGAACAACATTCAGCGGACAAAGTAGAGATCATAAAACCTCCTTTCCACATGTACCCGTCCGCGCAGCGCGGACGGGTACGTGTTAAAACCCAAAACATGAAAACCGAAAATGAAGGATTTTCCATCACAAAGTTCGCTTATATTTTTTTTATAGTCGCATTTGCTCCCTCATTGTATCCGGGATTATTTCAGGGCTTGTCCTGGCTGGATCGTGTCCTGCACGCTGGTTTCGCGCATATAAGCGCAGCTTCCCTGTATGCTGCGGCATCGCTCTTTCTTTTTTTCTCACTATTCCGTTCCAGCAGAATCGGCGACGACCCGCGTTCAAAATTCAACTTTACGGGATGGCGCGCACAGCTTCCTTTACTGCTGACGATTATTGCGATCGACCTGGCGATCACATGGGGATGGGTGAGCATTGCAACCGCTGTCAAATCCACCGATCTGATCGATCATCTCAGTAATTTATCGGCGCACGATCCCGCTCCTGCCCTGTTCCTGGGGGTTGCGCTCGCCGCTTTTGCGGAAGAGGTTTTATTACGAGGACTCTTTCAAGGGTATCTGCAGAAACATTTCGGCTGGAAGGCGATTTTCATGACATCTCTGTTTTTCGCCGTCGTCCACCATGGGCGAGGGTTGACCGGCCTGTTTTTTGTAGCGTCTCTCCCCTGCGGTTTTTTATATTACCGCACCAAAAGCCTCACCTGGCCCGCGTTTGTGCACGTATTCCATAATATATTTTTTACGGTCTTTCCTCCTCGCTTTTGACAGGCGATACAGGCAACGGGCCTTTAGCGAGCTATGTTTTAACCCTCCGGGTCTCGACCCGGGGTAATTTCAGATGGATTCTTTAAGCTTGCGGAAGAGGTCCAGCTGGGCGTGGGAAAGCTTTTCGGGAAGGGTTATTTCTAAAACCGCGTAGAGGTCGCCGCGGCCGCCTTTATGCGGCAGGCCCTTGCCCGTCAGGCGCATGCGTTTGCCCGACCGGGAACCGGGGGGGATCTTTATCTTCAGCGAACCGCCGGGGTAGAAGACCTGCGCCTCGCCGCCCAGGGCCGCGTCCCAGGGATATACCTGGACTTTCGTTTCCAGGTCGCGCCCGCTCACGGTGAACCGCGGGTCCGGCTCCACCGCGACCTTGAGATAGAGGTCGCCGGTACGGCCCTGCGCCGCGGCGCCCTGGCCCTTGAGCCGGATAACCGAGCCGTCGCCTATGTTCTTGGGCAGATTGACCGAGATATCGCGTGTCTCGGTCCTGCCTCCGGCCCTGTACGAGAATGAAAGGTCCTTGCGGCCGCCGGACACGAGTTCGGCCAGGGTGAGGCGTAGTTCGGCCTCCATGTCCAGGTTCGAGCGCCGGCCGCGCGGGGGAGCGAAGCCGCCCGCCTCCTCCTGGAAAGCGCCGCCAAAACCGCCCGGGCCGCCCGAGAAGCCGCCCAGATTGCCGAATACCGACTTGAAGAACTCGCTGAAATCGCCGAACTGCTCGAAGCCCTGGCCGCCCTGGTACTGGAAGCCGCCCGGGCCGCCGGAGAAACCGCCGCCGGGCGGGGGGCGGAACTCCTGGCCCTCGCGGTAGTTCCGGCCCAGCTGGTCGTAGAGTCCCCGCTTCTTAGGGTCGGAGAGTACCTCGTAGGCCTCGTTTATCTCCTTGAACTTGTTCTCCGCTTCCTTGTTGCCGGGGTTCTTGTCGGGATGGTACTTCATCGCCAGCTTGCGGTAAGCCGACTTTATCTCGTCCTCTCCCGCGCCGCGGGAGACGCCGAGCAATGAATAGTAATCCTTATACTTCAGGGACATCGGGATCTTTCTTCTTGCGGGTCAGGAAAAGGATCAGGACGCAGAAAAGGGCGAGCGGCAGCATCAGCCAGCGCTCAAGTTTAGCTTCGCTGACCAGGGTGAAAGATTCGACCGCCCAGGTGCCGAAGAGGAGGACGGCGATGAAGCCCCAGAACAGGAGGACCAGCCCCGAAGAGACGGGTTTTGCCGGCGCTTCCGGCTCGGCGGGGACGGGGGAGGGGACCGACTGCGCCTCGGGCTCGGGAACTGCCTGCTGCCTGTTCTTCCTGTCTTTCCTGGCCATATTATTTCTTCCCCGAAGCGACGAAAGAGATGTCCTGGAAGATGACCGTCACGCCGAGTTCCTTGCCGTCGTGATTCTTCACGCGCATGGTGCTGTAGCCTATGACGAGCGGGACATTGGCGTGCATTACGGATATCTCGGCGCGGCGCACCGATTTGCCGGTCTCCAACGCCTCTTTGACCACGCCCAGGAGGGCGGGGAATCCGGCGTAAGCCTTATTGTAGTCGCAGCCGAGGCACTTGTGATCCTCGTCCATGTGGAGGATCTTGCCGGCCATCGGGTTCATGTAGACGACCTTCCCCGAAAGATCCACGCTTATAAGGCCGCCGGTCAGGTTGTCGAGTATGCACTGGTAGTATTCTTTTATGTCGCTCACCATGGTGGTATTCTACAAAAAAGGCATGCCCGGTTGCCGGGAATCCGGCTATTTTTTGTATAATTATCACGCAGTAGTGATTCCCCGGTAGCTCAATGGTGGAGCATTCGGCTGTAAAAAGCATGAATCCCCCCAAGGACAAAAGGCGATACGCCGACCGCCGGGAGTACATGATAGAAGCGGTGCGCAGGAGAAGGAAGAAGTTGCGCGCTATGGCTATCGAGTACAAAGGCGGGAAGTGCGAGGCCTGCGGGTATCAAAGATGCCCGGAAGCGATGGAGTTCCATCATCGCGTTCCTGACGGGAAGGACTTCGGGATATCCCAGAGAGGATACACCAGAAGTTGGGCCAAGGTCAGGAAAGAGTTGGACAAATGCGAGATGCTTTGCGCCAACTGTCACAGGGAAGTTCATGCGAAGTTGCAGCTTCCGCCGGAAACGGCGGTTGAAAAATCAGGTGAATTCAGGGAAATCCGCGATAAGCGGGCTATCCTGAGCCAAGCCCGGGACACCGGTTCCGGGAAGGTGCAGAGACTATCCCGAGAGGGAGTACCTGCCGCGCGAGCGGCGGGGAAGCGCCTGAGTCCGTAATCCGCAAGGATCGGACATGATATAGTCCAAGCCTCGAAGCGATTCGAGGGCCCTTGTAACCGAAGGGTTGTTGGTTCGAGTCCAACCCGGGGAGCCAGATTTAAAAGGCCGCGCTTTGCCGCGGCCTTTTAAATCTGGTCCCCTGTTGACCGGACCGCGAAGGCGCAGCCTTCGATGGTTCGGCTCGACTTGGCATCCTGCGTGACCCCGGAGAGGGCGCCTCAGGCGCCTGTCCAACACCCTTCCGATTATTCCCGGCCGCGCTTTGCCGCGGCCTTTTAAATCTGGTCCCCTGTTGACCGGTCGAGAATACCCCTTCCAAAAAAATATTTTTCGCCGCAAGACCGTGCGACACCACGTTGTCGCACCCGTGTTTTACGCTATACAAGCGGAAAAACAAAGGGGGTGCTATGAGCAACCTTAATAAAGTGATGCTGATAGGGCGGCTGACGCGGGACCCGGAGATAGTCGAGTTCGCCAGCGGCGGCAAGGTGGCCAACCTGGGCTTCGCCGTCAACAACCGGCGGCGCAACGGCGAGACCGGGGAATGGGAAGAAGTGCCGGTCTGGCTGAACCTCAAGGCCTTCAACCGGGAGAGCGGGCGCAAGCTGGCCGACCGGGCCGCCGTGCTCACCAAGGGCCGGCAGGTCTACGTGGAAGGCCACCTGGCTCTGGAAGAGTGGACCGGCAAGGAGGATGGCAAGCCCCACTCCCGCACGCTGGTCTACGTGGACAATATGGAGTTCCTGGGCGGCGGCAAGCCCCCGCAAGGCGAGGACAAGCCCCGGCCGGAGTCGGAGGCCGAAGAGAAGCCCGCGCGGGCTGGACGGCCCCGCAAGCGCGCGGAGGACTAGAATCCCGGGGCGGGAGAGGGGGAAAGCTCGGGGCCGGCGGCGCCTTCGGCCATGCGCACGAAGCGGTTGGCCGGCACGCCGTAGAAGCGCGAGACGCGGCCCCCTTTCCCGCCCCAGCGGACTTCTATGTCGGCCAGGCGCGCCTTGCCCAGGCCGAAGTGGAGGCGCAGATCGTCGGACTGGGAGCCGTGGCCGCGCGAGGAAGAGACTTCCCGGGTCTGCGTCAGCCCCCGGGTCCTTACTATGACGCGTGAACCTATGGCGGAGCGGGGCGCCCCGCCCGGGCCGGCGCCCTCCAGCCGCACATGCAGCCAGTTGTTGCGGCCGCCTATATCGTTGCGGAAAAGAGCCGCGCGGGGGAAAGACCCGTGGCGCCTGTCGGCCGGCATCCGCATCCAGGACTTGCCGGCGAGTATGTCCAGGTCTCCGTCGCCGTCGTAGTCGGCGACGGAGACGCCGGCGGAGCTCTCCCAGTCGAACCCGGCCCGCCCCGTCACGTCCTCGAAGCGGCCCGGCCTGGTCTGCCTGAAGAGCCGCAGGTACTGGCCGTCCGGGTAGTCGCCGCTGGAAAGGAGCAGGTCCAGGCGCCCGTCATTGTCGAAGTCCAGCCAGGCGGCGCGCATATCGCCCTGGTTCCAGCTCGTCGTGCTGGCGTGCAGCCGCGGCATGGCGTCCGGATGGCGCCGGAAAGAATAGCCTTTCTCCGGGCCGAGGTTCTCAAGCAGGCTCGAGCGGTCGGAGGCCTCTCCGGCCCAGCCGTGGGTTATCTCGCCCAGGAACGCGTCCATGTCCCCGTCGTTGTCGTAATCCGCGCAGGGGGCCGCGAAGGTATTGCCGTGCGAGCGCCATTCCTTCTCCGTGCCGCGCTTCACCCAGTCCGGGTACCGGCCATGCCTTATCCCGTCGCCGTCGAAACCCGTCTCCGGCGCCATGTCGGTGAAACTGCCGTCGCCGTTATTGCGCCAGAGCCGGTTGGCCTGCCGGCCGTAGACGGCGACGAGTATGTCCTGCAGCCCGTCATTGTTCCAGTCGCAATGCGAGACGCCGTAAACGGGCCGGCTCGAATCGGGCTTGCCTTCGGAGGGATAGGTCAGAAGGCCCGCCGGGGAGGTCATGTCCTCGAAGCGGCCGTCTCCCAGCCCGCGGTAGAGGCGGGACGGGTACGAAACGAAAGATATGCCGTATTCCTTGTACCAGTTGCCCACGAACAGGTCCAGGACGCCGTCATTGTCGTAATCGAGGAAGGCGGCCGAGACGGCGGTCTCGGGGGTGAAAGTCGCGCGTCCGACTTCGGGGAAGGAAAAGCGTCCCGAACCGTCGTTGAGGAGTATTTCGGAGCGCAGGCCGTCATCCGCCCTCTCGTAAACGATATTCCCGGCGGCGTCCCTGAGCGCGGCCCCCGTCTTTGGGTCGGCGCGCGGCTTCTCGAATTCGCAGTAACGCCCCCTGAAAAGGTCCAGGTCGCCGTCATTGTCCACGTCGGCGAAGGCGAGGAAGGAGCCCGGGGCTGAGGCCGTGCTGGCCGAGGGGTGGGAGTTTATCCCGGACGGGGCGGTCACGTCCTCGAAGGTCCGGCCGGCGGGGGAAGGGCGGTTCATGAAGACGGCCGCGCCGGGACCGCCGTGGGTCCGGTGAAGCGCCGCGTCCGGCCAGCCGTCGCCGTCCAGGTCGGCCCAGTACGGGGTCTGGCAGGGAACGGAGGAAATGCCGAGGGCGGGCGCCATGTCCGAGAACCACGGCGCGCCGGCGGCGGACAGGAGGGCTGGATTGAGCAGGAAAAAGAGGGCCGAGAATCCGGTCAATTTCATCACAGGATTATATATAATGGGATCAAGCCGGCACTATTGACCTATGTCAACAAAACACATCCTGCCCTTCTTCATCGTTCTGTCCGCGGCGCTTCCGCTGTGCGCGGCCCCGCCGTCGATCTCCGCTGAAGGCACCGTTTACCTTCTGACGGAGCGCGACCCTCTTTTCCTCTCACGGAACGCCGTATACCTCTCCGTCGCCTACGATAAGGGACGGACCAGGCTGGTCCGTCCCGTTCTGCCTTACGGGGACCTCCCGGCGGACCTCCGCGCGGCGCTGAAGCCGGTCTCCATGGGAGACGTGCTCAATGCTCCCGCGGGCACGTTCATGAAAGCGGAAGAGGACCCGCTGGTGCGCGAACTGGTCTCCCGGGTCAACCCGCGCAATATCTCGGCCTGGGCCGAGCGCCTGGCCATTACCGGCAAGCGCAGCGCCTCGGCGCTGGACCAGAGCCCCGCCTCCGGCAACCGGCTGGCCGCCGACATGATTGCGGACGAGCTTGGCCGCCTCGGCTACGCGGTGGAGCGGCACTGCTACCGTACCCGCAAGAAGGACAATGAGTGCAATGTCGCCGGCCGTCGTGAGGGGGAGAAATACATACTGGTCGCTGCCCATTTTGATACCGTGGGGCACGAGAACGCCGGCGCCGACGATAACGCCTCGGGAACGGCGGCCCTGCTCGAGATGGCGCGTGTCCTCGCGGACTACAGGTCGGACACGGGACTTATCTTCCTGGCCGCCAACGGCGAGGAGATCGGCGTAGCCGGCTCCTACGCCTACGCTAAAAAGCTGCGCGCCGCCGGCGAGCTCTCCAGGGTGGCCTGGGCCATCAACATGGATATGATCGCCTACAACAAAAGCGGCGTCATAGAGCTTGAGACCAACAGGGAGTTCGCTCAGCACGCGGAATGGGTGGCCGCCCTGGCCCGGGTTTATACCCGCATGACGCCGCATATCGCCATGCCGGCCTGGGGCAGCGATCATGTCCCTTTCCTGGAAGCCGGCATCCCGGCCTATCTCTCCATACAGCACTGGGATAACCGCAATCCCTGCTATCACAGGCCTTGCGACACCATGCAGGGGCTGGACTGGGATTTCGCCGCCGATATAGCCCGACTCAATCTGGCCGTCATAGCCGGAAAATCACGACTCACCCCTGATTAACCCGGAGCGCGTCTTTAAATACGCGATAAAAAAGCCCCTCACGGGGCTTTTTTTATTTAGCGGAAGCGGGTCCCTTCAGTAGGAGGCCAGCACCTGGGCGCCTATGCGGTCGGCCAGCGAAGGGTCGTCTATGTAGGGATTGCGGGCGCCCTGGAAAGCGGCGATAAGGTCGTTGCGGCGGCGCTCGGCGGCGTCCGGCGGGTCCTGGCGGTTCCACTCCAGGAACATCGGCACCCGGCTGGTCCAGAAATTAGCGTAGTTCATCCCCTGCCGGATGTTCTTGTCGTGGTACATCGTGACGAAGTAGAGCATGGCGCGGGCGACATTTCCCTTGACCGCGTCGGCCGGCTCGAAGCCTTCCCTGCCCAGCCGGGAGCCCGCGGAAGTGGAGTAGTAGGGATCGGCGACTTCGGCGAAAGGCAGGTTGCCGCGGCGGGAGTTGGGGGTCATGAAGGTGGGGGAAAGGTGATGGAGGTCCGACTTCATGGGATAGGCTTCCTTGAAATAACCCTGCGGCCAGATATGCTCGGCGTTTATAAAGCCGTCCACGACGCCGTCCCCGTTCATGTCGCCGCGCTCGGGATAGTGATTGCCGTTGTCGCTGCTGCCGCTGACGCAGACCTGGGAATAAAAAGTGATTATGCCGGGCCCGCCGTTGCAGCCGACATTATCCACGGTGGAGTACATATAGGCCTTGGCCTCGGTATAACCGATCACGGCCTTCTGCCACTGGGAGGGCCTGGCGGACCGGTGAAGGTAGTTGAAGAGGGCTTCGCCGCGCAGTTCCATGGGCGCGGCCGCGGAGTAAGGCTCTCCGGCCGCGGGGATCTCGATGTCGGACAGCGAAACGGAAGCCGCGCCCTGGAGAGAGTCGAGGGCGGGGGAGAGTTGGGCCTTTAGCGGCGAAACGAGGAGGGCGGCGATAACCGCCGATTTTACGAGCCTGATGACGATGTTCAAACTGCCTCCGGTAACCTGTTGACTGATATCAATTTGACTGCCGTCAAGTTAAGTTTATGCCATCATGCCTATTTCGCAAGGGCCAAAGGACCTATGCTAAAAATAGGCCTTTTGGGTAGTAGGCCTCAAAAAGCCGGCCGTGAGGGCGTAAAAAAACCCGCCGCGGCGGGTCATCGGAGGGCTGAATTGCCGGGTTCAGTAGCGGGAGAAGGCCGCCTCGCCGACCCGGTCGGCCAGCGAAGGGTCGTCGATGTAAGGATTGCGGTTGCCCTGGAAGGTCTCGATCAGGTCGTTTCGGCGGCGCTCGGCGGCGTCCGGCGGGTCCTGGCGGTTCCAGCGCAGGAACATGGGGATGCGTTGGGTCCAGAATTCACGGTAATCCATCCCGTCGTCTATGTTCCTGTCGTGGTAACGGGTGACGAAGTAAAGCATGGCCCTGGCCACATTGCCTTTTACTGCGTCGGCTGGCTCGAACTCGCCGTCGCTGGAGAGGATGGAGCCGGCGGAGGTGGAGTATACGGCGTCGCCGGCCAGACCGAAAGGATGACTGCCGCGCATGCCGTTGGGGGTGAGGAAAGTGGGGGCGAGGTGGTGAAGGTCGGCCTTCATGGGGTAGGCAGAGTTGAAATAGCCCTGCGGCCAGATATGCTCGGCGTTCATGCTGTTGTCGCGGTAGCCGTCGCCGTTCATGTCGCCGGTCTCGCCGTAATCGCCGCCGTGCTCGCTGGAACCCGGCACGCAGACCTGGGAGTAGAAGGCCGTCACGCCGGGACCCCCTCCGCAGCCGGTATTATCGGCCCGGGAGAACATGAACTTCTTGGCCTTGAGATAATCGTGGCCGCCCAGATTCTTCGGTATCTCGGTGGCGTCGTGGAGAGCGTCGAAAAGACGGGTCCCGGAGAGGCCCGGATAAGAGGGATGGTAGCGGGCCTCGGGCGGGGAGGAGAGGGAAATTCCGGAAAAAAGCTGTTCCGAGGGGGAGGGGGACGCGGCCCCGGCCGGGATGGCCGGTATCAGGAAGAGTATCGTGGCGACCGCGGAAAACCTTGTCAGGCTGCCTCCACCGCCGATTCTTTACGCCGGCTTAATTATACCAAAATCAAACCGCTCATTGACCGGCGACAAGCCCCTTTATCCCTTCCCAGATTATCTGCACGCCGATGGCCAGGAGTATGAAGGCCGAGATCTTGGAGATCACCTGCTCCCCGGCGCGGCCCAGCCGCGGCAGTATGCTGTCGCAGTAGCGGTAGAAAACGAACACGGCCAGGGCGGCCAGGGCTATGCCGGCGGCGTCGCCCGCGAACTTCAGCCAGGTGGAGCCGGCCAGCAGCGAGCCGGCCGGCACCAGCGTAAGCGTGACGGCGATGGACCCCGGCCCCGCCGTTACCGGCATGGTCATTGGAAAGAAGGCGCGGGAGGTCATCCTCGAACTCAGCTCCTCCTGCTCCTCGCGAGAGAACTTGGGTTCGTTGTTGAGCATTTTCCAGGCGGTATTGAAGAGGAGCAGCCCGCCCGCGACGCGTATGACCGGGATGGAGATGCCGAATATCTTGAGCATCCACCCGCCGGCGATGAGGACGGTGAAAAGGAAAAGGAAGGTATAGCGGCCGACCAGGCCCGCGAGGCGGTGCCGGTCTGACGGGGAGAGAGACGAAGTCATGTCCATGAATATGGGGGCCATGGCCGGCGGGTTCAGTATGGGGAAAAGCGCGAGGAAGGCGATGGCCGCCGAATCGAAGAAGTAATGTGCCATATGCCTACATTATCCCAAAAATGACCGGGCCGCGTCACCGCCGCGATGGCTATCGCGCGCCATATATGGGATAATCAAGTATGACAGAAATAAAGACGCCCCCGCCTTCAGGCTTTTACGGCCTCAACATCGCCCCCGGCCTCCTCGCCGAGCTGGACCGGCTCAAGTTCACCGTCCCCACCCCCATACAGCACAAGGCCATACCGCCCGCCTGCGAGGGGAAGGACCTCGTGGGCATAGCCCAGACCGGCACCGGCAAGACCCTCGCCTTCGCCATACCCATGCTGCAGCGCCTTGCCGCCCTGCCCGGCCGGGGCCTGATACTGCTGCCCACGCGAGAGCTGGCGCTGCAGGTCAACGATGTCTTCAAAAAGTTCGCCCGCGCCGCCGGCATACAGACCTCGGTGCTCATCGGCGGCGAATCCATAGGCCGGCAGCAGCAGGACCTGCGCAAGCAGCCGAGGGTGCTGATAGCCACTCCCGGCCGCCTCATCGACCACATGGGCCAGCGCACCGTAAAGCTCTCCGACATCAGCGTGCTGGTCCTGGACGAAGCCGACCGGATGTTCGACATGGGCTTCGCCCCGCAGATAGAGAAGATCCTGGCCGGAGTCCCCAGGGACAGGCAGACCATGCTTTTCTCGGCCACCATGCCCGACGACATAATGTCGCTGGCCTCGCGCCACATGAAGCTGCCGCTGCGCGTGGAGGTCGCCCGCTCCGGGACCACCGCCGAAGGCGTGGACCAGGAGCTCTACGTCGTGGCCAGCCGCGCGGAGAAGAACGAACTGCTGGGCAAGCTGCTGGACAAGCACTGGGGTCCCGTCCTGCTCTTCATGCGCACCAAGCACCACGCCAAGCGCGTCGCGCGCGACCTGCGCGACATGGGGCACAGCGCGGCGGAGATACATTCCAACCGCTCGCTCAACCAGCGCAAGGAAGCCCTCGAGGGCTTCAAGAGCGGCAAGTACCGCGTCCTGGTCGCCACCGACATAGCCGCCCGCGGCATAGACGTCACCGGCATAGAGCTGGTCATCAACTACGATCTGCCCGACGAGGACGAGAATTACGTCCATCGGATAGGCCGCACGGGACGGGCGGGCAAGACCGGCCACGCGATAAGCTTCGCCACCCCGGACCAGGCACAGATGGTGCGCTCCATAGAAAGACTGATACGCAAGCCTCTGCGCGTAGCGGCGCATCCCGACATAAAGCCTTCCGCGCTGCACGGCGGGGCCGCCAGGCCGCCCCAGCCGCAGCGGCAGCCCGCGCCGGCGGGCCAGGATAAACCGGCTCACCATCACGGACCGCGGCAGCAGCCCCGCGGCCGGCAGGAGAGGGAGCGCCGGCCAGGTCCCGCCGCCGGCCGCCCCAGGCCCGAAGGAGGCCGCGAGCCTGGGCAGTCCAGGCCATCGGCCGGGCGCCCCGCCCACCGGGGGGGGGCCGACTCGCGGAACCAGGGCAGGCGGGAAGACCGCCGGGATTCCAGGCGCCCCGGCGGCGAGGGCAACAATGAGGGAGGCCGCCCCCGCTCGCGCGGAAGGGTGGAGGACTCGCCTTATTTCCCGGAAGACCGCGCCGGCATGTGGAACGGGCAGGGCGGCCGCGGCCCGGCAAGGGGTCGGGGGGAACAATCCCGGCGTCCGGCCGGGCCCGGGCGCGAGGAACAGCCCAAGGCCAAAGCCCGCTGGTACGACTTTTTCCGCAAGGGAAAGCGCTGAGAGAACTCCCGGGCTTTAAAAAAGCCGCGGGAATTTGGTATTTTTTTATCCATAAACCACCGGTACGGAGATCCAAAGCGACAATGAAAGCGTTCATAAAAAAAGCCCTTAAAAAACTGGGCCTCACCCGCAAGAAAACTTCCGGCTTCTACGGCCTGGGCATCGCCCCCGGCCTCCTGGAAGAACTCGACAAGAAAAAATTCGTGACGCCGACCCCCATACAGCAGCAATCCATCCCTATCGCTTCCGAAGGCAAGGACATGGTGGGAGTGGCCCAGACCGGAACGGGAAAGACCATCGCCTTCGCCATACCGATGATACAGCGGCTGGCGGCCACCAAGGGCAAGAAGGGCCTGGTCCTCCTGCCAACGCGGGAACTGGCCATGCAGGTCAGCGACGTCATGAAGCAGTTCGCGCCGGTGATGGGCATGGGCGCCGTCTGCCTGATAGGCGGCGAGGAAATGAACAAGCAGATGCGGGAACTGAAAAAACGCCCGCGCATACTCATAGCCACGCCGGGGCGGCTCCTCGACCACATGGAGCGCGGCACCGTTCACGTCGACGACGTGGAGGTGCTGGTCCTGGACGAGGCCGACCGGATGTTCGACATGGGCTTCGCGCCGCAGATAAACCGCATCATGCGCGCGCTGCCCCGCAAGCGCCAGACCATGCTCTTCTCCGCCACCATGCCCGACGAGGTGATGAAGCTCGCCGCCGACCACATGCACCTGCCGGTACGCATCGAGGTGGCGCGCTCCGGCACCGCGTCCGAACTGGTGCGCCAGGAACTCTACATAGTCGGCCACGGACTAAAATACGCCCTGCTGGGAAAGATACTGCAGAAGTACACCGGCAGCGTGCTGGTCTTCGTGCGCACCCGGGAGGACGCCATGAAGGTCACCCAGGTCATCGCGCACATGAAGCACCGCGTGGCCGAACTGCATTCCGACCGTTCCATGGGCCAGCGCAAGGAGGCTCTCGAAGGCTTCAAGAGCGGCAAGTACCGCATACTGGTCGCCACCGACATCGCCGCGCGCGGCATAGACGTGACCGGCATAGAGCTGGTGATAAACTACACTCTGCCCGACGAGGACGACGGCTACGTGCACCGCATCGGCCGCACCGGCCGAGCGGGTCAGCCCGGCCTTGCCATAACCTTCGCCACCCCCGACCAGGGCCCGGACGTGCGCAGCATAGAGGCTCTGATCAAGTCCAAGCTCAACGTGGTCACCCATCCCGAGATACAGCCCGCCGAGTTCTGGGACGTGCGCAATACCGTTGCCACGGGACGCGGCTGGAACCAGGGCGCAGGCCGCCGCCGCTCCTTCGGCGGCAGGCGGAGATAGCGATGGCGGCTCCGGGAGGTACAGCCCGGATCACCTTCCACGGCGCGGCCGGCGAGGTCACCGGCTCCCGGCATCTGCTGGAAACCGCCGGTTCCGCCCTGCTGCTGGACTGCGGCCTGTTCCAGGGCCGGCGCGCCGAGGCCCTGCTCAAGAACCGCAACTTCCCTTTTCCTCCCGCCTACCCCGACGCGGTGCTTCTCTCCCACGCCCATATCGATCATTGCGGCCTGCTGCCCCGCCTGGCGGGGGACGGCTTCGCGGGGCCGGTGATCGCCACCAGGGAGACCGCGGACCTGCTGTCCATCATGCTCATGGACTCGGCCAGGCTGCAGGAAGCCGACGCGAAGTTCTTCAACAAGATCCACGCGGCCGACGGCGAGACCATAGAACCTCTCTACGGCGAGAAAGAGGCCGAACAGGCCCTGGCGCTCCTGCGCCCCTGCGAGCCCGGCGAGGTCGTAAGCCCCGCGGCCGGAGCCCGGGCCCGCTTCCTCAACGCCGGGCACGTGCTGGGCTCGTCGATGATACAGGTGGATTTCGACGGTCCGTCCGGCCCCCGCAGGCTGCTCTACACGGGCGACCTGGGGAGGCGGGAAGTGCCGCTCATGCGGCCCCCGGAGCCCCCGCCGGACGTGGACTACCTCGTCATGGAGTCCACTTACGGGGGGCGGACCCACGAGCCGGCCGCCGGCATAGACTCCAGGCTGGCCGACCTGCTGCGCCGGGCGGAGAAGACCGGCGCCAGGATCATCATCCCCGCCTTCGCCCTTGAGCGCTCGCAGGAGATAATAGTGGCCTTCGACAGGCTGCGCAACGACCCTTCCGTCCCCCGCATACCGGTCTACGTGGACAGCCCGATGGCCGTAAACATAACCGAGGTATTCAAAAAGCACCTGTCCGGCCACGCCTTCGACAGGGATTTCAAGGCCTACGCGGGCCGGGACGGGGACCCCTTCGGCTTCGATTTCATAAAGTACGTGCGTTCCAAGGAAGAGTCCCAGGCCCTCAACGACAAGCCGGGCCCCATGATAATAATCTCGGCCTCCGGCATGTGCGAAGGCGGACGGGTGCTTCACCACCTGCGCAACCATATAGGCCAGGAGAACACGGTGATCCTGATGGTCGGCTACCAGGCCGCGGGCACGCTGGGCCGCCGGCTGCAGGACGGACAGAAAAAAGTGCGCATCTTCGGCCTCGAGCACGAGGTGGCGGCCTCGGTGGAGACCATGCCTCATTTCTCCTCGCACGCCGACCGCGACGACATCCTCGCTTTCGTCAAAGGCCTTGAAAGAAGGCCGCGGAAGATATTCCTGGTGCACGGCGAGGACTCGCAGCGCGACGCGCTGGCGGAGGCCCTGGCCGCCGAAGGATACGGCGGCATAGAGAAACCGGGGCTTGGAGAGACTTTCGTCCTGGATTAAGATACGGGGGGGGAGTGATGCCTAAAAAAATAGCGGTCATCGGGGCGGGGCCGGGAGGCCTCACCGCGGCCATGATACTGGCGGCGCGGGGCTTCGACGTCACCGTCTTCGAGGCGAAGGACCGGGTGGGGGGGCGCAACGCGGAACTGCGGCTGGGAGAGTTCCGCTTCGACACCGGCCCGACCTTCCTGATGCTCAATTTCATCCTGCGCGAGATGTTCGAGGAGGCAGGGCGCAACATAGACGATTACCTCTCCTTCACCCGGCTGGACCCGATGTACCGGCTGGTCTTCGACGACAGGGACCTGAGGCCTTCGGCCGACCCGGCCAGGATGCGCGCCGAGATAGCCCGGGCCTTCCCGGGGGAGGAGGCCGGCCTGGACCGGTTCCTCGCCGACGAGAAGGCCCGTTTCGACAAGCTTTTCCCCTGCATACAGAAGGATTATTCCTCGCTCGGCTCGCTGTTCAGCCTGCCGCTGCTCAAGGCCGCACCTTACCTGGACATCGGCAGGTCGGTCTTCGACGTGCTGGGCAAATACTTCCGCAGCGACAAGCTCAAGCTGGCCTTCACCTTCCAGGCCAAGTACCTGGGCATGTCGCCCTGGGACTGCCCCGGCTTCTTCACCATGCTCTCCTACATAGAGCACGCCTACGGCGTCTATCACGTTCAGGGCGGGCTCAACGCCATCTCCGCGGGCATGGCCAGGGCCGCCGAGGCCAACGGGGCGAAGATAAGGCTCTCCTCGCCGGTGCGGCGCGTGATAACCGAGGGCGGCGCCGCGCGGGGAGCGGAGCTCCGGAGCGGCGAGGTCTTCCGCTGCGACGAAGTGGTCATAAACGCCGACTTCGGCCACGCCATGACCACTCTCTTCGAGAAGGGCGCCCTCTCCAAGTATTCCCCGGAGAAGCTGCAGGCCCGGGAGTTCTCCTGCTCCACCTTCATGCTCTACCTGGGCGTGGACAAGGTCTACGCCGGCCTGCCGCATCACACCATCGCCTTCGCCGCCGACTACCGCGCCAACGTGGAGGACATCTTCCGCCGCAAGGCGCTCTCCGGCGACGTCTCCGTCTACGTGCAGAACGCCTCGGTCACCGACCCGACCCTGGCCCCGCCCGGCAAATCGACGATATACATACTGGTCCCGGTGCCCAACCTCGACGGCGGCACGGACTGGGCCGCGGAAAAGCCCCGCCTGCGCGAACTGGCGCTGCGGCTGGCCGAGGAGCGGGCCGGCTTCGCGGGCCTGCGCAACCACATACAGGCCGAGCGCGTCATAACCCCGGCCGACTGGCGCGACGAGTACGGCGTGTACAAGGGCGCCACGTTCAACCTCTCCCACAAGCTGAGCCAGATGCTCTACCTGAGGCCGCGCAACAAGTTCGAGGAACTGCGCAACTGCTGGCTGGTCGGCGGCGGCACCCATCCCGGCAGCGGCCTGCCCACCATCTACGAGTCGGCCCGCATAACCTCCAACCTGCTCTGCCGCGAGCACGGCGTGCCCTTCAGCGAGCCGTCCTTCCTCGGCGAAAAGCGGGAGGTGAAAGCTTGAAAGGGGCAGCGGTCGCCAGGGCCAGGGCGGCCTCGGCGCGGCTGCGCATGGCCGGGCCCGGGGCGCGCGCGGAGCTGCTTCGGCGGCTGCGGCTGGCCATGGTCGCGGACCTCGACGGGCTCGCTGGCGACATCGTCCGGATCACCGGCAAGCCGCGCGCCGAGGCGCTGATGAGCGAGATCTACCCGGCCCTCGAGCTGCTCCGCTATTACGAGAAGGAGGGGGGCCGTATCCTCTCGGCGCGGGCGAGGCCTACGCCTTTCTTCTTCTCCGGCTCCCGCTCCCGCGTGGAATACAGGCCCTACGGGGCCGTGCTGATAATCGGCCCGTTTAATTTCCCGTTCCAGCTGACCTTCGTGCCGGCCATTACCGCCCTGGCCGCGGGCAACGCGGCGGTGGTCAAGCCGTCCGAACTGGCCCCCGGCACCGGCGCGCTGCTGGAGCGGCTCTTCGCCGCCGCCGGCGCCGACCCCGACCTGCTCATCGTCAGGGAGGGGGGCAGGGACGAGGCCGCCGCACTCGTTTCGGAAGGCCCCGACAAGGTCTTCTTCACGGGCGGAGCGGCGGGCGGCCGGGCAGTCATGAGGCTCTGCGCGGAAAAGGCCGTCCCTCTTTGCCTGGAGCTCGGCGGCAAGTCGCCGATGCTGGTCTTCGCCGACGCCGGGCTGGAGCGCGCGGCGCAGGGCGCCGCCTACGGGGCCTTCTGCAATTCGGGACAGGTCTGCGTCTCCGTCGAGCGCATCCTCGTCCAGCGGGCCGTTTACCCGGATTTCCTGGCGGCCTTCAAAAGAGCCGCCCTCGCGGTCCGTCCGGGCGGCGCCGACGGCGACTACGGGCCGATGATATCGGAGGACAAGGCGCGGGCCGTCATGGCCATGGCGCGCGAGGCCGCCGACGGCGGCGGGGAACTCGTCACGCCGCTGAGATACGAGGACGGACTGCTTTACCCCGTGATAGTGGCAGGCCCGCCGCCCGGCTGCCGGCTGATGAACGAGGAGATCTTCGGCCCCGCCGCGGCCGTACTGCCTTTCGATACCGAGGAAGAGGGGATAGCGCTGGCCAACGCCCATCACAGCGGCCTGGCGGCCAGCGTCTGGACAAGCGACCGGGAGCGGGCCGCGAGAGTCGCGGCCGCCCTGGACGCCGGCTCGATAAGCGTCAACGACGTAATAAGGCAGGTGGGCAGCCCCTACCTGCCTTTCGGCGGCGTCAAATCCAGCGGCTTCGGGCGCTATCACGGGCCGGAGGGCCTCCTGGAGTTCTCCCGCGCGGTGTCGGTGATGGAGAACTTCTCCGGGACGCCTTCGGAAGCGAACTGGTTCCCTTACGGCGCGGAACTCTACGGCGCCATGAAGGATTCGATGACGGCCCTCTTCGGGACTTTCTCTCCGGGGGCGTGGCGCAGGGCCCTGGGGGCCGCGCGGAAGATAAAGGAAAGGGTGAACAGGGGGAAAGATAATGACCGGGACTAAAAGGGCGACGGTGATAGGAGCGGGCATCGGCGGTCTGGCCGCGGCGGTATCGCTGGCCTGCGAAGGCTGGTCGGTCAAAATTTTCGAAAAGAACAAGGGCCCGGGCGGCAAGCTCAACCAGCTGGAGAAGGACGGCTTCCGCTTCGACCTCGGGCCGTCCATCCTGACGATGCCGCAGATCTTCCGCGACCTTTTCGCGCGCGCGGGCAGGCGGATGGAGGACTATGTCGCCATAGAGGAGCTGCGGCCCCACTGGCGCAACTTCTTCGAGGGCGGCTTCACTTTCGACTTCACTCCGGACTCGCGCCTGATGGAGGCGGAACTCAGGAAATTCCCCGACGGCGGGCGCGGCTTCCACTCCTTCCTGGAATACTCCCGGCGGCAGAGCCTGCTGACGGAGGAGGGCTATTTCAGGTACGGCTACGACGACCTGGGGGAGATGCGCGCCGGCTACGGCAGCCTCAAGGCCCTGCTGGGCTTCGACTGGGCGCGCTCGATGGACGCGGGCGTTCGCAGGCACGTGAAGGACCCGCGCCTCGTGGACGCGCTCAACTACTTCATCAAGTACGTCGGGTCCTCGCCCTACGACGCCCCCGGCACCATGAACCTGCTGCCGCACGTTCAGTTCGGCTACGGGCTCTGGTACGTCACCGGGGGCATGTACCGGATGGCGCTGGCGCTGGAGCGGCTGGCCAGGGACAAGGGGGTCGAGATAAGCTACGGCGTCCGGGCCGAGGCCCTGGAAAGGGGAGGGGCGGGCGTCTCCGCCGTGCGGCTGGAGGGCGGGGGGCGCTGCGAGGCCGACGCGGTGGTCTCGAACATGGAAGTGATACCGGCCTACCGGGAGCTGCTGGGCGAGGACGAAAGCTTCATGCGGACCCTGGACAAGTTCGAGCCGGCCTGCTCGGGGCTCGTCATCGACCTGGGAATAAAGGGCTCCTATCCGCAGCTGGCCCATCACAATTTCTTCTATTCCGGTTCGCCGCGGGAGCATTTCGACGCGGTCTTCAGGAAGAAGGAACTGTCCTCCGACCCCACGATCTACCTGGTCGCGCCCTGCGTCACCGACCCGTCGGCGGCGCCGCCCGGCTGCTCGGTGCTAAAGATACTGCCGCATATACCGCACATAAGGGACGAGAAGCCCTATACCCGCTCCGATTACGCCGCCTTCAGGGACGTGACGCTGGCCAAGCTGGAGCGGATGGGCCTGACCGGCCTGCGCTCGCGGATAATGACCGAGGACCTGCTGACGCCCGACGACATAAAGGCGATGTACAATTCCAACAAGGGGTCCATATACGGCGTGGTCTCGGACCGGAAAAAGAACGGGGCTTTCCGCGCGCCCAAGCGCAGCGCCAGGTACCCCAACCTCTTCTTCGCAGGGGGCAGCGTCAATCCAGGCGCCGGTATGCCCATGGTGGCGCTCTCGGGGATGCTCGCCTGCGACATGCTGACGGGGAAGATAAAGGAGCCGGCGTGAAGCTCTCCCGCCTCTTCGGCAGGGGGGACTTCTCCGGCTTCTGGGCGCTGCTGGCCGACAACCTGGCCAATATCGTCATCATCGCCGGCGTCTGCAAGGGCGTATTCCGGATGCCCGACGAGGTGGTCTTCGGCAGGATAGTGCCCGGCATCGGCGCGGCGCTGGTGGCCGGCACCGCGGCCTACGCCTGGATGGCGATGAGACTGGCGGAAAAAGAAAAGCGCGACGACGTCACCGCCCTGCCCTACGGCATCTCGACCCCCATCATGTTCGTCTATCTCTTCGGGGTGATGGGGCCGGTCTATTTCAAGACCGGCGATCCGGTGGCCGCCTGGCAATGCGGCATAGCGGCGGCTTTCATCGGCGGCCTGCTGGAGATGGCAGGCGGCCTCGTCGGCCCCTGGATAAAGCGCCATACCCCGCGCGCCGGGATGCTGGGGACCCTGGCCGGCATCGCCATCGTCTGGATAGCCGTCATCCCGTTCGCCGAGATCATGGAGCACCCGCTCATCGGCTTCGTCTCTCTTTCCATAGTCCTCCTCGGACTGGTCGCCGGGGTTCGGCTGCCCTTCGGGCTGCCGGCGGGCCTGGCGGCCATACTGGCCGGCACGGCGGTAGCGCTGGCCACCGGGGCCTCCAAGGTTTCCGCGGCGGGCGTCGGCTTCCACCCGCCGCTGCTGCTGCCCGGAGACCTGATGGCCGGCCTGAAGATAATAATGAACAACCCGGCTATAATAGCGGTGATACTGCCGATAGAGATCTACAATTTCATAGAGACCATGAACAATGTCGAGTCGGCCGAGGCCGCCGGCGACAGGTACCCGGTGCGCCGGACCCAGGTCATCGACGGGCTGGGCACGATAGTCGGCGGGCTTTTCGGCTCGCCTTTCCCGACTACCGTGTATATCGGCCACCCGGCGTATAAGCGCCTGGGCGCGCGCAGCGGCTACGCGCTGGCCGTCGGCGCCGTTCTCTTTCTCGCCTCGGTCTCGGGCCTGGTCAATTTCCTCTACGGCCTGATCCCCGTGGCTGCCGTGGCGCCCATACTCGTCTTCGTCGCCATGATAATAGCGGCGCAGGCGTATATCTGCGTGAAACCCTCGCACGCGCTGGCCGTCTCCATCGCCCTCGTGCCCCACGTGGCCGACCTGGTCTACAAGCAGGTCAGCGGGGCCATGAGCGGCGTCGGCGGCTACGCGGCCGGGCTCGGCGCGGCGGGCGGGACGGGAGAATTCCTGTCAGGCCTGGCCGCCGGCTCCGTGCCGCAGGCGCTCAAAGACCACCTGCTCGCCACCGGCGGCCTTCACCTGGCCGGGCTCGCGGCGCTGAGCCAGGGGGCGATAATCTCGGGGCTTCTCTGGGGCGCGATATGCGCCTCGCTCATAGACTGCCGCTACGCGGCGGCGGCCTGGTTCTCGGCCGCGGCCGCCGCGCTGGCCGGGGGGGGATTCATACACTCCGCGGCGGCCGGGCTCAACCTCTCCTCTCCTTTCTTCTGGTCCTACCTGCTGATGGCGGTACTCTTCGCGGCCTGCGCCAGGC
This sequence comes from Elusimicrobiales bacterium, assembly GCA_031082205.1. Taxonomy (GTDB): domain Bacteria; phylum Elusimicrobiota; class Elusimicrobia; order Elusimicrobiales; family UBA9959; genus UBA2231. The sequence goes on from JAVHLJ010000001.1 coordinate 100,399, forward strand.
TCGGGCTGAAATGCCACCTGGACGATTTCTCGGAGATGATGCTGGGGAAGGCGAAGAACTGCTAGGGGGCGGAGCCGCGTGAAAAGAAAAGGCCCGCTGGCGCGGGCCTTTTTCATTCGGCGCGGCGGATCCCGTGGACCGTCAATAAACGGCTTCCTGCTTCTGCAGCCTGGCGTTAAGGACCTTGGCCCGCAGCAGCCGCAGGTAAGCCTTGTCGGAACCGCCGACGACCGTTACCATTATCTCCATGGACTCGCTTCCCAGCAGCGGTTCGTCCCAGGCGAAAGGCCTGTCGTAAAGGACCTCTCCTTTCTCGCCGCTCAGAACCAGCCGACCCTTGAAGGAGCGCAGCGTGCGCGTGGACAGGTTCTGGAAGTGAAGGAAAAGCCTGAGGCCGAACTTGTCGCCCTCCACGACGTTCTGCTTGCGCAGGAACTGCACCATGACAGGCACGGCAGGCTCTTTCTGTATCACCGGCGCGGCGGCACCGCCGGCCGGGCGCGTCCCCTCCAGGGCCGTGACCCTGGTCTCAAGGCGCTGAACGCGCACTTCCACCCCGCGAACCCGCTCTTCCGTCACCTGGGCGAAAGAGGTGGGGACCCAGAGCAGGACCAGCGGCAACGCCGGCAGGATAATCCTCATAAATCAAATTATACCAGGAAAGACGGTTTTTTCCAGCGGAACAGGCCGGGGATCAGGGACGCTTGGCCCCGGCGAAAAGGCGGTCGAACTCGGCGCCGAAGACATGCACGTAATACGGCTCCGTGGTGAATATCGTGTTCTCGGTGTTGTTGTTCTCGGCCATGTTGGTCCAGTTATGGGCCCCGTTTATCAGCAGGGCCCCGTCGAGTACCGCGAACTTGTTGTGCATCTGGCCGCGCTCGGTCCTGCCGCCGGAGAAGCGCAGGTCGAAACGGCTCTTCAGGGCTTCCTGGAAGAAAGGGAAACTGGAGCCGGCATTGTGCATGAGCTTTACCGTTACTCCGCGCGCCGCGGCGCGCTTGAGGGCCTCCATGACGGGCTCGGAGGTGAGGGTGAACATGGCGACCTTGATCTCCGAGCGGGAGGCGTCGAGGGCCTTTATTATAGCGGCCTCGGTGCCGCCGCGGGGGGAGAAGGCGTAGCGCGGGAGATAGGCGCCGTTGAAATAGAGCGAAGGGGAAGGGTCGGCCGGGACGGGCCCGGCCGGGGGCGCCTGGGCGTCGGGGCTCGAGGCCAGGCGGGACTGGTTCCACATCCACTCGAAGTTGGCCTGGTAGCCGGCGATCGTGTAAGGATCGTAGATGAACATCATGTTCTCGTGGCTGGCGGACTCCGCAAAAAAGGTCCAGTTGGCCGAGCCTGTCTGCAGGCCGACCCCGTCGAATATGGCGTACTTGTTGTGCATCGCCCCGCTGCGGCCGCGGCCGTTCATGACGCGGACGTCCATGCCCGCGTCCAGCAGGCGCTGTATGTCGGCGTTGCGCTTGGGGAAAACGTGCTTCGCGTCCAGGACCACGCGGACCCGTACGCCGCGGTCGCGGGCGGCGATCATGGCGTTCACGACTTCGGAGAGCTGCAGGTTGTAGAGGGCCACGTCGAGCGTGGCGTGAACGGTGTTTATGGCGCGGACCAGCACCGGCGTGATGGCCGTCTCTTCGGAGAAAAGATGATAGGGCAGCCCGGTATGGTCGAAGCGCGCCTTCGCGGCGGCGGGGGGCAGGTCGCGCAGCGGGGAAAGGAACGGGACTTCGGCGGCCGACAGGGCGTCCAGGGCGAAGCCGGCGGAGCGGGCGGGCGGGGAGAAAAGGGAGACCTGGAAGAGGGCGACGAGCAGGGTTATGGCGGTTTTTATCATGTATAGATTCTACGTATGGCGGAGCGCCGCCGTATCGGGCATAGGTCCCGGTCCCGGCGGCTATTTCGGCCTATGCCCGGCTGGGACCATCGGCATGTGACAGGGAGCCTCCGCTTTACTATAATCGTTCTGCATGGCAACCGAAGAACCGGGCATAAAAGTAGCCCGCGTCGCAGGCGAGGACGCCTCCTGGCGCAGGGCCTTCAAGGCTTTCTACGCCGACTGCCCGCGCCCGGACAGGCGCGGGGCGGAGCACGCCTATTTCGCGGCCTGGGCGGGCCGGAAGCTGGCTGGCCACAGCGAGATCTATTTCGACGGCGAACGCTGGGTCATGGACGGCCTGAGGGTGGCCGCGGAGTTCAGGGAAAGGGGCATCGCGAAGCGCCTGACGGCGGCCCGGATACGCTACGCTACGGAGCGGGGGGCTAAAGAGATCTGGTACGCCTGCGACGACGGCAACCTGGTCACCATCTGCTGCCACCTGCGCTTCGGCTTCAAGAAAGTGTGCCCGGCCGGCCACTCCTGCAACGCGGCCACGGCCCACTGGTACAGGCTCAAGGTCACGAAGAAACTTCTCAGGGACCTGGAGTCCCTAGCGCCCGCCTGACGAAAGTTCCTCCGCCGGGTCCTTTACCGTGGAGTTGAGAAGGGCCAGCAGCATGGCCGCCACGATGGGGCCGAATATAACTCCCAGAATACCGAACATCCTTATGCCGGCGAAGATGGAGACCAGCGCCAGCAGCGGGTGCATGTCGCCGCTCCCCTTCATCACTATCGGGCGCACGACATTGTCCGTAAGCCCGGCTATCACCGCTACCACGCCCATCCCGGCCAGGCCCAGAATGGAGCCGGCGAAATACAGGTAGACCGCCCCCGCCAGGCATACCGGCGCGCTGCCGAGTATGGGGATCCATGAAAATATGAAGGTAGCGCCTCCCGCCAGGAAGATCCCGGGAATATCCAGCAGCCAGAAGCCGGCCATCACCACCAGGGCCTGGGCGGCGGCCGCGGCCGAGGTGGCCCAGACCGTCGAGGCGGCCGTGGCACGGAAAGAGGCCGTCAGGCGCGCCCGTAGTTTCGCCTCCATCGGCACCCTGGCCGTCAGCCAGTCCGCGAAAACGCCGCCCTCGACGAGGAGGAAGAACCAGGTCAGCATCGCCAGGGCGATCTTGAGCGCCATCTCGGGCAGGGCCGCCGCCTGCACCAGTATCACCTTGCTGAGGGCGCCGCCGGCGCTGGCCAGGAACTGCCGGCCCTTTTCCTGCAGTTCGGCGGGGTCCTGAACCGCCCAGCGCAGCGGCTTGAAGGAGAGGAACATATCGGCCGCGGAGGCGAGGAAACCGGCGCCCCTCTCGCCCGAAAGATAATTAGCCAGAGCGATGCCCTGGTTTATAGCCGCCGCCGCGAAGCCTACCAGCGGCCCGATTATGGCGAGCAGTATGATAAGCATCGAGAGAGCGGCGGCCGTCCTGGGGCCCGCGCCCCGGCCGGCGAAGAACTCGTGCAGGGGCCGCGTCAGTATGGCCAGCAGCACGCCCATGAGGAGCGTGACAAGGTAAGGCCAGACCATCACAGTGAATATCGAAAGGAATACCAGTATGAGGACCGGCAGGGTAAAGGAAGAAGTTCTCATCTCATTCACGAAGCGCCTCCCCGGCCCCGGCGGGCCGGCCGTAAAAACCCAGTATCATTCCGAGAGCCAGCGACCAGACGGCCGCCAGTCCTATCCTGAAATCCTCGGGGAGCGTGAAGGTGACGGTATGCGCCGGCACCCAGAACCAGAGCAGCGACAGCAGGGCCTTGTCGATGCCGCCCCAGTTGCGCCGGCCGTCTATGGCGTTGTCGATCAGGCGGTGGACGATGACCAGGAAGGGCCCGAACTGCAGGTTCATGGAGAGCGAGACCGCGAACGCGAAGGCGAAGGGGCCGAGTTCCGCCGGGAGCAGGCCCCTCGCGGAAAGGCCGGCCACGAAGGCCGTGAAACCGGCGAAAGCGTATTTTATGAAGACGGCAAGTACCGACCAGCCCAGGGCCTTGAGAAGCGCGACGCGGGGCGGGAAGGGAACGAAGAAGCGGCGCTCGCGCATCCAGGCCGCCGCGGCCTCCCCCAGCGTCCCGAGGACGGCGAACTGGAGGATGGCGCTGAGGAAAGGGTTATCCCTGACGAAAGAGACGTACGCGTCCATAGGCAGATTTTACCAATAAAAAGGCCCGCCGTCGCCGGCGGGCCGCGGCGCGCTCCGCCGCTTCAGTCGTTGAGCCACCAGGCGGTAGGCCGGGAATCGGAGGAATAATCCACCGTCAGCCCGGCGGCGCTGTTGACGGAGTACCTTTCGTACCTGGGGGGAGAATTATCCCAGGCGGGCTGGCCGGGCTTGGGGGCGCGTATCCACTTGTATATCAGGTCAGGGTCGTAGAAGAAAAGAGTCCGGTACGGGCCGGCCGGTTTCCGGGTCCAGTCATAGCGCAGATGGGAGGCGACATCGGCGGCCCCGACCGGGTCCTGCGGCCCTCCCAGCAGTTTTTCGGGGATGTAGAAAGTGCGGCTCCAGGAGCGGGACAGCGAGGGGAAATCTCCCGGTCCCGCCACCTGCACGGCGCTCACTCCCACGTTGGCGCAGCCGCCGCCCTCGCGGTAGAGAGGCCTGACGCCCAGGCCGTAGCGCGTATCCACGTCCTCCGCGTCGTAGGCCCGTATATAGCGCTGGGCCTCGAGGCAGGACTCGCGGGACAGCTTCAGCGTCAGGAAAGCGACCTCGTCCTCCTGGTTGGAGAGGGAGTCCATCTGCTTTTCCAGTTCAGCGCGGGTCTGCAGCCTTCCCGGCACATGTCCGAAAAAGGCCGAATAACCGGCGCCGGCCATGACCTGGTCGGAGAAGCCGCCCATGCCGTCGGAAGGGACCTGACCCGTTACTATCACGTCCCGGCGGCCGTCCGGCAGCGTGCAGCCGATCTCGAAGGCGACGTGCCCGATGGCGTTGGTCTGTCCCAGCAGTTTCACGGCGGCCTGGTTGCGGGCGAAAGAAACGGCCAGAGAGCCCAGCGTGCTCCAGTCCATCGGATAAGGGGAGGGGATGGCGTAGATCGTGATATGGTTGGGGAGGCGCCGGAAGGAGCGCCCGGCCGCCTCGGCGAAACTTCCCGGCCTGCCGGCGTCGCCGGAGCCGCCGCCCCGGTACGGGAGCGGCACCGCTTCGGGAACCTCGACGCCGGCCGGGCCGGCCTCGGCCGCCAGCCTTTCATAGGCGCCGGGATTACCGGAAGCGGAAACGGAAGAGGACAGGATGGCTAAAAACAGGGCGGGAATCAATGAGGAATAGACCATGGATACAGTATAAGCCCTGCGGAGGCGGGGAGAAAGTGTCCAAGGGCCCAGGCGGAAGGGAAAAAGGGCCCAGGCTCAGGCCGCAGGACCGAGGCCGCGGGTGGCGACCAGGTCGACGCCCAGGCCGAGGAAATCAGTGGCTACCGCCTGGCCGGCCTCGACGGGTTTTTCGACGACCATCGCCTTGACGGCGGCCATCGCTTCCATGAGCCGGCCTTTTGGGATCGGGGCGGAGGTGCGCACCGGGAGCATCCTGAGCTCCAGCCCGCGGGTAAGTACGGCGGTCGTCAGCGTGCGCATCGGGGCCTCGACCTCCTGCCTGGCGTATTTCTCGCCGCGCGGGCACTGGTGTCCCGCCACGGCCGAGACCTTCCATTCGCTCTCGAGAGTGACTTCCAGCGCGCAGCCGCGCGGGCACTCTATGCAGGTCATGGCCCTCTTCATCGCCCGGCCCCCAGGTATTCGGCGGCCGCCCTGCCGGCCAGTTCGCTGTCCCGGCTTACCCAGTCGACCAGGTCGTAGACCTTGAAAGAATTTCCGCAGGCGAAGACTCCCGGTATGGAAGTGCGGTTGAGCTCCGCCGAGGCGGGCCCGTTGGTCGCGGGGTCTATCGCCGCGCCGGCCGCCTCCAGCAGCTCGTTCTCCGGGATAAGGCCGACCGAGACCAGCACCGTGTCGCAGGGAATGCTGAACCCGGAGCCGGGTACCGCGGCGAAATTATCGTCCACCCTGACGACATCCACTCCCTCCACCCGGTCCCGGCCGTAGATGCGGGCGACCTTGTGGCGCATGTAGAGGGGGATGCCGAAATCCTCCAGGCACTGGACCACGTTGCGCACGAGGCCCCTGGTCTTGTCCTGTATCTCGATGACCGCGCGGACTTTGACTCCTTCCAGGGCCATGCGGCGCGCCATGATCAGGCCTATATCGCCGGAGCCGATTATTACAGCCTCGCGGCCCGGGATCCAGCCTTCCATGTTCACCATCTTCTGGGCGAGACCGGCCGGGTAAACGCCGGCGGGGCGGGTGCCGGGGATGGGTATCATCTCGCGTGTGCGCTCGCGGCAGCCGGTGGCCATTATGACGGCGCGGGCCTGAACCTCCTCAAGCGCGCCCGGCTTCAGGTATGAGACCCGGCGTTCCGGGGTCAGCCTGACCACGAAGGAGCGCAGGCTCACCTCTATCTCCGGCGCGGCGGCGGTCATCCTGGCGAACCTGTCGGCGTACTCCGGGCCCGTCAGCTCGGCCTTGAAGCGGTGCAGGCCGAAGCCGGGGTGTATGCACTGGTTGAGTATGCCGCCCAGATGCTGGTCCCGCTCAAGCAGGAGTATGTCGCGGACCCCGGCGCCGCGCGCGGCCAGGGCCGCGGCCATGCCGGCCGGGCCTCCGCCCACGATGACAAGGTCCCTCGTCCGCATCTCAGTTCAGGTACAGGTCGAACACGGCGCGGCCGCGCCGGACCGGCACTCCCAGCGCGGTCCGGAGGAGCCGCCTGTCCTTCTTAGCCGTGGGCCTCATGTAGATTATCCTCGGTGTTTCGGCCATATCATTTCCTTTCGTCCTTTATTATCTCGGAGCCGGGCCCGCGCTTGGTTATTTCCGTCGCGCCGGCCCCCAGCTCCTCCTGCATGATCTTCATCAGCCTTGTGGTGCAGAAGCCGCCGTGGCAGCGGCCCGCCTGGGCGCGCGTGCGGAACTTGATCCCGTCGAGAGTGCGGGCGCCCCGCTTTATGGCGTCGCGCACCTCCCTGGCGGAGACCAGCTCGCAGCGGCAGACTATGTCGCCGTAGCCCGGGTCCTCCCTGATGAGCTCGCGCGTGCGCTCCGGCGAGACCTGGAAAAGGTGCACCGGCTTCACGCGTAGCGGCCTGAAATCGTCCCTGGGCTCCAGGCGCAGGCCACGCTCCGCCATAAGGCCTTTGAGCATGAGGGCTATGGCCGGGGCGGCCGTAAGACCGGGCGACTGTATGCCGGCGGCGCTGAAGAAACCGGGCGCGGCGGCCTCGTGGCGAACGATGAAATCGTCGCCGGAGGCCGGGCGCAGGCCGGCGAAATAGGCGATGATGTCGGACTTGTTCACGGAGGGCATGAGACGGCGGGCGCCTTCCAGCACCTCGGCGAGCCCCTCGTCGGTAGTTGACAGGTCCCCGCGGTCGTCCGCGTCGTGAGCGGTAGGCCCTATCATCGGGTTGCCGTCGGAGGTCTTTATGACGAGGATACCCTTGGACTTGCCGGAGGGAAGGGGGAAGATTATGCGGTTGGCGATATGCTCGCGCTTGCGGTCGAGAAGGTATTCCTCTCCCTTGCGCGGCCGTATCGGGTAAGGAGGAAGTCCCGCAAGCGCGGCGACGTCGTCGGCGTACAGACCGGCCGCGTTTACCACGAAGCGGGCCTTATGATCCTCTCCGCCGGCGGCCAGGGAAAAGACGCCGTCCGGGCCGCGGCTTATGGCGGTGACGGGGGCGAGCGCGCGCAGGACTACGCCGTTCCCGACTGCGTTCTCCACCAGGGCGTGGACGAAACGGTAGGGGCTGATCATGCCCGCCGTGGGGCAGAGCAGGGCGGCCGTCACTTCGCGGGAGAGGTTCGGTTCATTGGCGTCGAGCCAGTCCCGGTCCACGATCCCCAGGCCTTCGACTCCCATGGCCTCGCCCTCGGCCTTTATGCGCTCCAGCCGCGGCAGGTCGCCGGGGCCGAAGGCGGCTATGAGCTGGCCGCAGCGCACGAAATCCAGGCCGAGCTCGGCGGAGAGGGGGCCGGCTATCAGGCGGTTGCCCTCCACGCAGAGGCGGGCCTTGAGCGTGCCGGGCGGGTTCTGGGTCCCGGCGTGAACTATGCCGCTGTTGGACTTGGAGACGCCGAAGGCCGGCTCGGCCTCCTTCTCCAGCAGGAGGACGGAAATACGGTAGCGCGACAGTTCCCGCGCCAGCGCCGCCCCGGTGATGCCGGCCCCTATGATCGCCACGTCGAACGTCTTCATCGGAGATATCTTACCAAAACCCGGGGCGCTTAAAAAAAACCTTGAAAGCCGGCCAAATGATATATAAAATGAATCAATCCGCTTGGACGCGGTCCGCCGGGGGGCGGGGAGGGAAAATGCGGAAAGCCGTAAAAAAAGAGAACCGCGGACCGGAAAGACCGGAATCGCTTTACGCCGACATACTCGCCAACACCGACACCGGGCTCTACGTATATTGCCTGGAGGACCGCGCCGACCCGGCCAGCCTGCGCATGACGGACGCGAATCCCGCCGGGGCGCGCCTGGTCGGGATGAAACGGTCCGCCATGGTCGGCAAGCGGATACTCGACATCTTCCCCGGCCTGGGGAAGATGGGCATACACAAAAAGTACCGGGAAGTTGTGATTAAGCAGAAGCCCCTGCGCATATCCGACTTCCTCTACGGACAGCCGGGGCTGAAGCCGGCCTGGTACTCTTTCAACGCTTTCCCGCTGCCGGGCGACTGCGTCGGCATCCTGTTCGAGGACATCACGCGGGCCAAGAACGCGGAGACGGCCCTGGCGCAGGCCCGCCTGGAACTGGAGCAGGTCCTCAACACCGTAGGGTCGCCGGTCTTCGTCAAGGACCGCTCGCACAAATGGATAATGCTCAACGACGCCTATTGCCGTTTCATGGGCTATCCCCGCGCCAGGCTGATCGGAAGGTCCGATCATGATTTCTTTCCGAAAGAACAGGCCGACATATTCCACTCGAAGGACGAGGAAGTTTTCCGGACGGGGCGCGAGAACGTCAACGAGGAGAAGTTCACCGACTCAAAGGGCGTCGAGCACGCCATCATAACCACCAAAAGGCTTTTCACCGGCCATGACGGACGGCCATTCCTGGTGGGAGTTATAAACGACATCACCGAGATACGCAGGACCGGGAGACAGCTGGCCCTCTTCAGGAACCTGATGGAGCGGTCGACCGACGGCTTTTTCATAGTCGATCCCGCCACCGGGGCCATACTCGACGTCAACGCCACCGCCTGCGAGAACCTGGGCTACTCAAAGAAAAGGCTTCTCTCCATGAAGGTCTGGGACGTGTGGGGGGAGGGGGAAGACCCGGGTTCGTTCGAAAAGTTCGCGCGGAAGGTGCGGGAAAAGGGGGCCCTGCTTTTCGAGAGCAGGGACCGCCGCCGCGACGGCTCCTTCTTCCCCGTGGAGGTCAGCGTCACGGCCGTCTCGCACGAGGGCAGGGAATATTTCCTGGCGGTGGTGAGGGACATCTCGGAACGGCGCAAGATGGAAGAGGCGATCAGGGAAGTGAAGACGCTCCAGGACCTCATACCGATCTGCGCCAGCTGCAAGAAGATACGGTCAGACAAGGGCTACTGGGAGCAGGTGGAGTCTTATTTCGAGCGCAGGTCCGACGCCAAGTTCACCCACGGCCTGTGCGAGACCTGCGCGCACAAGCTCTACGGCCACGAGGACTGGTACAAGGAGATGAAGCGCTGAACCAGCCGCGGGGTCCGCGCGGGCGCGCCATATGAAACCGGCTCTTTACGCGATGTTCGCCGCGCTCCTGCCCGCCTGCGCCTCCGCGGCGGAGGCGCCCGCGGAATTCTGGAGCTTCATGAGCGAGGAGGCCGCCAACCTCACGGTCGCCTCTCCCACGCCGGAAAGCGTCTTCGACAGCGTCTCCAACGTCAAGGTCATAGGCAGGGCCGAGATAGAGCGCTACAATTTCGGTTCCGTGGCCGAGGCCCTGCAGACCGTTCCGGGAATTTCGGTAACCCGCACCTACCTGATGCACAATATCCCGACCGTGCGCGGCGCGCTTCAGGAGCACTACGCCAACAAGGTCCTGGTGATGATAAACAATGTCCCCATGTGGAACGCCGTCACCGGCGAGGGGGACCTGGACCGCGTGGAGATAGACTCGGTCGAGAGGATAGAGGTGCTCCTCGGGCCGGCTTCGGTACTCTACGGGTCCAACGCTCTCACGGGCGCCATAAACATAGTGCTGCGCGAAAGCGCGCGCCCGGGGGGCGGCCATTTCACAGGCGGGCTGGGCTCCGGAGCCGGGGGCTACGGCGGGCGCTCCGCCCTGTCGCGGGGCGGAGGCCTATACAGCCGGAAAAAGGACGGCCTTTCCTACACCGTCTCCGCCGGCTCGCGGGACGAGTCCCAGCCCTCCACGCTTTTCAGCGACGAGAACCGCGACGTGATCTCCCTGCGGGAATACCTCCGGACTCGCAGCCTGAATCTGTCCGCCCGGAAGGGCGGCACGTCTTTCCTTTTCAACGCGGCAGGCAGCGACCAGAACTACCTGGGCAACGGCCTGGACCTGGCCAGCGGGGCCCTCTTCAACGAGACGAAGGAAATGGCGCTGGCTTCCTTCTCCCACGTTCTCGATCCCGGGTGGGGGAGCGTCGCCCTGTCCGCGGCCTACGACTGGCAGCGCCGCAATATCCCCAGGGACGCCGCCGACGACGTCCGCTCCGATATAACGGGGTCCCGGCTCACCGGTTCGGCCTCTGCCGTCATCCCCATGAGCGGAGGCTTCAGCCTGGAGGCCGGAGCGGCGGGGGAATACCGCGGCGTGACGCGTTATCTCAACTACAACAGCGACACGGGCGTCCCGCTGGACGACAACAGCATGAGCGGCCGCTCGACCCGGGAAAACTCCGCGCACGCGCAGGCCGGCTACGAAAAGGGAAGGTGGAAACTGCTTCTCGGCGGCCGCTACACCCGCAACAGCCAGGCGGGGAGCAACGTCTCCTCCCGGGCTTCGGCCATATATAAGTTCAGTTCCCACAAGAGCCTCAAGGCGATGTTCAGCCAGTCTTTCCGCTCCCCGACGGCCTTCGAGCAGTACTTCAAGCCGTCCCCGGTGACGGTGCTGGGGAACCCGGACCTGAAGCCGGAAAAGACCGGGACCTGGGAGGTGTCCTACCTGGAGTCCCGCGGCAGGCTGTTCGCCCACCTGACCCTTTACGCCTCCAGGCACAAGGACGCGATATTCCGCAATTACGGGACCTTCACCCGGGACGGGGTGACGGCCACGAACAACTTTTACGACAACGCCCCGGAATTCACTTCCGAGGGCGTGGAATTATTCATGCGCTACGACGGCCGCCGCGCCGGCGCGTTCCTCTCTTTCGAAGCCTCGAGCGGAAGCCGCGACGACGCGCACCCGGTATCGCCCCCGGACCCGAACACGTTCGGCCTTCCCGGCGGGACCTCCTGGAACTACCGATATGTCCCCAGCTACACCGTCTCAGGCGGACTTACCGGGGATATAGGGGATTTTTTCGCGGCGGCCAACTTCAACGCCTTCGCCCGCACGCGTTCGCTCCGGGAGGAGATAGGGGCGCAGTTCTGGGCGGACCTCAGCCTGGGCTGGCGTTCCGGCGGGGCGCGCCACGCCCTGGCCGTAAGGAACGTCACGGACAGGGTGGTGGAGGTCCCGGAGTACGTTAGGCTGCAGGTGGTGGAGCGGCTGCCCCTCTACACCGGGCGCCGTCTGGAATACACTTTCAGCTACCGGTTCTGAGATGAAAAAAACCGTCGCCCCCCTGCTAGCGGCGCTCGCATTCGCCCAAGCCCACGCCGCGCCGCCGCCCGCGGTCGTAGCGGTCCTTTCAAGGGCGGAGGGCGTCTACATGGAGGCATTCTCCGCCTTCCAGGCCGCCTACGGCGCGGATATCCCTCATTACGACCTCTCGCGCTCCGCGCCGGACCTGCCGCCGCAGGTCCGCACGGTGGTTGCCTTCGGGGGCAAGGCGGCCGCCTGGAGCTACCCGTCCCGCGTCGACCTGGTCTACGCGATGGCCCCGGGTCTTATCGTCACGCGCCGGCCCCCCGGGCGAACCATCAAAGTAAGCCTCATACCCGGTACGCACCAGGTCCTTTCGCGCATCCTGGCGATACAGCCCGGCCTCGGAAGGCTGACCATCTTCTGGACCGCGACGCGCTACGACGGGCTGGCGGAACAGGCGAAAGCGGACGGGGCCGCGCTCGGGATAGAGGTGTCGCTGCGCAAGGTCGCCGGGCCGGAAAACCTCCCCGGCCTGCTGCGCGCGGAAATGGGAAAAATGGACGCTTTCTGGCTGCCCCCGGATCCCCTGCTGGTCACCCAGGACAACCTGAGAACGCTCCGGGAGTTCTCCTGGAGCAACGGCATCCCCTTCTACGGGAGCACCAAGGGGATGACGCGCGAGGGCGCCGTGGCTTCCGTAGGCGTGACTTTCCGCGGGATAGGGGAAGCGGCGGCCGGACTCGTCCGCCGCCTGGAGGCCGGGGACGATCCTCCGGCGGTCCTCTATCCCGGGGGGGAGGAGCTCACTCTCAACGCCTCCGCCGCCAGGCGCTGCGGCCTCAGTTTCCCCGGCCCCCTGGCCGAGGGGGCGGCTTTCCTTTTCCCATGAAACTTCACCCGAAGATCATGCTCTTCGTGTTGGCCCTGATCGGGGCCGCGTTGTGGGCGAACATCTATTTTTCCCGCGCCGCGGTCGCCGAGGCCATGACCGCCCAGATAGCGGAATCCGGCGAGATCGCGGCGGCGGGCGTCCTGCAGGACCTCCGGCGGGCCATCAAGGAGGGCGACGAAGTGGAGGGGATAAAGGCCCTGCACGTTTTCGCCCGCCGCACCGGGGCCCTCTACGCCGCGGCGGTGAGGCCAGACGGCGAAGTCGTGGCCCATACCAACGTGGCCCTGGCCGGCTCCTATCTCACCGACGCTCTTCTGCTCAAGGCCGCGCGCGCGGGCTCCTCCGCTTTCAGCCGTACTCTCTACGCCACGGAGAACGAATCGCAGGAGGTGGTCGAGGCCGCCATACCGGTGCCGGCGGAGCCACGCCCGTCCGGAGAAGCGCTCATACTGGAGGGCGTCCCGGAGAAAGGAGAACCCGCCGGTTTTCTCCTGGCAGGACTGCCGCTGGCGGCGGCCAGGAAGGCCGAAGCCGACATAAGCTTGAACCTTCTCATACTGGCCCTGGTCATATCCGCCGCCGCTCTGGCCGTCTCCGCCCTCTTCGTACGGGTCATGCTCCGCCAGGTGGCGCTCCTGGAAGAGGGCATACGCAAGGTACGCGAGGGGGATTACGCCGTAGCGGTGCCGGTAGTCTCCGGGGACGAACTCGGCGAAGTGGCGGCAAGCTTCAATAAGCTGAGCCGGGGGCTGGCCGAGACCACCGTTTCCAAGCAGTACCTGGATTCCCTCATAGAGAGCATGCCGGACCCTCTGATCATAACCGACGAAAAGGGTTCCGTCATCCGGGCCAACAGGGCGGCGGCGGCCTTCTCCGGCTACGATTTCGGAGGTTCCCCGGCCGTTGACCTGCGGACAATACTTGAGCCGGAGGCGGCCGGAGCCCCTCATCCGTACGACGCCCTGGCCAAGGGGGCGCATATCAGGGAACTGGACCTGTTGCTGGCGGCGCGGGACGGACGCCGCCGCCCCGCCATGCTCTCGGCCGCGACAGCGGGGGGACAGGTAGTGGTGGTCCTCAAGGACACGGCGCAGCACAAGGAATCCGAGGCGCGCATAGCTCAATACCTGAGGGACGTGGAACGCGCGAACAGCGAACTGGACGCTTTCGCCCACACGGTCTCCCACGACCTCAAGGAGCCGCTTCGCGGCATCGAGATGTTCTCGGGCATGCTGCTCTCTGACTACGAAGGCAAACTGGACGCGCAGGCCTCCGATTACCTCTCCCGGGTGGCCAAGGCGGCTGCCCGGATGCGCCGCCTGATCGACGACCTCCTGGACTACGCCAGGATATCGCGGGTGCGCAACCCCTACGAGACCGTCTCCTCCCGGGCGCTGGCGGAGGAGGCGGCCGCCGGCCTTTCCGCGGCCCTGGAAGAGAGCAAGGCCTCGCTCGAGCTCGACCCCGGACTCCCGGAGATCTTCTGCGACCCGGTGAAGATGAGGCAGGTCTTCCACAACCTCATAAGCAACGCGGTAAAGTATAATAACAAGGCGAGGCCGGAGATACGGATAAGCGCCGAACTTTTCGGCCAGTACTGGAAATTCTCCGTCGCCGACAACGGTATAGGAGTGCCGTCCCAGTACTCCAGGGAGATATTCAAGATGTTCAAGCGCCTCCATTCCCGTCACGAGTACGGCGGGGGGACCGGGGCGGGGCTGGCGATAGTGCACAAGGTCATAGAAGAGCACGGCGGCAGGGTATGGGTGGACTCGGAGGAAGGCAAAGGCGCCTCGTTCCGGTTCATTATCCCCGCGGCCGGGGAAAGCGACGGGAGGGTGTCCAATGGCTGAAACAGAAAAAGAGAAGCCCAGCCTGCTGCTGGTCGAGGATAACGAGGACGACGTCCTGATAGCCAGGCGGGCCTTCGGGGAGTTCCGCATCTTTTCCGAAGTACATGTCGCGCGCGACGGGCAGGAGGCCCTGGACATACTGGCCGGGACCGGGGGACGCAAGCCCCTGCGCCCCTCGATGATACTGCTGGACATCACGCTGCCGCTGATGGACGGGATAGCCGTCCTCAAGCGGCTCAAGGCCGACCGCCAGCTCAGCTCCATACCGGTAGTGATGCTGACCACCTCCTCCCGCCACGAGGACATTCAGCGAAGTTACGCCGCCGGCGCCGCCTCCTACATCACCAAACCGCCGTCGCTGGAGGAATACTCGGAACTGGCCCGCAAATTCGAAATGTACTGGATGACCGTGTCCAGGCTGCCCCGCTGAGGCGAGATGACACAGCCAAGGAAAAGCGCGATACCCGACATAGCCCTGCTCAAGTGGCGCAACATAGCCGACCTGCTGGCCGAGGTCGCGGGGGTGCCGGCCGCCGCGATCAACATGGTCGAAGGGGAGGGGCTGCGCGTCATCGGCGTCAGCAAGGGGGAGGATAATCCCCTGCGCCAGGGCCTGCTCATAAAGACCGACGAGGATTCCCGCAGCTACTGCGCGGCTGTCATAAGGGCCAGGGAAAAACTGGTCATCGAGGACGCGCGCCGCAGCGCCTTCTGGAAGAACAGCGAGAGCGTAAAGGCCGGCTTCATCTCCTACGCCGGCGTCCCCGTCTTTCATCCGGACGGCGACATATTCGGCAGCATCTGCCTGCTGGACCGGAAGGTCAACGGCTTCAAGGGCCCCGTCGTGCGCCTTATGGAGGAGTTCTCGGAGATAATCACGGGCCACCTCTCACTGATAGCCAAGAACTGCCAGCTCGAAGAGACTTTGAAAGAAGTGCGCACGCTGCAGGGCCTCATCCCCATCTGCGCCAACTGCAAGAAGATCCGCGACGACAAAGGTTTCTGGCAGAAGGTCGAGGTCTATCTGGAAGAGCATTCCGGCGCGCGCTTCACGCACGGCCTCTGCGACGCCTGCGCCGACAAACTTTACGGCAAGGAATCCTGGTACAAGGACTTCAAGAAGCCGGGCAAGGAGGAATAACGCCGGCGCCGGCAGGCCGGCGCCTTCACCGCCATGTCAGACACCCCCGCTAAATCGGGCGGGATCTTCCGCTCTTTCAGCCATCGGGATTACCGCCTGTTTTACTCCGGGCAGATCGTTTCCCTCACCGGCAACTGGATACAGAGCACGGTGCAGGGCTGGCTGGTCTACTCCCTCACGCTTTCTTCCGCCGCGCTGGGAGCCGTCGGATTCGCCGCCATGGCTCCGACGCTGCTGCTCGGCGTTTTCGCCGGCGTCTACGCCGACCGCTGGGACAAGCGGCGCGCCCTGCTGGGAACGCAGGCCCTCTCCATGCTCCAGGCCTCGGTCCTGGCCGCCCTGACCATATCCGGCCACGTGCAGGTCTGGCATATCGCCGTCCTGGCCTGCTTCGCGGGCTGCGTCGGCGCCTTCGACATGCCGATACGGCAGTCCTTCGTGGTCGAACTGGTCGGCCGCAGGGACCTGTCCAACGCCCTGGCGCTCAACTCCATGATGTTCAACATGGCGCGCATCGCCGGACCCGCCGCCGCGGGCCTGCTGATCGGGATCATGGGCCCGGGCTGGTGCTTCGCGCTCAACGCCGCCACCTACACCTTCGTGATCGCCGCGCTCTGGAAGATATCCGGAAAAAGGGCCGCCGGGCAGGAAGCGGAACGCCGGGAGCCGGTCATGGAATCGCTCAAGGCCGGGCTGCGCTACGCCTGGAACCATCACCACATACGCAATCCGCTCATTCTGCTCGCCTGCGTCAGCACGGTAGTGATGCCCTTCATGACGCTGATGCCGGTAGCAGCGGTCGAACTGCTGGGAGGGGGGCCGGGAACCCTGGGACTGCTGCTTTCCTGCGTGGGGGCGGGCGCGTTCGCGGGAGGGCTCCACCTCGCCGGCCGCGGCTCGCCGAGGAGGATGGGTTCGCTGATAGGCTCGGCTTCCGTATTTTACGGCGCCTCCGTGATAGCCTTCTCTTTCTCCCGGGTGCCGGCTGCCTCCTTCCTGCTGCTGGTGGCGGCGGGGGCGGGCATGATGAGGCAGTCGGTCGGCTGCAACACGCTCATACAGAGCCTGGTGGCGGACAGTATGCGGGGCCGGGTGATGAGCCTCTACGTTCTCACCTTCGTGGGACTGGCTCCGCTGGGCAGCCTCTTCCTGGGCTGGCTGGCGGAGCATATAGGGATAGCGGGGGCGCTGAGACTGGCCGGACTGTGGGTCCTGCTCTCCGCGGCCTGGTTCATTTCCAGGCTGTGGCAGATGAAGGAGAGCGTGCGGCGCCTTTCCTCCGACCCGGCGTCGGCGGGACGGGCGGAATGGCTCGGGGAGCTTATCTGACGGGTCTCACGGTTTTTTGAACAGCGGCAGATAGGCCCCGTAGCCCTCTTTCTCCAGGTCCTCGAGCGGCACGAAGCGCAGCGACGCGGAATTTACGCAGTAGCGCAGGCCGCCCGGCCCCGGGCCGTCGGGGAAAACGTGGCCGAGATGAGAATCGCTGCTCCGTGAGCGGACCTCGACGCGCTCCATGCCGTGACTGTCGTCCCGCCTTTCCTCTATGACGCTTTCCTTTACGGGCCTGGTGAAACTCGGCCAGCCGGTCCCCGAATCGAACTTGTCGGTTGAAGCGAAGAGCGGCTCGCCGCTTATCGGATCGACATAAAGCCCGGGCCGCTTATTGTCCCAGTATTCGTTCCTGAACGGCGGCTCGGTGCCGCAGAGCTTCATGACCCTGTGGCGCTCGGGCGAAAGTTCCCCGCGCGCCTCACCGCCCTTCCTCTCTTCCGCCATATCTTCCCTCCCCGGACCGCAGCCGCAGGCCGTGAACAGGGCCAGCGCCGCGGCGATATATCCGATCGAGACCATACCCCGATTATACCCAAAAACCGCCCGGATAAACGCTTGTCCGGGCAACGGTAAAATGCTAAAAAGACCCGGGGGGGATAAAATGAAAAGAACCAGAAATCCCGCGGCCGGTAAAAGGCCGGGGGATCCCATAGAGGCCTATTCAGGGAGCCCTGGCTGCCGCAGCTGCATACAGCAGGTCCTTGACGCAGTGCCGGTGCCTATCTTCCTGAAAGACGCCGCCTTCCGCTACCTGGGCTGCAATTCCGCTTTCTCTTCTTTCACGGGCCTGACCCTGAAAAAACTGTCCGGCCGTACGGTCTATGATATAGCCCCGGAGTCGCTGGCCCGCATGTACGACCGGATGGACCGGGACCTCATGAAGAAGGGGGGACGCCAGACCTACCAGTGGCAGGTCGCGGACGCGAAAGGACTCCCGCGGGACGTGATATACGACAAGACGGCGGTACGCGCCCCGGGCGGAAAGGCGGCCGGCATAATCGGCGCGATGATCGACATCACGGAGCTCCTGAGGGCGAGGGACAGGGCGGAGGAAAAGACCCGCATGCTGGAGACCATGATAGCCGGGCTCCCGGGGATGGTCTACCGCTGCCGGGACGACGCCTCATGGACGATGATCTACGCCAGCGGCGGATGCCTGGCCCTGACCGGATACAGGCCGGAGGACCTTGTGATGAACGCGCGTCTCTCGTACGACGACCTGATCCATCCGTCGGACAGGGCGCTGGTCCGCCACGAGATCTCCAGTGGCGTCGAAAACGGGAAGCCTTTCCGGATCGAGTACAGGATAATAACCGCCGCCGGCGACGAAAAGTGGGTGGCCGAACACGGAACGCCCGTCCGGGCTTCCTCCGGCAAGACCATTTTCCTCGAGGGATTCATTTCCGACATCAGCGGGGCCAGGGAACTGGAAGAGTCCCGCAGGGAACTCGGGCAGCTGGGCAAGCTGCTCACGGTCTGTTCCGGGTGCAGGAAGATAAAGGGGAGCGGGGGGTTCTGGGAAAAATTCGAGAACTATTTCCAGCAGCACGCCGGGGCTAGCTTCAGCCACGGGCTCTGCGACGCCTGCGCCGTTGAGTTGTACGGCCCCGGAGGAAAAAAGGCGGCGTCCCGGCCTAAAAAAATCCGAGGTGCGAAAAAAGGATCTTGAAGCCGATAAGGATCAGTATCACGCCGCCGGCCGCCTCCATCCTGTGCTCGAAAAAATGGCCGCCGGCGGAGCCCAGACGGACCCCCGCCACCGACATAAGGAAAGTGACCGCCCCTATGACAAGAACGGGGGCGGCGATAGAGACCTGCAGGAAAGAGAAGGTCAGTCCCACCGCCAGCGCGTCTATGCTGGTGGCGACGGCCAGAACGGTCAGGGTCCAGGTGTGAAAGGGGCAGCCCCTCTCTCCGCCGCATTCCTCTTCCTCCTTTATCTTAAGCGATTCGTATATCATTTTGCCGCCCACCGCCGTCAGCAGGCCGAAAGCCAGCCAGTGGTCGTAAGCTTCTATGTATTCTTTCATGCCGCGGCCGGCCAGCCAGCCCAGAACGGGCATCAAGGCCTGGAAGCCGCCGAAGAACAGTCCCATCTTAAGGGCGTGCGGCACATTGAGCCGGGTCATCGTGGCCCCGCTGGCCACGGCCACGGCGAAGGCGTCGAGGGACAGGGCGATCGCTATCAGCAGCATCTCGGTCAAGGGCATCGGGACTATTATAATAAACAGGGGACTTTGGACCTAAGAGCGGCTGGGCCCGCCGGCCCTTACGTTAAGGTATTTTCTTTATTAAGATATTTACCAGACGGTAAATTATTTCCCGCAGGGGGTACATGGTGAACAAGCTGCTGACCGCTCTACTTTCGGTCGTTTTCATTCCCGGAGCGGGAGCCTTCGAGCTCCCTTCCCTCAGATCCGCCGACATGGCCGCGGCCGAGGTCCCGGCCGCTCCGGAAGCCTCCACGGTCTCCGCGGAGAAGGCGCCCAGCCAGCATCTCTGGATGAGCGTCCGGCATAACGAATACGTCAAAGAGGCGCAGGCCAGCGACTACGGAGCGCGCATAGAGTCCCGCGTCCGCAGGGACTTCAACGACAGCTTCAGCGTCAACAACAGGGTCGGCAACGACTACGCCTGGGCCTCCATCCGCAAATGGCAGGAGAACTACACCTATTCCGGCTCCGGCTCCTACGTGACGATGAACTGCTATTCGAACAGCTGCAATATCAGCGGCAATGTGCGCGAGGGCGGGAATACCTCCTACATAAACGCCTTCGTCAGCCGCCGCTTCGACGATTACTCCTGGAGCGTCAGCGGTTCGGGCCTGAACCTCTACACCGACAAGCACTCCATAAACGGCAATTACGATCCCGACCGCGCGCCAAAGCAGGCCGTTGCCGCGGTCGTCTCGCTCCTGCTTGCCAGGAGCATAGACGCGACCGCCAAGCCGGAAGACCGTAAGGCCGTCCAGAACGGCCAGCGCATCTGGATGTCGATACGCTCCGGCGGGATCTGGAACGAGGTGGAGGCAAGCGACCCCTGGGCCCGCATCGAGGTAGGCCTGCGCAAGATCTTCGACCGTGAATACGACGCCGAGCTGGAGACCGACAATGACAGGCAGTGGGGCCGCGTCAGCGGCTTCTTCACCCGCCGCTACGAGCTCCGCGCCGGCCGCACCGACCTGCGCATGGAGGAATGGGCCGGCGACTTCCGCATCGAGGGCCGCGTCGAAACGCCCGGCGCCCAGTCCCCCGAAACGGCGGTGCGCCTGGAGCTGCGCAAGCGGTTCATGGACGACGCTTCTTTCTATATCCGCGAGAACGGCATCTACCTGAATATCGACCGCAACGGCCTCAGCGGGGAAGTGGACCTCAAGGTCTATCCCAAGCAGGTGGTCGCCTCCATCGCGGCCCTTGTGATGACCTATCAGCAGATAAACAAGCCGCAGGACCAGGACCGGCCCTGAGTCAGGCGCCCGAATTGAAAGGCCCTCCCCGCAGTAAGGGGAGGGCCTTTTTTTATCCGTCCATTATTTATATATTCACTTATATGAATCCTTTAAGTCTTATACGCCAGTTCATCAAAGGCCTCACGGCAGAGACCACGCCGGGCCAGATCGGCGCCGGCATCGCGCTGGGCTTCCTGATAGGCCTGATGCCCAAAGCCACGCTCACGGCCCAGCTGCTGATAGTCGTCATGATGGCCTCGAAAGTAAATCTCCCGATGGCGATATTCACGGTGGCCATAGTCAGCCTTCTAAACCCGTTCATAGATAAGGTCACCGATCCCATCGGCTACGCTCTCCTGACGGCGGAGGGCCTGCGCCCGCTCTGGACCAAACTCTACAATACGGCGGTATTCCCCTGGACCGGCTTCAACAACACGGTAGTCCCCGGCGGCCTGGTCTTCGGGGCGGCCATGCTGGCCCCGGTGTACCTGGGGGGGAAGAAGTTCGGCGCCTACTACAACGACAAACTGCGCGTCCGCGTCATGAACTCGAAATTCGTAAAGAGCCTCAAGGCTTCCTGGCTCCTCGACTGGTACTTCAAGGAGGGGGTGTAATATGCGCTGGTCCTATGTAGCGCCCCGCCTGACCCTCCTGGTCCTGGTCTGGGCTTTCTTCTTCTTCGCCTTCGACCCGCTGCTGAAATGGGGAATGATCAAGGGGATCGAGAAAGCGGCCAAAGCCAAAGCGGAGATAGCCGAACTCGAGACCGGCTTCTTCCCGCCGCGCCTGCGGATGGCCGGGGTCGCCGTCGGCGATTCCGCCGCCGAGTTCAGCAATGTCGTGGAATTCTCCGAACTGTCCTTCGCCGCCGAGGGAAAGCCGCTGCTGGAGAAGAAGCTGGTGTCCGACGAGGCCTCGCTCAAGGGCCTGCGCTTCGGTACGCCCCGGAAAACCTCCGCGAAGCTTCCTTTCGTCAAAGAGGACAAGGAGGAATCCAAGCTGGCGGCGGCGATGAGCGCCGAGGCCAAAAGCTTCGCCCTGGACCGCGTCACGGACATAAAGGCGGACTTCTCCGCGGACTACAAAGTGGAGCCCGACGACCTCGAATCCGTGAAGCTGGCCAAAGAGCTGGAGGAATCCTACAAGACGAATTACGCCGGCCTGGCGGAGAAGTTCGACGACGGGAAGTACAAGGCCGACATGGACGCCCTCAAGGCCCGCTATGAAAAGGCGAAGGGGGAAAAGAACTTCATAAAGCAGGCCAAAGAGTACGCCGACATAGCCAAGGACGCCAAAAAGATCATGGACGCCTTCAAGAAGGACAAGGCCGCGGCCGAGGCGGCCCTGGCCGAGGCGAAGGGCGCCTTTAAAAAGCTGGAAGAAGCGAGAAAGAGGGACCAGGCGGCCGTCATGGAGAAAATGAAGCTGCCTTCCCTGGACACCCGCTCCATAGGCAGGATGCTGGCGGGACCGATGATAGCCGAGAGGACCGAACAGATCATGAAGTGGATGGCTGTCGCCAAGAAATACATGCCGGCCGGCGCCAAGGGCGTCCTTAAGAACGAGGCGCCGCGGGGCAGGGAAGTCCATTTCCCCAAAGAGAAGACCTATCCGACCGTACTTATAAGGAAGCTGCAGCTGACCGGCGAGCTGGGACTGGACCAGCCGCTGGATTACTCGGGCACCATAGAGGGCCTGACCACCCAGCCGCAGGTATACGGCCGCCCGACCGTCGCGGTCATAAAAGGCTCCAAGGGCCCTCGCCGGCTCGATTTCCGCGGCTCGCTGGACGCCACGGGGGACACACTGCGCACGGATTCCAGGCTGGCCTATTCCGGCATGGCCATAGGGACCATGAGACTTGGCTCGCCCTCTTCGCTGTCGGTGGAGATAAACGGCGCGACGGGCGCGTTGGAGGCCTCGGCCGCTACCGAGGGGGACAAGGTGGAGGGCAAGGCGTCCTTCCGCCTGAGCGGCGCTTCGTTCAAGCCTTCGGCGGAGAACATAAAGGCGCCCCAGCTGCGCTCCGCGGTGGAATCCTCCTTCGCCGGCCTGACCTCGGCCCTTATAGAGGCCGATATCTCCGGCACCGTTACAAAGCCCGAACTGGCCGTCAGGACGGACCTGGCGGACAATCTCTCCAAGGCTTTCTCCAGCGCCATGGGAGCGGAGCTCAAAAAAGCCCAGGACGCCGCCAGGGCCAAGGTGGACGAGGCCCTCAAGCCCTACAAGGACCGCCTGGACTCCCTGGCCTCGGAGAAGCAGGCCGAGCTCTCCAATAAGCTCAAGGCCTCCGGGGACAGGCTCTCCGCGGAGGGAGAACAACTCCTGAAAGGCTCCTCGGGCGGCTCGCCACTGAACAAGATAAAGTTCTAGAGCCCTCCGTTACTGCGCCGAAAGGCCTCCCGCCGCCGGGAGGCCTTTCTTCTTTTCCGCGCGCCTCCTCTCCGTAACGCGGGCCACGGGGCGAGCTTCCGTCGTAAAAAAAGCCTTTAACGCAGCCCCTTGACAAATTCATAACGATGGTGTATAGTATTTGCGTAGTCATCGTTAATGGATTAACGTTAATAAATAACGATATCGTTAGCAACGTTACGAACAAAACGAAACCGGGGAGGAACTTATGGCGAAGATACTGTGCGTAGACGACGATAAGGATATCCTGGACACCTGCGAAGTGGTGCTTCAGGGCCAGGGGCATTCGGTGGTCACCGCGGTCAACAGCAAGGAAGGCCTCGAGAAAGCCGTCAAGGAAAAGCCGGCCCTGATAGTGCTCGACGTCATGATGGACGATTCCACCGAGGGCTTCCACATGGCCCAGAAACTGCGCGCGACCGAGGCGCTGAAGTATATACCTATACTGATGCTGACCTCCGTCAACGAGACCTCGCCGCAGAAGTTCGGGGAAAAGGACGGGGAGTTCCTGCCCGTGGACGCCTTCATGGAGAAGCCGATAAAGCCCAAGGAGTTCGTGGCCAAGGTCGCGGAGCTGCTGGCCCTCAAGAAGGACCAGGTCAACGTGGAAGGCAGGACCAGGTAAATTATGCCCCGCATACCCCAGCGCACGGTGGCGAGGTTCTTCCGCTACTGCCAGTTCCTGCACTCCAAGGTGGAGGCGGGCTCGGAGTTCGTATTCTCGCACGAACTGGCGGCGGCGGTGGGGGTCTCCCCGGAGCAGGTCCGGCGCGACTTCATGAACTTCCGGCAGGTGAAGGGCACCCCGCAGCGGGGCTACCCCGTCAAGGAGTTCATGGCCGCGCTCTACGCGCACCTGGAATCCTCCTCGCTGACCAAGATGGTGCTGGTGGGGGTGGGCAACCTGGGCAAGGCCATACTCTCCTACTTCCTCAGGCGCCGGCCCAACCTCAGCATAGTGGCGGCCTTCGACCTGGACCCCGAGAAGTCGGACAGGATCTATTCCGGCTGCCGGGTGCACCATACCGGCCAGCTGGAGAAAGTGGTCGCCCGCGAGAAGGTCGCGGTGGGCATAATAACGGTGCCCGCCTCCGCCGCCCAGGAAGCGGCCGACGCGCTCGTCCGGGCGGGGGTGAAAGGGATAATCAACTTCGCCCCGGTGCAGCTCAAGGTGCCGCGCGGGGTGTTCCTGGAACAGCTGGACATAACCCTGTCCATAGAAAAAGTGGCTTATTTCGCCCGCAAGAACAGGATCAAGGAGCAGTGACATGAGCGCCCAAAGCAAGGTGGACGAGGTACTGGAGAACTACAGCTTCGCCAAACGCGACAAGCTTATACCCATACTGCAGGACGTGCAGGCGGCCGACGGCTATATCTCCAAGCCGGCCGCGCTGGCGGTGGCCAGGCACCTGGGGATACCGGCCAGCAAGGTGTACGGAGTGGCCACCTTCTACAACCAGTTCCGGTTCAAGCCGGTCGGAAAGCACCACATCATGATCTGCCGCGGCACCGCCTGCCACGTCAAAGGCTCGGCCGGGGTCCTCAAGATGTGCGAAGAGGTGCTGGGCATCAAGGCGGGGGACACCACGCGCGACGGGCTCTTCAGCATAGAAGTGGTGGCCTGCATCGGGGCCTGCGGCCTGGCGCCGGTCATAAGCGTGAACGGCGAGTTCCACGCCAAGCTGACCCCCGACAAGCTGCGCAGGCTGGTGGACGATATCAGGAAAGCGGAGGCTTCCAATGGCTCGAAATAAGGACATCATAGGCGGGAACCTCTCAGGCATACAGGCCTCGGCCCGCAAGGCCTTCCTGACCAGGGCCTTCGGCGGGGAGGATTACGCCGAAAAAGCCGCGGCCCTGCGCAGGGAATCGCTCTCCCGCGCGGTCATATTCGTAGGCGCCGGCACCTGCGGCCTCGCCGCCGGCGCGGCCAGGACCCTCGAGGCGGCCAAGCGCTATATAAAGGAAAAGAAGCTGGACGCCGACATCCTGGAGGTCGGCTGCATAGGCTATTGCGCGGCCGAGCCGCTGCTGGACGTGCAGCTCCCCGGCCGGGCCCGCGTCTCCTTCCAGCGCGCGACAGGCGACGCCGTGCCGGCCATACTGGATTCCGTCTTCACCTCGGAGGCCCCGCTCAAGGACCATGTCCTGGGCCAGTTCGAGGATACCGGGGAAAAGTGGGCGAAAGTGCCCCTGCTCTCGGAACACCCTTTCTTCGCCAAGCAGCTCCGATTCGTCCTAAAGCACTGCGGCGTCATAGACCCCCTTTCCATACAGGAGCACATAGCCCGCGGCGGCTACGGCGCTTTCCTTAAGGTGATACATACCATGACGCCGGAACAGGCCTGCGAGGCGATAGAGGCCAGCGGCCTGCGGGGCCGCGGCGGCGGCGGCTTTCCCACCGGGAAGAAGTGGAAGATAGCCCTGGCCTCCGACGCCGACCAGAAGTACATAGTATGCAACGCCGACGAAGGCGACCCGGGCGCCTTCATGGACCGCTCGGCCATCGAGGGGGACCCGCACCGCGTGCTCGAGGGCATAGCCATCGGCGCCTACGCGATACACGCGAGCAAGGCCTATATCTACATACGAGCAGAGTACCCTCTGGCGATAAGGAACCTAAAGAAAGCCATCGCCGACGCCAAGGCCTACGGCCTGCTCGGAGAGAACATCTACGGCAGCGGCTTCGACCTCGACGTCATCATCAAGATGGGCGCCGGCGCCTTCGTCTGCGGCGAGGAGACCGCCCTGATGAACAGCATAGAAGGCCGGCGCGGCATGCCCAAGCCCCGGCCGCCCTACCCGGCCGTGCGGGGGCTGTTCGGCAAGCCGACGGTCATCAACAACGTCGAGACCTTCGCCAACGTGCCGGAGATCATCAGCCGCGGCCCGCAGGCCTTCGCGGCCATCGGCACCAAGGGCAGCAAGGGCACCAAGGTATTCGCGCTCTCCGGAAAGATAGAGCGCACCGGCCTCGTCGAGATACCGATGGGCACCACGCTGCGCGAGATAGTCTTCGACATCGGCGGCGGCATCGAGAACGGCATGGCCTTCAAGGCCGTGCAGATCGGAGGCCCCTCGGGGGGGTGCATCCCCGACAGCCACATGGACATACAGGTGGACTACGAGTCGCTCAAGACCGCCGGCGCCATGATGGGCTCCGGGGGACTCGTGGTGATGGACGAGCAGACCTGCATGGTGGACGTCGCCAAGTTCTTCATGGACTTCATCAAGAAGGAGTCCTGCGGGAAATGCATACCCTGCCGCGAGGGCACGCTGCGCATGCTGGAGATACTCAAGGCCATCACCCGCAGCCGCCGCAACGAGAAGGAGAACGACGCGCTGGCGCGCTTCTCCGGCATCATGCAGCTCGAGAACCTCTCCCAGGTCATCAGGGAGACCAGCCTCTGCGGGCTGGGCCAGACCGCGCCAAACCCGGTGCTTAGCACGCTGCGCTGGTTCAGGGATGAGTACGAGGCGCATATATTCGAGCGCCGCTGCCCGGCCGGGGCCTGCACCGAGATGCTCGAGTTCGCCATCGACGCCGACAAATGCAAGGGCTGCACGCTCTGCGTGAAGGCCTGCCCCACGCAGGCCATAGTCGGAAAGCCCAAAGTCCCGCACTATATCGTAGCGGAGAAATGCATCTCCTGCGGTTCGTGCAAGTCCGTATGCAAGTTCAAGGCCGTCAGCGCCGCTTAAGGGGAAACGCCATGAAACTCACAGTGAACGGAAACACAGTCGAGGCCCAGGCGGGGGAAACCCTGCTCACCGTGCTGCGGCGCGAGGGGATACACGTGCCGACCCTCTGCCACATGGAGGGCATGGTGCCGTCCGGCGCCTGCCGCCTCTGCGTGGTGGAGGTGGAGGGCCAGGCCAACCTGGTCACCAGCTGCTCCTTCCCCGCCGCCGACGGGATGAAGATAGTAACCAACAGCCCGCGGGTCATAAACGCCCGCAAGACGGTCATAGAGCTGCTGCTGGGCACCCATCCCGACGACTGCCTCTACTGCGCCAAGCAGCCCACCTGCGAGCTGAGCAGGCTCAGCAGCGACTACGGCGTGCGGACCCGCCGCTTCCCCGCGGAAAAGAAGAGGAAACCTCTGGACGTCTCCAGCCCCTCCATCTCCCGCGACCCCGACAAGTGCATACTCTGCGGCAAATGCGTGCGCGTCTGCGAGGAGGTCCAGAGCGTGGCCTGCATCGATTTCGTGAAGCGCGGCTCCGAGTCCTTCATAGGCTGCGCCTTCGACTCCAGCCTCAACGTCAGCTCGTGCATCAACTGCGGGCAGTGCATAAACGTCTGCCCTACCGGAGCGCTGACGGAGAAGAACGACCTCGATCCCGTCATGGACGCGCTCGCCGACAAGGAGAAGTTCGTCGTGGTCCAGCACGCCCCGTCCATCTCGGTGTCGCTGGCCGAGGAATTCGGACTGCCCGCGGGCACCGACGTCAACGGCCTGATGACCGCCGCCATGCGCAAGATGGGCTTCAAGGCCGTCTTCGACACCTCGTTCTCGGCGGACCTGACCATCATGGAGGAGGCCAGCGAGCTGGCCCACCGCGTCAAGAACGGCGGCGTCCTGCCGATGTTCACCTCCTGCTCGCCGGGCTGGATAAAGTTCATAGAGACCTTCTACCCCGACATGCTGCCGCACCTGAGCACCTGCAAGAGCCCCCAGCAGATGCTCGGCGCCCTGGTGAAGACCTATTACGCCAAAAAAAAGGGGATAAACCCCGGGAAGATATTCAGCGTCTCGGTGATGCCGTGCACCGCCAAGAAGTTCGAGGTGACCCGCCCCGAGATGGGCCGCGGCGGCTTCGCCGACATCGACGCGGTGGTCACCACCCGCGAATTCGCGCAGCTGCTGCGCATCTACGGCATCGACCTGCGAACCCTGCAGCCCGGGGAACCGGACCTGCCCTTCGGCGACCGCAGCAGCGCCGGCAAGCTCTTCGGCGCCAGCGGCGGCGTGATGGAAGCGGCCCTGCGCACCGCCCATTTCCTGCTGACCGGCAAGGAGCTGGGAAACCTCAAGGTCGAGGCCGTGCGCGGCCAGGCCGGCGTCAAAGAGGCGAAAGTGAAGGTCGGCTCACTGGAGGTCGGCGTGGCCGCCGTGAGCGGCCTGGGCAACGCCCGCAAGCTGCTGGAGGAGATCCGCGACGGGCGCAAGGACCTGCACTTCATAGAAGTGATGACCTGCCCCGGCGGCTGCATCAACGGCGGCGGACAGCCCATAGCCCGCAACAAGGCGGCAGTGATGGAGCGCATGCGCGCCCTCTATAACATCGACGCCTCCGAGAAAATGCGGACGTCGCACGCCAACAAGGCCGTGCAGCAGCTCTACGGCGAGTTCCTGGGCAAGCCCCTCGGCGAGAAGAGCCACCACCTCCTTCACACGAAGTACGCCAGGCGCAAGGCGGCGGACGTGGCTTAGGCTCGGGACGGCCCGCGGCGCGGTATCAGGCAACGCTATGACCTTCGACGATGAACCGCTGGTAAGGACGATAAAAGAACGCTGCAAGGCGTGCTATACCTGCGTGCGCGGGTGCCCCGCCAAGGCCATACGGATCTCCGGCGGGCAGGCCGAGGTCATAAAAGAGCGCTGCATAGGCTGCGCCAACTGCGTCCTGATGTGCAGCCGCGGCGCCAAGGAGACCAGGGAGTCCCTGGAAGCGGTGAAGGCCCTCCTGCGCGGCGGCGCCCCGGTGGCGGCCGCCGTGGCCCCCAGCTTCCCGGTGGAGTTCGGCGGCATGGACCCGACGCGCTTCGCGGGCATACTGAAGGCGATGGGCTTCAAATACGTCTGCGAGGTCGCCTTCGGCGCGGACATGGTCTCGCTGCAGTACCGCAAGCTTCTCAACGAGAACCCCGGCAAGAAGTTCATCAGCACGGCCTGCCCCGCCGTGGTCTCCTTCGTGGAGAAATACCACCCGGCCCTGGTGCCCTCCCTCGCCCCCATAGTCTCGCCCATGGGGGCCGAGGCCCGCATAATAAAGGCGATGTACGGCCCGGAGGTCAAAGTCGTCTTCATCGGCCCCTGCGTGGCCAAGAAGGGAGAAGCCCTCCGCGCCCCGGAGATAGAGGAGTCCATAACCTTCGTCGAACTGCGCGCCCTGCGCAAGGACCTGGGCCTGGACATCAGCGCCGTGCTCGACGCGCACTTCGACCCGCCGCACCCCGCCAAGGGCGTGCTTTACCCGATGGGCGGGGGACTGCTCGACTCCGCCGAGCTGCAGGACGACCTCCTGAGCGGCCGCTTCCTCTCGGCGGAGGGCCTGGAGAATTTTCCCGCTGTCCTCAAGAACATGGAGCACGGGGACATAGACGCGGATTTCCTGGACCTCCTCTGCTGCGACGGCTGCATCATGGGCCCCGGCATCAGCGCCAAGACCTCCAAGCACGCCCGCGAAGCCGCCCTGCGACGCTACGCCCGCAAGAGCTATTTCACCGTAAAAATAAACGATTGGGAGGATAATGTCCGCCGCTTCCGCGGCCTGGACTACTCCGCCTCCTTCGCGCCCGAGGACCGGCGCATGAAGCTGCCCACTTCGGAGGAGCTCAGGGACGTGCTGTCGAAGATGGGCAAGACCAGGCCCGAGGACGAGCTCAACTGCGGCGCCTGCGGCTATCCCACCTGCGCCGAGCACGCCGTGGCGATCATACGCGGCATCGCCGAGAGCGAGATGTGCCTCCCCTATACCATAGACCGCCTCAAGGCCACCGCCGACGAGCTCACGGTGAGCTACAACCAGCTCGGCAAGACCCGCCAGGCGCTGATGCAGAGCGAGAAGCTGGCCAGCATGGGACAGCTCGCCGCCGGAGTGGCGCACGAGCTCAACAACCCGCTCGGCGTGGTACTGCTCTACTCCCACCTGCTGGCCGAACAGTGCGAAAAGGGCTCCCGCACCTACGCGGACGCCCGGATGATCACGGAGCAGGCGGACCGCTGCAAGAAGATAGTGGGCGGGCTGCTCAACTTCGCCCGCAAGAACAAGCCCTTCTTCCGGCAGACCGACCTGGCCAGGCTGGTGGAGAACTATTTCAGGAGCGCCCAGCTGCCCCCGGGAGTGAAGCTTGAGTGGTCCGCCTCCCCCGACGAGCTGCAGGCCGAGATGGACCCCGACCAGATCATACAGGTCCTGACCAACCTGGTAACCAACGCCCTGGAGGCGATGTCCGGCTCGGGCACGCTCACGGTCCGCGCCTTCCGCGAGGGCGCCGACGTCTGCTTCTCCGTGGCGGACACCGGCTGCGGGATAAAGCCGGAGAACTTCAGGAAGGTCTTCGAGCCTTTTTTCACGACCAAGCAGATAGGCAAGGGTACCGGACTGGGCCTGGCCGTCAGCTACGGGATCATAAAGGTCCACCGCGGCAACATCGCGGTGGAGAGCAACTCGGACCCCGCGAAAGGCCCTACGGGGACCGTTTTCAAGGTTAAGCTGCCCACGGTGGCAAGGGAAGCCGGCGCGGTGAAGGTGAAGCCCGACGCGGCAAAAAAATAAGGGAAGGACAGGAGAAAGCCATGACCAGCAAAGCCAGGATGAAGATACTCGTCGTAGAGGACGACCCCGACATGATGGAGCAGATGCGGATCTACCTGGAGAGCGAGGGATACGAGGTGGTTGCCGCCTCCAACCAGAAGGAAGCGGAACCCCTCATCCGCCCCGGCGCCTTCGGCGCGGCGGTGCTCGACCTGATGATGGAGAACCCCGATTCCGGCTTCGTCCTGAGCCACAGGATAAAGAAGATGGACGCGCGCATCCCCGTCATCATCGTGACCTCCGTCACCCGGGAGACCGGCTTCTACTTCGACAAGGCCCGCGACCCGAAGGACTGGATAAAGGCCGACGCCATCATACACAAGGAACTGCGCTTCGAGCAGCTCAAGGGTGAACTCAGGCGCCTGACCGGGGCGGGGGAAGGTCATGAGTGACCCCGAGCCCCTGCACCTGCTCGACGTCCTGATCGTCGACGACGAGGCCGGCATGCGCGCGGGAGCCGAGCGCTCGCTGGAGGGCTTCACCGTGGCGCTGCCGGACTTCGGGGAGACCGTCGCCTTCTCGGTGCGCTCGGCCTCCACCGGCGCGGAGGCGCTGGAGGAGCTGGGTGCCCGCACGCCCGACATCGTCCTGCTGGACTACAAGCTGCCCGACATGACCGGCATAGACGTGCTGGCCGCCGCCCCGGGCGCGGCGGATTTCCTGACGATAATGATAACGGCCTTCGCATCTCTGGAAGTGGCCGTCACTGCCACCAAGCGCGGCGCCTTCGATTTCCTGGCCAAGCCCTTCACGCCCGAGGAACTGCGGGCGACGGTGACCAAGGCCGCGCGCAGCATCTACCTTCAGCGCAAGGCCCGCAGGCTGGAGGAGGAGAAGCGGCAGGTGCGCTTCGAATTCATCCGCGTGCTGGCGCACGAACTGAAATCCCCGTTGGCCGCCGTCGAAGGCTACATGCACCTGATGAAGGAACGCATGAAGGGCCCCGAACTGCAGGCTTACGACCAGATGATAGAGCGCAGCGTGACCCGCATAGGCGGCATGCGCAAGCTGGTAATGGACCTCCTCGACCTCACCCGGCTGGAATCCGGCCGGAAGAAGCGGGCGATAGAGACTGTTGACCTGGCCCGCTCCGCGGCGCTGGCGGCCGACGCGGTGGCGGAGATGGCGGCCGCCAGGAAGGTCGAGGTAAAAGTGGACTCGCCCGCCTCCCTGCCTCTCCGGGCCGACCCCGGAGAGATAGACATGATCTTCTCCAACCTCCTCACCAACGCCGTCAAGTACAACAAGGAGGGCGGGCGCGCGGTGCTGGAACTGCGGCCGGCCGGTTCCGGGACCGTTTCGGTGCGCTGCTCCGACACCGGCATAGGCATGACGGAGGAGGAGCTGGCGAAACTTTTCGGGGAGTTCGTGCGGATGAAGAACGAGCACACCCGCGGCAT
The DNA here is from genome assembly GCA_031082205.1 of Elusimicrobiales bacterium. Taxonomy (GTDB): domain Bacteria; phylum Elusimicrobiota; class Elusimicrobia; order Elusimicrobiales; family UBA9959; genus UBA2231. The sequence continues at coordinate 132,071 of JAVHLJ010000001.1, forward strand.
AGACGGCAGCGGGCTGGGCCTGTCGATACTCAGGAAAGTGGCGGCGCTTTACGGGGGGGAAGTCAGGGCGAGTTCCAGGTACGGGGAGGGTTCGTCCTTCGAGCTCACGCTCAGGGACGCCGAAATACCGGCGCCGGAGGCCGATACGGCGCTCAAGGGCGCCTAGCGCCCTTACTGGAGGCAGCATGGGACCCTTGACGGTCAACGCAGATTCCTACGCCGGCTGGCTCGATAAGAAGGGAGAGGACTTCATCGACGACGCGGCGCTCAGGGCCGCGCTCTCCGCCCCGGCGCCCGCCGCGGCGCGCGTCAGGGAGATACTCGCCCGCTCGCTGGAGGTCTCCGAGGCCCTTCCGCCGGAGGATACCGCCGCGCTGCTGGCCGTAGAGGACCCCGGCCTGCTGGAAGAGATCTTCCAGGCGGCCCGCGCCGTCAAGCGGAAGGTCTACGACAACCGCGTGGTCACCTTCGCCCCGCTCTACGCCGCCAATTACTGCGTAAACAACTGCCTCTACTGCGGATTCCGCACCGGCAACCGCCGGGCCGCGCGCCGCATGCTCTCCCTCGGCGAGATAAAGGCCGAGGCCGAGGCGCTGGCCGGCCGCATAGGCCACAAGCGGCTCATCTTCGTGACGGGCGAGCACCCGTCCACCGGCGCGGATTACGTAGCGGAGGCCCTGCGGACGATCTATTCCGTCAAGGTCCCGACGCGGCGCGGCTTCGGCCAGATACGCCGCGTCAACGTGAACGCGGCGCCGATGAACGTGCCCGACCTGCGCAAGCTCAAGGAGGCCGGGATCGGCACCTACCAGGTCTTCCAGGAGACCTACGACAGGGAACTCTACTCGAGGCTGCACCCGGGCGACACGCCGAAGGCCGATTACCGCTGGCGGCTCTACGTAATGCACCGCGCGTTCGAGGCGGGCATTGACGACGTGGCGCTGGGCGCCCTGTTCGGCCTTAACCCGGACTGGAAATTCGAGGTGATGGGCCTGGCCGCGCACGCCCGCGAGCTGGAGGCCAGGTTCGGCATCGGCCCCCATACGATATCCTTCCCGCGGCTGGAGAGCGCCGACGGGACCAGCCTTCCGGCCGACAGCGCCCGCAATGTCTCCGACGCGGATTTCCGCCGGCTGGTAGCCGTGCTGCGCCTCAGCGTGCCCTACGCCGGAATGATAGTCACGGCCCGCGAGCGCCCGGAGATCATCCGGTCGGTCATACCGATGTGCACCCAGCGGGACGCGAGCACAAGGATAGGCATAGGCGCCTATTCGGAGCGCTACGGCGCCCAGGAAGCCGAAAGACAGCAGTTCATCCTCGGCGACACCCGTTCTTTGGACGAAGTGATAGGAGAGCTCGCGGACATGGGCCATATCACCAGCTTCTGCACCTCGGGCTACCGCTGCGGGCGCACGGGCGACCATATCATGAAGCTGCTCAAGAGCGGGCACGAGAGCCGATTCTGCAAGCTCAACGCGGTGCTGACCTTCCGCGAATGGCTGGACGATTTCGCCTCGGACGCGACCAAGGCGAAAGGAGAGGCGCTGATAGCACGGGAGATAGCCGAGATAAAGGCGCGCTCGGCCCACTTCCCGCCGGAGACCGTGAAGCTCCTCGAGTCCTATTACTCGCGCATCGGCTCCGGAGAGAGGGACCTATGCTTCTGAGCGAACGTCCCCGCGCCGCCACCCCCATTGTTTCCCGATGGGCGCGGGGGGGATCATGAAGAAGAAAGAGATACTCTATTGGCTGGACCCGGACCGCGACCCGGCGCCGCTCTTCGACATGGCCGACAAGGTCAGGCGCGAGGCCGTCGGCGACGGCGTGCACCTGCGCGGCCTCATAGAGTTCTCCAATATCTGCCGCCGCCGCTGCTACTATTGCGGCATCCGCGCCGGCAGCCCCGGGGTCAGGCGCTACCGCCTCTCCGCCGAAGAGATACTCGCCTGCGCCCGCACGGCGGCTCGTCTCGGCTACGGGACGGTGGTGATGCAGAGCGGGGAGGACCCCGCCTGGGGGCCGGCCGCCCTCATCCCCGTGATCGAGGCGATAAAAAAGGAGACCGGGCTGGCGGTGACCCTTTCCGTCGGAGAACATTCTAAAGAGGATTACCGGGCGCTGCGGTCTGCCGGCGCCGACCGGTTCCTGCTGCGCTTCGAGACCTCCGACCGGCGGTTGTTCTCCCTTCTAAAGCCCGATTCCGACTACGATAACAGGTTCCGCTGCCTCGCCTGGCTGAAAGAAGCGGGCTTTCAGGTCGGCTCCGGCGTCATGGCCGGCCTGCCGGGCCAGACCCGGGAGAGCATGGCCGACGACATACTCCTGTTCAAAGAACTGGACCTCGACATGGTCGGCATAGGGCCTTTCATCGCCAGCCCGGACACGCCGATGGCCGGCGCGGAATGCGGCACGCTGGACGCGGCGCTGAGGATGGTGGCGCTGACGCGTGCGGTCACGCGCGACGCGCATATCCCGGCTACCACGGCGATGGGCAGCGTCGACCCGCTGGGCCGCCAGAAGGCGCTGCGCTGCGGCGCCAATGTGCTCATGCCCAACATAAGCCCTACCGAGCACAGGCCGGATTACAGGCTGTACCCGGGCAAGATATGCACCGACGAGGCGCCGGAGAGGTGCGCCGCCTGCGTGGAATCCATGCTGGCCGGCCTGGGCCGCCGCAGGGCCGAAGGCCAGGGCCACAGCCTGAAGGGGGGGAAATGAGGTCCGCTCCCAAGTCGCTGCGGCTGCAGATAGCCATATTCGGCCGGACGAACGTCGGGAAGTCCAGCGTCCTCAACATGATCGCGGGCCAGGACGTGGCGATAACCTCGCCGGTGCCCGGCACCACCACCGACGTGGTCGAGAAGAGCATGGAGCTGCTACCCGTCGGTCCCGTGGTCTTCCTCGACACGGCCGGCCTCGACGATTCGGGCGCGCTGGGGGCCCTGCGCACGGAGCGGGCCCGCCGCGTCTTCGACCGGGCCGACGTCATACTTCTCGTCACGGAGCCTTCGTCCTGGGGCGAATGGGAGGAAGGGGTCCTAGAGGCGGCCGCCGGAAAAAAAACGCCGCTTATCGTCCTGGTGAACAAGACGGACCTGGGCCCGCCTTCGGGAGCTCTCGCGGCGGCCCTGCGGGAAAAAAGCCTGGACCATTTGCTCTGCGCGGCGACCGACAAGGGCCGGCGGGAGGCGGCGGTCTCGGCGATAAAGGAACGCCTGCTCCGCATCGCCGCTCCGCCTTCCGGCGCGCCCTCGTCCATAATCGGGGACCTGGTACGCCCCGGCGAGACCGCCGTCCTGATCATACCGATAGACAAAGAAGCGCCCAAGGGGAGGATCATACTGCCGCAGGTGCAGGTCATGCGCGACCTGCTGGACCACGGGGCGCTGCCGGTGGCCTGCCGCGAAACCGAGTATGAAAAGGCCCTGGCCTCGCTGGGCTCCCCGCCGGCTTTGGTCGTATGCGACTCGCAGGTGGTCGACCTGATGGTCCGGCTAACCCCGCCTGAAGTTCCCTGCACCACCTTCTCCATACTTTTCGCCAGGTTCAAGGGGGACCTGGCCGCCTACGCCGCCGGGGCGGCCGCCATAAAGCGCCTGCGGCCCGGCGACAGGGTGGCGGTGCTCGAGGCCTGCAGCCACCACGCCATAGAAGACGACATAGGCAGGGTCAAGCTGCCGCGCTGGCTTAAGGAAAAAGCGGGGGGAGAACTGCGGATAGACACTTTCGCGGGGCGCGACCTGCCCGACTCCCCGTCGGAATACAGGCTCCTGGTTCAGTGCGGCGGCTGCATGCTGGGACGGACGGAGATACTGGCCCGTATGGGAAAAGCGGCGGCCGCCGGCGTGCCTATAACCAATTACGGCGCGGCGATATCGGAATGCAGGGGCGTGCTCGAAAGAGTGCTGTCGCCGTTCCCGGAGGCGCTCTACGCCTACCGGAAGGCCGTCAGCGGGACCTGACGTCGTACTCCGGGTGGCTGAGCAGGCAGTAATTCCTCATCACGACGCGCTCATTGGCCGGGGTGACACGCCCCGAAGGACAGACGTCCGAGGCCGGCGGACACAGCCCCGCCAGAGTGTGCCCGTGGGCCGTATATTCGGAGCAATGGGCGCAGATCTCCCTGACGTCCCGGGCTATATGCCGCCGCTTCTCCGCGGCCAGCCACTCCAGGAACTTGCGGGCGTCGCCCTTCATCTTGCCGGCGAAAGTGCGGGTCGGATAGACCAGCGAGGCCGGGATACGGCAGAGCCTGGGCCACGAACCCTCGGGAGCGCGGTCCGGCGAGGTCACGAATTCGTACCGGCTCAGCACGCGGGCCCGGAGCTCCTTCGGAGCCGCGGACGATTCGGAATACTTGCTGTGGTAATAGAAACCGCCGAAGACCTCCCTCTCGGAAGTGCAGGAGCCTCCGGCCGGATAAAAGGGCCCGCCGGGAGTTACAAGGGCGCCCTTGTGATCCCCTCTGCCGACGAGCGCGAAACCGAAGACCGAAGTCCTGGCCAGCATATTGAAAGCTTCGCCGGGCGACTCCGGGGAGAGCGTCTCCACCCGGGACAAAGGATACAGCTCTTTTATGCCGTCTTCCAGCGTGGCGGCCGTCTCGTCGCAGGACTTGGGCGTGACCGCGTCCCTGTCGGCGTTGCCGGCCGGCGAGCATTCTCCCACTAGTATCACGAAAAGACCCCTGCGGCAGAAGTCCAGGCGGAGGAAGGACTCTTCCTTGGGCGCTCCGAAATTGGCGAAGGGCTCCAGGGCCGCGGCCGCGGCGGGCGAAAGAAGCAGGGCGAGCAGCAGCCGGGTCACCTGGCCTCCCTGAGCCGCGCCAGCGCGGCCTTGAGCGACAGGGCCGCCGGCCTGTCCGGATGGGCCAGCGGGTAGAGCTCGCCCTTTTCGCCGGACGAGAGAAGCTCGTGATCGAACGGTACCGCGCCGAGGAAAGGAACGCCGGCCTCGCGGGCGGCCCTCTCTCCGCCGCCGGAGCGGAACAGGTCCACCTGCCCGGAACAATGAGGACAGGCGAAGGCCCCCATGTTCTCGAGTATGCCCGACACCTTGACCGGGATCGTCTTCAGGAAATTGACGGCCTTGACCGAGTCCAGCAGCGCGACCTCCTGCCCGGTCGTGACGACGACCGCCTCCACGTCCGGCACCATCTGGCAGAGGGAGAGCGGCTCGTCGCCGGTGCCGGGCGGCGCGTCTATCACCAGCCAGTCCAGGTCTCCCCAGCGCACGTCGGCGAGGAACTGCCTGAGGACATTGAGCTTCATCGGGCCGCGCCAGATCACCGGCGTGCCGGCCTTGCCCAGCAGCGAGCCCATGGAGATCATCGAGAGATTTTCGCGCACCGGGACGGGGTCGAGGAACTTGCCGTCGGAGGCGGGGGGGACCCCCTCCTTCCCGGTCAGGCGGGCCATGGAAGGGCCGTGTATGTCGATGTCCAGCAGCCCGGTCCTCTGCCCTGAGGACGAGAGCAGGGCCGCGAAGGCGGCGGCAACGGAACTCTTGCCCACGCCGCCCTTGTTGCTCATTACCAGAAGTTTGCGGCCTATCCTGGCCATGTTCTCTTTTATCAGCGACTGCCTGCGGTCTATGTGTACCTGGTGCATATTGTCCTCCGTCCCCATAATATATTATTTTGTTATAATTAGTGAAAATTTCGTTCCATTTCGGGCGGCGTCCGGCCGCGTCAAGGAGAGGAAAATGAAACCAGTCGTTACCGCCGAAAAAGCGGTGGAGGACATAAAGGACGGCGCCACTCTGATGGTGGCCGGATTCATGGGCTGCGGCAACGCCTTCACCCTCATAGACGCCCTCGTAAAAAAGGGCACTAAGAACCTCAACCTGATAACCAGCGACACCGCCTACCCCAACGTGGGCGTGGGGCGCCTGATCTGCGAATGCCGGGCCTCCACGCTTACGGCCTCGCACATAGGGACCAATCCCGTCAGCGGCCAGAAGATGAACTGCGGCGAGCTCAAGGTCACCCTGGTGCCGCAGGGGACCTTCGCCGAGCGCATACGCGCCAAGGGCGCCGGCCTGGGAGGAGTGCTCACGCCCACGGGAGTGGGGACCGAGGTGGAGAAGGGCAAGCAGAAACTAAATCTTAACGGCAAGGACTATCTTCTCGAGATGCCGCTGGGCGCGGACTTCGCCTTCATACGGGCCGAGGTCGCCGACAAGTACGGCAACTGCTTCCTGCCGGGCGCCTCGAAGAACATGGCCGTGGTGATGGCCATGGCCGCCGATCATGTCATAGTCGAGGCCGAGAAGATAGTGGAGCCCGGCGGACTGGACCCGGAGCGCGTCACCATACCCGGCGCCTTCGTCTCGGCCATAGTGCAGGCGACGCTGCCGGTCTCCAACCTGCAGCTCAAGCCCTGAGGAGAATCCCGATGGACCCCAAGGAACTCAAGAGAATACGGATCGCGAAGCGCATAGCGCAGGAGCTGCCCGACGGGGCGCTGGTCAATCTCGGCATAGGCATGCCGACGCTGGTGGGCAACCATATCCCGCCGGGCCGCACCATAATACTGCAGTCCGAGAACGGCTTCACCGGCCTGGGGCCGGCGCCGGAGAAAGGAAAGGAGAACCCGTCCATCGTCAACGCCGGCGGACAGCCGGTGACGATAATACCCGGCGGCGCCTTCTTCGACTCCGCCATGAGCTTCGCCATCATACGCGGCGGCCACGTCGACTATACCGTGCTGGGCGCGCTGGAAGTCGACATGGAAGGCAACCTCGCCAGCTACATGATACCGGGCAAGATGGTGCCCGGCATGGGCGGCGCGATGGACCTGGTGGCCGGCGCCAGGAACGTCATAATCGCCATGGAGCACGTCAACAAGAACGGCGCGCCGAAGATACTCAAAAAGTGCACGCTGCCCCTCACCGCGGTGGGCGAGGTGGACCTCATAGTCACCGACATGGCCTTCATCCGCGTGACGAAGAAGGGCCTGGTGCTGGAGGAAATAGCCGAAGACACTACGGTGGAAGAGGTAATAAAGGCCACCGAGGCGCCGCTGCACGTCGCCGGCAGGATGGGGAAATTCTGATGAACAAGATGGTCATAACCTGCGCGCTGACCGGCGCGGAGACGACGAAGAAGCAGTGCCCGGCCCTGCCGGTGACCCCGGAGGAGCTGGCCGCCTCCGCCGAGGAATGCGCCAGGGCGGGCGCGGCGATAGTCCACCTGCACGCCCGCGGCGACGACGGCTCGCCGACCGCCGACCTGAAGGTGTTCAAGCGTGCCATAGAGCTGATACGCAGGAAGACCGACGTAGTGGTGGAGATAACCACCGGCGGCGCGGTGGGGATGACGCCCGAAGAGCGGATAGCGCCCGTCTCGCTGGAGCCGGACATGGCCTCGCTCGACTGCGGCACGGTCAATTTCGGCGACGAGTACATCGTCAACACGCTGCCGATAATGCGCCAGTTCGCCTCCGAGATGAACAGGCACAAGGTCCATCCCACGCTGGAATGCTTCGACGTCAGCCACGTGCAGTCGTCGCATATCCTGATCAAAGAGGGCCTTATAAAGCCGCCCTACCATTACGGCTTCGTAATGCAGGTGCCGGCCGCGCTCTCGCTTTCGCCCAAGACGCTGGGCTACATGATGGACCAGATGCCGGCGGAGAGCCGCTTCACCGTCATGGGCATAGGCCGCGCTCATATCCCCGGGATCTGCCTGGCCATAGCCTCGGGCGGCTGGATACGGGTCGGCTTCGAGGACAACATCTATTACGCCAAGGGGCGCCTGGCCGCGTCCAACGCGGAGTTCGTAGAGCGGGCGGCCAGGATGTCGAAAGAAGCGCAGCTGGAGATCGCCGGCCCCGGCGAGGTCAGGAAATTCTTCGGACTCAGAGGAGCGTAAAGCGACCGCTATGAACATACTCAAGAACGGCAATCCCTTCGGCACGCACCGCGTGCTGGAACCCAAAGGCGTCCTGCCCCAGCCGGCGCTGAAGATCTCCAACGACATGGGGTCCATCTACGACAACGAGATACTCGTGGACGTGGAAACCCTCAACATCGACTCCGCCTCCTTCACCCAGCTCAAGCAGGCGGCCGGCGGCGACGAGGAGAAGGTCAAGGAGTCCATACTGAAGATAGTCTCCGAGCGCGGCAAGATGCAGAACCCGGTCACCGGCTCGGGCGGCATGTTCATAGGCCGGGTCGCCAGGATAGGGCCGGCCCTGGCGGGAAAGACGGACCTCAAAGAAGGCGACAAGATCGCCAGCCTGGTATCGCTCTCGCTGACGCCGCTGAAGATAGCCAGGATACTCGGCATAAAGAAAGGGACCGAGCAGGTCAACGTAGAGGCGAAAGCCGTGCTTTTCGAGAGCGGGATATACGCCAAACTCCCTTCCGACATGCCGGAGACCCTGGCGCTGGCCATACTCGACGTGGCCGGAGCCCCGGCCCAGACCATAAAGCTGGTCAAGCCCGGCGACACTGTCGTGATAATCGGCGCGGCCGGCAAGTCCGGCGTGCTCTGCGCCTACGAAGCCCGCCGGCGGGCGGGAGAGGGCGGCAAGGTCATCGGCATAGAATACGCGGCCGACGCGGTCGCGCGGATAAAGGAGTACGGCTTCTGCCACGAGGCCGTGCGGGGCGACGCCACCGACGCCGTCGGCTGCTACGAAAAGATCTCCGCCCTCACCGGCGGCAAGCTGGCCGACGTGGTCATCAACTGCGTCAACGTCCAGAACACCGAGATGGCGTCCATCCTGATGTGCCGCGACGAGGGAACAGTATATTTCTTCAGCATGGCCACCTCGTTCACCAAGGCCGCCCTCGGGGCCGAGGGGGTGGGCAAGGACATCAACATGATCATCGGCAACGGCTACACCAGGGGCCACGCCGAGACGACGCTGAACATACTGCGCGAGAGCCCCGTGGTCCGCGCCGCCTACGAGAAACTTTACGCCTAAAAAGGAGAACAGCATGCGCGAATACGCAAAAGTCGACTACAGGAAGGTCCCGCTCTGGAAGAACGTGCCTGAGAGCGACTGGAACGATTACAAGTGGCAGCTGCGCAACGTCATAAAGGACATACCGGCGCTGGAAAAGGTGGCGGTCCTCACGGCGCAGGAGAGGAAGGACCTCAAGGCCTGCCTGAAGAAATTCACCATGGCCATCACGCCGTACTACGCGGCGCTTATGGACAAGCGCGACCGCGGCTGCCCGGTGCGCATGCAGGCCATACCGCGCGGACTGGAACTGATGGACGACCCGTCGGACCTCTCGGACCCCCTGCACGAGGACGTGGACTCGCCGGTGCCTGGGCTGACCCACCGCTACCCGGACCGCGTCCTGTTGCTGGTGACCAATATCTGCTCGATGAACTGCCGCCACTGCACGCGCCGCCGCCTTGTCGGCTTCCACGACGTGCACATGTCCCGGAAGGACCTGGACAAGGCCATAGAGTACATACGCCGCAGCCCCGAGGTGCGCGACGTGCTGATCTCCGGCGGGGACCCGCTGGTGCTGCCCGACGAGACGCTGGAGGACATAATCAGCCGGATCCGCGCGATAAAGCACGTGCAGATAATACGCATAGGCACGCGCACGCCGGTCGTCATGCCGATGCGGATCACCGACTCGCTGGTGAACATGCTCAAGAAGTATCACCCGATATACGTCAACACTCATTTCAACCACACCCGGGAGCTCACGGCCGAGGCGCGCGAGGCCTGCCGCAAGCTGGCCGACGCCGGCATACCGCTGGGCAACCAGAGCGTGCTGCTGCGCGGCGTCAACGACTGCCCTCAGACGATGAAGAAACTGGTCCACGAACTCCTGATGGCCCGCGTGAAGCCGTACTACATCTACCAGTGCGACCTCTCCAAAGGCATCAGCCATTTCCGCACGACCGTGTCCAAGGGGATAGAGATAGTCGAGAACCTGCGCGGTCACACCAGCGGCATGGCCGTCCCCACTTTCGTGGTGGACGCGCCCGGCGGCGGCGGCAAGACGCCGGTCATGCCCAATTACCTCATTTCCATGTCGGAGAAGCGCGTGGTCCTGCGCAATTACGAGGGCGTCATCACTACCTACACCGAGCCCTCCGGCTATTCGGCCTCCTGCGGGGGGGCGGAATGCCCGGACAAGGCGTACAAGCCCATGGACGGCGTCGCCAAGCTCCTCAGCGGCGAGAAGCTGACGCTGGAGCCGGCGCATCTCGTCAGGACGAAGCGGAACCGCAAATAGGAGACGTCTTGGACCCCATCGGTCAGCTCGAAGGACGCACGACTTTCATCGTCGGCTCCCGCAAGAACGCCGGCAAGACGACGTTCCTGAACTACGCCCTGGCGGCCCGCCGCCGGCCCCATGGCCGGCGCCGGGGCCGTCCGGCGGCCTGCCTGAGCGTGGGACTGGAGAGCGGCTCCGCCGACAGGGTGTTCGGCACGCCCAAGCCGCGCGTGCGCCTGCGCCCCGGCGACGCGGCCGTAGTCCCGGCCGCCTCGCTGGCCTCCTCCGACGCGGGGCTGGAGATACTCCGGGTCTACCAGTCCGCCACCGCCGTCGGCCGCCCGGTCCTGGCCCGGGCCAGGCGGGAAGGAACGGCCGAGATCACCGGGCCGGCGACCAATTCAGGACTCGGGGAGATGCTCGGCGATATCGCCGAAGCGGGGATAGATACCGTTTTCGTGGACGGAGCGGTGGACCGCATCACGCAGGCCGCGGCGGACGCCAGGGGCGGAATAGTTTACGTGACGCGCGTGGAGCCGGGCACGCTGGCCTCGGCGGCAGACGCCGTCAACCTCCTCGCCGACGCCGACGCCTGCCCGGCCGCGCCGGCCTGGCGGTCTTTCTTCGCCGGGGGCCCGGCTCCCGCCGGGAAGGGCGACTTCGCGGTGAAGGGAGCTTTCACTTCCGCGCGCGCGGCCGAAGCGCCGTCTGACGCGCGCCGCCTGGTCCTTGAGGACCTGACCAAGGTCTTCGTCGGCTGGCGCGAATGGTCGGCCCTGCGCCGCCGCTTCGGGATCGCGTTCGCCGTGAGCCTCCCGCTCAAAGCGGTGGCGGCCAACCTTTACAACGTGGCCCCCGTTCAGTTCGAGGCGAAACTGACGCCGGCCGCGCGGGCGAAACTGATCTACAATCCCTATCTGAGAAAATGAACGAGACGGCGGCCAAATTCTGCGAGTTCGACAAGTTCCTGGCGCATTACGCGCCGCTGACCCCCTATGGTTTGGCGGAAAAGGCCCGGGGGAATTTCTATTCGTCGGCGAAGGAGCTCGAAGCGCTCTACGACCTGACCGACGACTTCGCCGCTTTCGCGAAGAACAAGTCCAGGGCGGACAAACTGGCCTGGCACCTTAAGAACGTCCCGGCGCTGCCGGCCGACGGGCCGGCCTCCGGTCCGGCCGGCCTTTTCCTCGTTCACAGGTTCCTTTCCAATTTCAAGTCGGCGGCCGGACTGCTGCCGGCCCCGCTGGCCAGGAAGCTGGGCTTCCGCTGGACCTGCGCCGAACTGCTGTCGATACTGGACAAGGGCGCGCAGTCAGGAGCTTTCCATATCGCCGACGCCTTCAGCCCCGCGCTCGCGAAGGTCCGGAGCGCTATAGCCGCGGCCGACCGCCATCTCGCCGGGCTGCGCGCGGAGCGCCTGGCCGAGATCCGCAAATGCTCGGGATTGGATTTCGGCGGACTGGATTTCCTGGTCATCGCCGAGGACAGGGCCAGGCCGCTCTGCGAATCCGGCCGAGTGTTCACCGAACCCTACGACGCCGGCCGCGTCGTCGCCAAACCCATAATGACGGCCGCCTGGCTGGAACTGTCGGGAGAGAGGGAACGCCTGCGGGCCGAAGAAGGCCGGGCGGAAGCCCTGGCCTGCGCGGAACTGTGGGCGGCCGTGGCGGGCGCGCGGGCCGAGCTGGAGGCCTGCGAGAAAGCCGTCGAGCTATGCGACCGGGCTTTCGCCAGGGCGCGCATGGCCAGGGAGCTCTCTCTGTCCCGGCCGGAGTTGAAGCCCGCCGGAGCGCCGATAACGGTGAAGGGGGCGCGGTTCCTGCCGCTGGAGAGGACCCTCGCCGGATACGGGCTCAAGTACACCCCGCTCGGTTTCACCTTCGCCAGGCGGCTTTCGGTCATACACGGCTCCAACATGGGCGGCAAGACCGTCGTACTCAAGACCGTGACCCTGCTGCAGCTGGCCGCGCAGTCCGGCTTCTTCGTGCCCGCGAAAAAGCACTCGGCTCCCGTCTTCGGCTCTATCGCCGCCGTCTGGGGGGACCCCGACGACAAGGCGGAGGGCCTCAGCGCCTTCGGCCTCGAGATGGAAGCCTTCAACCGTGCCTGGGCGGCCTCCGGCGCGCCCCTCCTGCTCGTAATGGACGAGTTCGCCAGGACCACCAACGCCGCCGAAGCGTCCGCCCTGATAGCGGGCGTGCTGGCGGAAGCCGCCTCGAACCGCAACGTCCATCTCATGCTCGCCACCCATTTCCGCTCCCGGCTGCCGCGGGAGGCCGCGGCCCTGCGCATGCTCGGCTTCGACGCGGCCTCCTTCAGGAAGCATTACAGGGGGAAGACGGCCGCCGGACTGCGCGAAAAACTGAGAACGATAAATAGATTCATGCGCTACGGCCTCGCGGCCGACAGGGGCTCCGCCGGCCCGGCCGACGCCCTCAGCATAGCCTCGATACTGGGAGTGCCCGCGCGCGTGATCGAAGCGGCGGAACGATACATGGAGGAACAGAATGCCGGCGATTAAGTCCAAGTTAGGCCTCTCGAAACCCAAGATAGCCGGGGCCCGCGCCCTGGCCGCGAAGATAGCCGCCCCGGTCCAGAAATACATCGAGCGGCACACCACCGTCACGGTGGAGCGCGCCACGCTGCGCCTGCTCGGCGCCGACGGCGCGGACAAGGACGGCGTGCCGGTGCCCAACATCGTGGTCTCGCAGTGCGGCGCGGCAGCCGCCGGCGGGGCCGCCCGGGCCTATATCAACGCGCTGGTAAAGCGCTCCAGCACGGTCGAACAGCTCAACGAGGAAATAGCGGCCGGCCTCGACATAACCAAGATCCCCGCCGCCGACGAGAGACAGGTGAAGGCCCGCGCGGCCGACCTGGTGGAGCGCCTCGACGCCCGCCTCTCGGGCAACGTCAGGTTCCGCCGGGAGCGCCTCGCCGAATGGAAAGCCGCGGAGAAGTCGCCCCTCATCTACGTCATCGTGGCGACCGGCAACATCTACGAGGACGTCAAGCAGGCCCGGGCCGCCGCCCTGCAGGGCGCCGACATCATAGCCGTCATCCGCACCACCGCGCAGAGCCTGCTGGACTATGTCCCCTACGGCGCCACGACCGAAGGCTTCGGCGGCACCTACGCCACCCAGGAGAACTTCCGCATCATGCGCAAGGCCCTCGACGAAGTGGCCGCGCAGGAGAAGCGCTATATCCGCCTGGTCAACTACTGCTCCGGCCTCTGCATGCCCGAGATAGCGGCCATGGGCGCGCTCGAGCGGCTGGACATGATGCTCAACGACTCGATGTACGGCATCCTGTTCCGAGACATCAACATGTACCGCACCTTCACCGACCAGCATTTCTCGCGCATGATAAACGCGGCGGCTGACATAACGATAAACACCGGCGAGGACAATTACCTTACCACCTCCGACGCCATAGAGAAGGCCCACACGGTGCTGGCCTCTCAATTCATAAACGAGCGTTTCGCCGCCAACGCGGGCATGCCCGAGCGGCTGATGGGCCTCGGCCACGCCTTCGAGATGGACCCGTCGACCAGGAACGGCTTCCTCTACGAGTACGCGCAGGCCCAGATGGCCCGCGAGATCTTCCCGGCGCACCCGCTCAAGTACATGCCTCCGACCAAGTTCATGACCGGCGACATTTTCAAGGGCTACGCGATGAACACCATGTTCAACTTCGTCTCAAAGGCGACGGGGCAGAGCATCGAACTGCTGGGCATGCTGACCGAGGCCATACACACGCCTTACCTGCAGGACCGGTACCTCGCGATAGCCAACGCCCGCTACGTCCACGAGAACGTCGCGGACTTCGCGTCCGAGATAGAGTTCCGCAGGGGCGGGATCGTCCGGCGGCGCGCCGCCCAGGTCCTCGACGAGACCGTGGCGATGCTCCGCGAGGTCGAGCGGGCCGGCATTTTCGACGCGATAGCGAGGGGCCTGTTCGCCGAGGTGAAGCGGCCCAGGGACGGCGGCAAGGGCCTCGACGGCGTCATGGAGAAAGCGCCCGGTTACTGGAACCCGGTGGAGGACCATCTCCGCCGCAAGCTGAAGATACGCCGGTAAAGGATCAGGAGACCATATGTTCATAAAACCCTACGGTGACACCCTCGACGACGGCGCGGTGCAGCTCTCCTTCACGCTCCCCGTCGCCTGCGGCGGCCGCGCCAAGGAAGGGGCCCGCCAGTACGTGCTCAAACTGGGCTTCAAACACGCCGAGATAGTGCACGCCCACCCCCTGTCGCCCGAGTTCACGTTCTTCGTGGCCTACGCGAAAACGGACGCCGCGCTGGACTACAGCAAGGTGGAGTACGCCGAGGCCGTGGACAAGTCCATGACCATGGACCAGGTGAACGATTATATCCGGGAGAATTTCGGGCGGAAGCTGGTGGTGATAGGAGCCTGCACGGGGACCGACGCGCACACCGTCGGCATCGACGCCATCATGAACATGAAGGGCTACAACCATCATTTCGGCCTCGAGCGCTACCCGATGATAGAGGCCCACAACCTGGGCTCGCAGGTCCCCAACGAGAAGCTCCTGGAGCAGGCCAGGAAGCTCAAGGCCGACGCCGTGCTGGTCTCGCAGATAGTGACGCAGAAGGACGTCCATATCCACAACCTGACCAACCTGATCGAGCTGGCCGAGGCCGAGAAGCTGCGCGACAAGCTGGTAATGGTGATAGGCGGGCCGCGCGTCAACAACAAGCTGGCCAAGGAGCTGGGCTACGACGCCGGCTTCGGGCCGGGCACTTTCGCGGAGGACGTGGCGACGTTCGTGGCGAAGAAACTGGCAAGAACCCTGCTGAAGAAATAAGGAGAAACTATCATGGCCGAACACCTCAAGCTCGACAATTCCGAACGCCTCTACAAGGAGGCCCAGGAGCTCATCCCCGGCGGCATGATGGGCATACGCCGCCCCTATAACTTCGTTCCCGGCGAGTACCCGATCTTCTTCGAGTCGGCCAAGGGCGGCAAGGTGACCGACGTGGACGGCAACGAGTACATCGACATGCTCTGCGCCTACGGCCCGATCATCATCGGCCACAGGGAGAAGGAGATCGACCGGGCGGTCATCGACCAGATGAAGAACAAGGGCTTCTGCATGTCCATCGTCCAGGAAGTTCAGAACACGCTGGCGAAAAAGATGATCTCGCTGGTGCCCTGCGCGGAGAAGGTCGTTTTCTGCAAGACCGGCTCCGACGCCACCACCCTGGCCGGGCGCATAGCCCGGGCCTTCAACGGGAAGAACAAGATCGTGCGCTGCGGCTACCACGGCTGGCACGACTGGTGCGTGGAGCAGAAGGGGGGAGTCCTCCCCAAATCCTACGAGGACGTCCTGGAGGTCCACTACAACGACCTGCAGGGCCTCGAGGACGCGATGAAGGCCCACGGCTCCGACATCTCGCTTATAATCATGACCCCCATGGGGCATCCGAACGCCCACGAGGTGGAGATGCCCGGGCCCGGCTACCTGGAAGGCGCCAAAAAACTGGCCGAGCAGTACGGCGCGGTGCTCTGTTTCGACGAGATACGCACCGGCTTCCGCATGAGCCTGGGCGGCGCGCAGCAGTACTTCGGCGTGACGCCGCACATGGCGGTGTTCGGCAAGGCCATGGCCAACGGCTACGAGATAAGCATGGTCGCCGGCCGCCGGGACATCATGGACGTGCTGGTCAGCAAGGCCTTCGTCAGCTCGACCTATTTCAACAACACGCTGCCCATGGTCGCCTCGCTCAAGACGGTGGAGATGATGGAGCGCGACGGGATACTCGACGTCGTCGCCCGCCGCGGCAAGGCCTTCTGCAACAAGGTCAAGAAGCACGTCCGCCACAGCGGCCTGCCCGTCACCTTCACCGGCTCGCCCTGGATGCCCTACATCACCTTCGACAAGGACGAGACGGGGCGCTACAAGAAGCTCCGCACGGCCTTCTACACCCAGCTGATACGGCGCAAGGTGTTCCTGCAGCCCTATCACCACGGCTACGTCTGCTACCGCCACACGACCAGGGACCTCAACCACGCGGCGGACATGATAGCCGAGTCGCTGGAGGAGATAAAGAAGACGGCGTAAAACCCCCGGACAGGCGAAAAAGAGGAAGAACTATCCGGGGGCATGGCAGGGGGCCGCCTGAGGGGAAAGTCTCCCTCGCCGGGCCTTCCGAAGCCACATCGGAGGCTTTCCCCAAGCGGAGCGAGAGAACCGGCACTGCCGGCCGGGCACGCGGCCGCTGGAACACAGGAGGTAAAGCATGGCAGGAATAGACATAGCCATCATACTGGCGTTCATCGCCTATTCCGTCTGGTCCGGCTTCAGCAACAAGGACAAGGCCTCCAAAGACCTCAGCGAGTACTTCCTCGCCGGCCGCTCGCTGCCCGGCTGGAAAGCGGGCCTGAGCATGGCGGCCACGCAGTTCGCCGCCGACACCCCGCTGCTGGTCACCGGCATTATCGCCGTCTCGGGCATCTTCGCCCTCTGGCAGATGTGGATCTACGCCCTCGCCTTCCTTATGATGGGCTTCGTGCTGGCCTCTCACTGGCGCCGGGCCAACGTCATAACCGACGCCGAGCTGACCGAGATACGCTACGGCGGCGGACGCGCGCTGGCCCTGCGCGGCTTCAAGGCGATATATTTCGGCACCATATTCAACTGCGTCGTGCTGGCCTGGGTCTTCTTCGCCGCCTCGCGCATAGCCGAGCCTTTCCTGCCGTGGAACGAATGGCTGCCGGCCTGGGCGTTCGGGCCTTTCGTATCGCTCATAAAAGCCGTCGGCATCAACCTCTCTTCGGCCATGGCCGGCACCGAAGCGGCTTTCGTCCTTTCGGCCAATAACCTTATCTCCGTACTGTCCATACTGACGGTGACCACGTTCTACTCGGCCACCGGCGGCCTGCGCAGCGTGGTGGAGACCGACGTGATGCAGGTCTTCATCATGCTCGGCGCCACGATGATCTTCGCGGGCATAGTCTTCGTGAAGGCGGGCGGCGTGAGCGGCATACACGCGGGACTAACGGAAATATACGCGGCGGGCGCGCTGGGGGGGATAAAGCCGTCGGAAATACTGGCCTTCACCCCGGGGCAGGCCCATAATGTCACCTTCCCGCTGCTGGCGCTTTTCGCCCTGCAATGGATAATACAGCTCAATTCCGACGGCACCGGCTACCTGGCGCAGCGCTCGATGGCCTGCAAGGACGAGCGTCACGCCAAGACCGCGGCCATAGTCTTCACCGGCACGCAGGTCTTCCTTCGCAGCCTGCTCTGGCTGCCGCTCGGGCTGGGACTGCTCGTCATCTTCCCGCCCGTCGCCGGCCTTGCCGGGGAGCTGCTGCAGGCCGACCGCGAGGGAGTTTATGTGCGCGGCATGGCCGAACTGCTTCCGCCCGGAGTAAAGGGCCTGATGATAACCGGCATGCTGGCCGCGCTGGCTTCAACGGTGGACACCCACATCAACTGGGGCTCCTCCTACTGGGCCAACGACATATACAAGCGCATCATCTGCCAGGCCTGGCTCAAGCGCGAGCCGGCCGGCAGGTCGCTGGTCTGGGTGGCGCGCGGCTCCAATGTCATGCTCATCGGCATAGCGCTGCTGATAATGACCAGGCTGTCGTCGATAAACCAGGCCTGGCAGGCCAGCCTCCTGCTGGGCGCCGGCATGGGGCCGATACTCATCATGCGCTGGCTCTGGTGGCGGGTCAACGCCTGGTCCGAGATAGCCGCCATCGGCGTCTCCGCCGTAGCGGCCCTGCCGCTGCTGCTCTGGGTGGACGACCAGGCGCTGAGGCTCCTCATAATGGCGGCTCTTTCGCTGACCGCATCCCTGGCCGCGATATTCTTCTTCGGCCCCGAGGACCGCAAGCACCTGCACGATTTCTACAAGCTCGTGCGCCCCAAGGGCTTCTGGCATCAGATAGCCGTGGAATGCGGCGACCATGTCCATAACGGGCCGCGACGGCTGGCGCTGTCGGTGGCCGCCATGTTCACGGCGGGGATATCGGTATTCTGCCTGCTCATAGGCGCCGGCTCCGCCCTGGCGGGCAGCCCGCCGCCGGCGATATGCCCCTGGCCGGCCGTCTGGATAACGGTCAACCTGGCGGCAGGATTGGCACTGTGCCCCGTCTGGTACAGGCTGGGGTTCAAGCTGGAGACCCATTGAAACGCATAGTACATGTCATAACCCGGCTGGAACCGGGCGGCTCGTCGGAGAACACCGTCTCCAGCGCCGCCTGGCAGTCGGGGCGCGGAATGGAAGTGACGCTGATACACGGCCCCTGCAGGGGATCGCGCCCCGTCCCGGCCTCCGTCAGCACCATCGAACTGCCCGCCCTGGGCCGCGAGATATCCCCGCTGCGGGACCTGCGCGCCTATGCCGCGCTCAGGCGAATATTCCGCGAGCTGAAGCCGGACATCGTACACACCCACACCTCCAAGGCCGGCTTCCTCGGCCGCCTGGCCGCCGCCGGCTGCGGAGCGAAAGTCGTGCACACCCCGCACGGGCATCTTCTCTACGGTTATTACGATATCCCGAAGACCCGGCTCTTCCTGGCGGCCGAGCGCTTCGCCGCCCGCTTCACCGACGGATTCATCGCCCTGACCGAAGGGGAGAAGCGCGAGTCACTGGCCGCCGGCATAGGCCGCCCGGAGAAATGGGGCGTCGCTCACAGCGGCGTCGACCTGCCGGAGAACCCGCCCAAGGTTTCCCGGAAAGAGCTGGGTGTCCCCGTTGGGCGTTTGGTCATAGGCACCGTCGCGCGGCTGGAGCCGGTAAAAGGCGTGGAGTATTTCGTGAAAGCCGCCGGCGCCCTTAAAAAGATACTGCGTCCCATGAACCCTTTCTTCCTGGTAGTAGGCGACGGGGCGGAGTGTTCGCGCCTTTACTCGCTGGCCCGGGCCGCGGGCATACTGGACGACTGCTTTTTCGCCGGTTTCCAGCAGGATGTCTACTCCTATCTTTCGGCGATGGACATATACGTGCAGCCCTCGCTCAACGAGGCCATGGGCCGCACCGTGCTGCAGGCCCAGCACATGGGCCTGCCGGTCGTGGGCAGCCGGGTCTGCGGCATACCCGACGTGGTGCGCGAGGGGGAAACTGCATTACTGGTAAAGCCCGGCTCGCCCGAGCAGATCGCCGCCGCTGCGGCTAAACTGGCTAAAGACGCGGACCTGCGCTCGGCCATGGGCCGGGCCGCCGCCGCGTTCACGCGCGAGAGGGACGCCGCAGGGCGGCCGCGCTTCGGACCGGAGGCCATGAACGCCGCCATATACGACTTTTACGGACGGATAACGGGATAGACAGGGGGGGGCATGCAGAAGATACTTGCCGTCGACGACGACGCCAACATGCTGGAGTTCTACGGGCAGATACTGACCGAAGCGGGCTATGGCTTCGTCAAAGCCTCGGATTTCGCCTCGGCCATCGAGATCTACACGGGCCAAAAACCCGACCTGATAATTCTAGACGCCGACTTCCCCGGCGGCGGAGGCAGAGCCGTGATAACCTTCATCCGCGAAACGCTGGAAGAGAGGACGCCGGCCCTTTTCATCACCGGCTTTCCCGACAAGCTGGCCGCCGTCGCCGGCCTTGACAATATCACCGTACTCAGGAAACCGATGGGGCCGTCGGCGATACTGGAGACCGTAGCCAAGCTGGTCAACTCGGCGGCCATCGGCAAGGCGCAGGCCGCCCGCAGGAAGATACTGGCCGTCGACGACGATCTCTTCATCCTCGAACTCTACAAGGGCATGCTCGGCGACGCGGGCTTCGAAGTGCACACTGCCGAGGATTCCGTCTCCGCGATGACCCGGTTCAACGAGGTCAAGCCCGATCTGGTCATACTCGACGTGGACATGCCGGGCGGGGGAGGGCAGAAGGTTTTCGAGCGCCTGCGCAAGACCATGCTGTCCACTACCCCGATAATCTTCGCCACCGGCACGCCGGAGAGCGTACAGGGGGAAGCCCGAGCCTCGGCCGTCTCCGTCCTCAAAAAACCGCTCACGCCGCAGGTCCTCATCGGCGAGATCAGGCGGCTCCTTAAGATGGAAGGCGGCGCGGCCTGACCGAAGATGAAGTCTCCCGTACGAATCCTCGCTTTCTTCGCCGCGCTGCTGGCGCTGCCGCCGCTGCTGCCGGCGGTAAATAATCCGGATATTTTCTGGCATCTGTCGGCCGGGCGCCGCATGGCGGAGACCGGCGCGCTGATACGCGCGGATTTCCTGTCGTGGACGATGCCGGGGGAACCGTGGACCAATTTCGAATGGCTGGTGCAGTTCATATATCACCACCTTTTCTCCGCCGGAGGCTGGACGGCGCTTTTCATCTTCAAGATTTCCCTGCTGGCCGCCTGCCTTTTCCCGCTCTGGCGGATACTGCGCCTCCACGGGAGAGAGGGGTGGGCGGCGATGACGCTGCCGTTCTTCTCGCTGGCCATGCTGCCGATGGCCGACCTGCGGCCGGATAATTTTTCGATACTGCTTTTCCTTATACTGCTGTGGAGGCTGGAGGCGCTGCGGCTGTCCGGCGGAACTCCTTCGGCGCGGCAGGCGGCCGCCGGGGCCGTTTTCTTCGCCGCATGGGCCAACCTCCATCCCGGCTGCCTGTTCGGCCTGGCGCTGACCGGATTCTACGCGGCGGGGGCCTTTATCGAGGGGCGGGGCCGCGGCTGGCGGGGCTGGGCGGGACTTCTTGCGGCCGGCGCGGCGGCGCTGCTTGTAAATCCCAACGGCTGGGAATTGTACCGCGTGGCCTTCCAGCACCAGGCTGAAATGGGGCTGCTCAAAGCCGAGATAGCCGAATGGGCCGCGCCGGACATAACGATACCAGCCCAGGCGCCGGGCATCATACTGATGGGCGCGGCGCTGATCGCGATACTCTGGTCCGTGGCCCGGAGGAGGATGCCGCCGGCCGCGCATATACTGGCTCTCGCCTTCTTCGTCTGGGCCGCGGCCTCTCATTCGCGCAACCTGATGTTCTCCGCCGCGGCGGCCATGGCTTTCATCCCGCCCCTGCTTCCGGCGGTAAACGCCGGCCTTAAACCCGCCGCCGCGCAGGCCGCGGCAGTGCTGGCGGCCTTCGCCCTGGCCTGGGGGCCGGCCCGGGCCTCGTTCACCGCGCCGCACGGTTCGGCCTTCTCCTCCCCGCCGACGGGGGCGTTCCTGCGCGCCAACGCCGGGGACCTGTCGCGGCTGAAGCTCTTCAATACCTGGAACTGGGGGGCCTGGCTGGGGTACGAGGCCGCGCCCGCCGGCTACAAGGTGTTCGCGGACGGGAGATATCTTTTCCACCCGATGCTGGCGGAGTTCGCCGCCGCGCGCAACGATATCGGGGCCTGGAAAGAGATGACGGAGAAATACGCCTTCGATCTCGCCGTGCTGCCGCCCGGCCCCGGGGGGGAACTGGAGGAACGGGACCTGAACGGGAAAAAGGTACCGTTCGTCAGGCCGGACCACGCGAAATATTTCCCGCCGGAGGACTGGGCCGTACTTTTCTGGGACCGCAACCTGGCAGTCTTCGTCCGCCGCACGGCCCCGCCTCCTTTCAGGCTCTCCTCTATGGAACTGCGCTACCTCCGGCCCGGTGAGCTGAATAACGCCCTGGAACTGGCCCGGGCCGGCCTGGCGCCGCTCCCGGTGCTCAGGGACGAAGCCCGCCGCCTGCTCCTGTTCCAGGCCGATTCCCGGGCCTCCGCGGCCGGCCCCGTCAGGGCCTGGCTGGACGCCCTGGAAAAAGCCTGCCGGGAGCCCGGCGCCGCCTGCCGATAGGCCGCCGCTGCCGGGTTGCCTAACCTCCTCTTATTTTTTATACTAACTATGTAGTCTGAAAAGGCTTTCAGGCGCCGCAGGGCGACACAGGAACGGACCTGAGTACGCGCCCGCCCCCGGATCACCGCGCTGCACGCTCTCCAAGCCACACCGGAGGAAAACATGCCCAAAATGGAAGTAGACGTTGACAGGTGCAAAGGCTGCTACCTTTGCATACAGGTATGTCCCAAAAAGTGCATCGAGAAGTCCGATAAATTCTCCAAGTCAGGGTATTACCCGGCCAAGGACTCCAAGGAAGGCTGCTGCATAGCCTGCCAGAGCTGCGCCAGGATCTGCCCGGACCTGGCCATCAGGGTCTACAAATAAGGAGACTGACATGGCTGAAAAGAAATTGATGAAAGGCAACGAGGCGCTGGCCGAAGGCGCGATACGCGCCGGCTGCCGCTTCTTCGCCGGCTATCCCATAACCCCGCAGAACGAGATCCCCGAGTACATGTCCTGGCGCCTGCCGCAGGTCGGGGGGGCGTTCGTGCAGGCGGAGAGCGAAGTCTCCGCCATAAACATGATCTACGGCGCCGGCGCCACCGGCGTGCGCTGCATGACCTCCTCGTCGAGCCCGGGCATAAGCCTCAAGCAGGAGGGCATCTCCTACTGCGCGGGCGCGGACCTGCCGGTCTTCATCGGCAATATCATGCGCGGCGGCCCGGGCCTGGGCAACATAGCCGGCGCCCAGGGCGACTACTGGCAGGCCACCCGCGGCGGCGGCCACGGCGACTACCGCACTTTCGTCATGGCCCCCAACTGCGTGACCGAGCTGGCCAATTTCCCGCACAAGTGCTTCGAGGTCTCGTTCAAGTACCGCGTCCCCTCCATGGTCCTGGCGGACGGCCTGCTGGGCCAGATGATGGAGCCCGTCGAGTTCAACCATCCGGAGATAGACCCCAAGACGCTCCCCGAGCCGGACTGGGCGCTGGGCGTGGCCAGGGGCCGCGGCAAGCGCATCGTGAAGTCCTACGACCTGAAGGAAGGCGGCGTCGAGAAGATGGTCAACGAGCGCGTCAAGCGCTACAGGCAGATAGAGGCCTCCGAAGTGATGTACGAGGAGAAGATGCTGGAGGACGCCGAGGTCGCGCTTGTGGCCTACGGCATCTCAGCCCGCGTCAGCGTGGCCGCGATGAAGATGGCCCGCGAGAAGGGCCTCAAGGTCGGCCTCTTCCGCCCGATCACGCTCTGGCCCTTCCCCAAGGCGCGCCTCGTCGAGCTCTCGGCCAGGGTCAAGAGCTTCGTCGTCGTGGAGATGAGCCTGGGCCAGATGGTGGAGGACGTGCTGCTCGCCCTCAACGGCCGCGCGCCGG
Organism: Elusimicrobiales bacterium; assembly: GCA_031082205.1. GTDB lineage: Bacteria > Elusimicrobiota > Elusimicrobia > Elusimicrobiales > UBA9959 > UBA2231. The sequence continues at coordinate 155,386 of JAVHLJ010000001.1, forward strand.
TCCACCTCTACGCCAAACCCGGCGCCTCCCTCATAACGGCCGAGGAAGTCTGCGCCGCGCTGGAAAAGATCATGAAGAAGGGGGCCAAAGAATATGCAGCTGTTAAATAAGAAGCCCGAATCGCTCCTCGACGTGAAGATGCATTACTGCCCCGGCTGCGGCCACGGCATCATCCACCGGCTGGTCGCCGAGGTGATGGACGAGCTGGGCATACGCGAACGCACCGTGGGCGTGGCCCCGGTCGGCTGCGCCGTGTTCGCCGACACCTACTTCAACTGCGACATGATACAGGGCCCGCACGGCCGCGGCCCGGCCGAAGCCACCGGCATCAAGCGCGCCAAGCCGGACACGATAGTCTTCTCCTACCAGGGGGACGGCGACCTGGCGTCCATCGGCATGGCCGAGATAGTGCACGCGGCGATACGCTCGGAGAACATCACGGTCATCTTCGTCAACAACGCCATCTACGGCATGACCGGCGGCCAGATGGCGCCGACCACGCTGATGGGACAGAAGGCCACCACCTGCGTCGACGGGCGCACCGCGAAGCAGGCCGGCTACCCGATAAAGATGTGCGAGATGCTGGCCACCGTCGACGGCGCGGTCTACCTGGAGCGCACCACCGTCCACACGGCGCCCGGCGTCCTCAAGACCAAAGCCGCGATCAGGAAGGCCTTCCAGAACCAGGTGGACGGCAAGGGCTTCTCGATGGTGGAGATACTGAGCATGTGCCCGACCAACTGGGGCACGCGCCTGGACAACCCTTCCGAGGCGACCAAGTTCGTCGCGGAAGGCATGCAGCCCGTCTTCCCGCTGGGCGTCTACAAGGACGCCTGCGCGGAGAAGAAATAAGGAGGCCGGAATGTACCAGGGAATAAGGATATCGGGTTTCGGCGGACAGGGCGTCATCTCGGCCGGCGTGCTGCTGGCGCAGGCCGGCATGATGGACGGCAAGGAAGTCAGCTTCTTCCCGGCCTACGGCGCGGAAATGCGCGGCGGCACGGCCAACTGCTCGGTGGTGGTGGCCTCCGACGAGGTGACCACGCCCATAGTGTCGGCCCCGGACACGGCCATAGTGCTCAACGAGCCCTCGCTGGCCAAGTTCGAGCCGATGGTCAGGCCCGGCGGGCTGCTGATACTCAACACCTCGCTTATAAACTCCAGGCCGACGCGCAAGGACATAAAGGTCCTGGAAGTGCCCTGCAACGCGATAGCCGCCGAGCTGGGCAACGGCAAGGTCATGAACATGGTGGCGCTGGGCGCCTTCGCGGCGGCCACGGGCGCCATAAGCGTGGACGCGATAGCCAGGGCGCTGCCCAAGGTCTACAAGAAGCTGAAGCCCGAAGTGATCGAACTCAACGTAAAGGCGCTCAAAAAGGGCGCCGAGTTCAAGCTGAACTGACGGCGTCGGAACAAAAAAAGGGCCCGGGAACGCCCGGGCCTTTTTTTATGACATGCACCCCGATATAGGCGACGAAGAGCATAATCCTAAGGAAAGGATAAACTACAGGGCGGCCTTCCGGCTCCTGGCGGGCCTCATCGCGCCCCGGAAGAGGCCGTTCGCCGTCGCTTTCGGCTGGATGACCGCCGCCACCCTGACCAGCCTCGCCATCCCCATGATCGCCAAGTACGTCATCGACACGGCGATCCCCGGCAAGGACCCCCGCGCCCTGCTCGCGGCCACCGGCGTCTACCTGCTGACGACCCTGGCCTTCCTCTATTTCAATTACCGGCAGGTCGTGCAGCTGGCCAGGGCGGGCCAGGACCTCATCGTGGAGCTCAAGGAAAGGCTGCTCTCCCACATGCTCTCGCTGGACCTGGAGTTCTACTCCTCCCAGCCCGTCGGGCGCCTGACGGCGCGGGTGCAGTCCGACACCAGCACGCTCTACGCCCTCTTCACCAACACGGTCATCACCATCGTCAACGACGCGATGATGTTCGTCATCGTCTTCGCGGTCATGTCCTTCTACAACCTCGAGCTTACGCTGATGCTGCTGCCGGTGTTCCCGGTGCTGCTGCTGTTCGGCTGGATCTTCGTGCGCGTAACCTCGCCGATGTTCGTGCGGGTGCGCAAGATCGCCGCCGAAGTGCCCGGCTTCCTCACCGAGCAGCTCAACGGCATAGGGGTGCTGCAGGCCTTCGGCCGCGAGGAGGACACCTCGGCCAAGATGGAGGAGCTCAACCAGCGCAAGTTCAGGGCCGAAATAGGGGTCGAGATCTACACCGTCCTCTTCTTCCTCAGCATCGTCTTCCTGCACCCCGCCGCCACCGCGGCCGTCTTCGGTTTCGGCGGCGCCATGGCGATGAAGGGGGAGATGACCGTCGGCGTCATCGTCATGTTCGTCCTCTACCTGGGCTACCTATTCGAGCCCATCTTCCGCTTCTCGGAGCACCTGAGCGTCATACAGCGCTCTTTCTCGGCCGGCCACCGCATCTCCAGGATACTGGCGCTCAGGCCCGCCCTGACCGAGCCCGCGGAGCCGCGCTTCCTCTCCTGCGTGCGCGACGCCATAGAGTTCAGGAAGGTCTGGATGCGCTACAACGAGGGGTCGGACTGGGTGCTCAAGGACGTCTCGTTCAGCCTGCCGCGGGGGAAAAGCCTGGCCATACTGGGCGAGACCGGCGGGGGCAAGACCACCGTCACCAGCCTCCTCTTCCGCTTCTACGACTTCCAGAAAGGGCACATCGAGATAGACGGCACCGACATACGCAGGCTCAGCCTGGGCTCGCTGCGCTCCGCCATCGGCCTGGTGCAGCAGGACATCTACCTCTTCCCCGGCACGGTGATGCAGAACCTCAAGCTGATGGACGACTCGATACCCGACGAGCGGGTGCACGACGCCATCCGGCTCATGGGGCTGGACGCTTTCTTCAAAAAGCACCCGCTGGACAAGAAAGTGCTCGAGAAGGGAGCGAACCTTTCGATCGGCGAGAAGCAGGTCATCTCGCTGGCCCGCGCGATGGTCCTGGACCAGGAGGTGCTTGTCCTCGACGAGGCCACCTCCAACATGGACCCGCACACCGAGCGCCTGATCACGAACGCCATAAAGAGCCTCCTGAAGCACAAGACCGTGATAATAATCGCCCACAGGCTTTCCACGGTGCGCAACGCCGACCGGGTCATGATGATCTCGGGCGGGGAAGTGAAGGAGCTCGGCACGCACGACGAACTGCTGGCCCGCGGCGGTCTCTACGCCAAGTATTACAGGCTGCAGTTCGGGGAGGGGGAATGATACAGACCCTCCGCTGGCTGCTGCCTTACTGGCGCGAACACGCGGTCCGCATGACCGTGATAGTGGTCTTCGGCATGATGAGCGCCGTCCTGCACACGGTCAACCCGGTCCTTATCAAGAACATCGTCAACGGCCTGGGCGCCAACCTCAACCCCGAATACCTGCGCCACAACGTCACCATGATACTGGCGGTAGGGCTCGGCCTCTTCCTGGTCAACCTGGTGGCCCAGCGCAACCGGGCCTGGATGAACGCCCGCCTGGAGTGGGAGATACGCCGCAAGGCCTTCGACCATGTCATACGGATGGACCGCAACTTCTTCCACCGCTTCACCACGGGCGACCTGGTGGCCCGCCTTTCCGACGACATTTCGGAGAAGATCTCCTGGTTCTCCTGCTCGGGCGTCTTCCGCTTCATACAGGCCTGCTTCACGCTGACGGCGGCCGTCGGGATGATGCTCTACCTTAACCCGACGCTCTCCGCCTTCGTCCTGCTGCCGCTGCCGCTGGTCCTGATGACCTCCATACGCACGGGGCGGCTGCTCAGCGGCAAGTACAAGGAGCTGCAGGAATCCATAACCAACCTCTTCGACTTCCTCGAGACCTGCTTCACCGGCATACGGGTCATAAAGGCCAACGCCAAGGAGAGCTCGCAGACCGGCTTCTTCCGGAGCCGCACCGCGGCCCAGCGCGAAGGCGAAATAGCCACCGCGCGGCTGCAGGTGATACTGTCCTATTTCTGGCACGAGGCGGGGTTCCTGTCCATCGCCCTGCTCTACGCCGCCGGCGGCCTGCTGGTGATAAACGGGAGCGCCACCCTCGGCGAGCTGATAGCCTTCCAGTTCTACGCCAACATGGTGGTGCACCCGCTGATGGACATAAGCCAGTTCGTGGTGGCCGGCAACCGCGCCGGCGTCTCCATCAAGCGCGTCGACGAACTGCTCAAGTCCCGCTCTTCGCTCAAGTCGGGCCTCGGCGACATGACCACCCCCGACCGGATCACCTCGATGGAATTCCGCGGCGCCGGCCTCAAGAACCCGAAAGGCGACGGCATGCTGGTGCGCGGCATAACCTTCCGGGCCGAGCGGGGCCAGCGCGTCGCGGTCGTCGGGAAGATCGGCAGCGGCAAGTCCACCCTGCTGGCGCTGGCCCTGCGCCTCAGCGAGCACGACGAGGGGGAGATGCTGGTCAACGGCGCGGACATACGGCAATGGAACCTGCGCGTCTTCCGCGAGCGCGTGGGATATACGGCGCAGGAGGCCGCCATCTTCACCGGCACGCTGCGCGACAACATACTGATGGACCGCAGGTTCGGCGTCACGGAGGAGATGCTGGACAGGGCGCTGGAGACTTCCCAGTTAAAGAACGAACTCAGGAAATTCCCCAAGGGACTGGACACCGTCGTAGGAACGCGCGGCTTCGCCCTCTCGGGCGGCCAGAAGCAGCGCGTGGCCATAGCCCGGGCCCTGCTCATAGCCCCGGACGTGCTGCTGCTCGACGACGCGACCAGCGCGATGGACGCGCAGACCGAATACCAGTTCTGGAAGGCGTTCCGCAGGGAGCACCCCGACGCGCTGTGCCTGGCGGTGACGCACAGGGCGAGGACCATAGAGACCTCGGACCATATCCTTACGCTGGACGGCGGCAGGATAGCGGAGCAGGGGACACACGCCGAACTGATGGCGCTGGGCGGGCTGTACAGGCAGATCTACGAGCGGGAGAAGCTGCGCGGCGAGCTGGGGGCGGACAAGGGGGACGAACATGACGGGCAGCAGGCCTGAGGACGGCAGGGCGGACCTCTGCGACGCGGCGGTGCGGCTGGGGCTTTACGCCAATATCTTCCTGGCGCTGCTCAAGACCGTCACCGGCATAGTGGGACACAGCTCCGGCCTTCTCGCCGACGGCATCAATTCCACCTCCGACGTCGTTTATTACGTGGCCGTAATGGTCTTCATGCGGCTGGCGCGCAAGCCGCCGGACGAGGAACATCCGTACGGCCACAGCCAGTTCGAGACCATCGGCGCGCTGGTGGTGGGAGCCTTCGTCCTGACCACGGGCGTGGCCATCTTCTGGGATTCGATCAACAAGGGCTATGACCTTTACGCGCGCGGCGGCGCCGCCGCCGAGGTCCGCGCTTTCACGCTCTGGGCGGCCGCGGCCACGGTGGCGCTCAAGATCTGGCTGGCCGCCCGGACGCGGGCCATCGGCAGGGCTACCGGCAATCCCGCCGTGAGCGCCCTGGCCGCCGACCATGTAAACGATATCATGGCCGCCACGGCGGCCGGCGTCGGCATAGTCTTCGCCCGGGCGGGCCACGCCTGGGTGGACCCGCTGGCCGGGGCCGTAGTGGCCCTTTTCATACTCAGGACCGGCTTCGGGATACTGAAGGACTCCTCGCTCGAGCTGATGGACGCGGTGCCGGGCGGCGAACTGAACGGGCGGATACGGGACGCGCTTTCCGCCGTCGGCGGCGTAGCCGCCGTGGAGGAGATAGCGGCGCACCGTTTCGGACCCTACTACATGATAAACGCCACCGTCTGCGTTGACGGGGGGATAACCGTCGCCGAGGGCGACGCCATCGCCACCGCCGCCGAGCGGGCCGTCATCGAGAAGTTCGATTTCGTCAAGAAGATATACATCCACTACCATCCCGCCGGGGAGGCCTGCGGCCCCCGGCGCGCCGCTCGGCGGCGGTTCCGCGGCCGATGAACCCGGCTGACTTCGCCCGGCTCCTGTCCCGGGCCCTCGAAGCCCGCGGGCCTCTCCTGGAGAAGCTCCGGGCCGAGGGCACCGACTGTTACCGCCTCTTCCACGGCATCGCCGAGGGCCTGACGGGCCTGACCGTGGACCGCTACGGGCCGCTGCTGCTGGCGCAGACCTTCCGCGACCCGCTTTCCACTTCGGACGCCGCCGCGCTGGAGGCGGCTCTGAATGCGGCCATTCCCGGGGACTTCCATTTCGCCTACAATCACCGCGGCAAGAGGCCGGGGGAATCCTTCGACAAGTGGCATCGCCCCGAGCCGAACGCCCTCGGCGAGTTCACCTGCTCCGAAGGGGGGGTGAAATATCTCATAAGGGCCAGGCACCGCGGCATAGACCCCTGGCTCTTCCTCGACCTGCGTCCCGGCAGGCGGCTCCTCCGCGCCGCGGCCCAGGGCCGCAGCGTGCTGAACCTCTTCGCTTACACCTGCGGGGCCGGCGTCTGCGCCGCCGCCGGCGGGGCGGCGGAGGTCTGGAACGTGGATTTCGCCGGCTCCAGTCTCGAGGTGGGCGGGCGCAACGCGGCTCTCAACGGGATACCGCCGGAAAAATTCAGGACGATAAAAGAGGATTGCCTCACGGTGGTCCGCCAGCTGGCGGGACTGGACGTCAGGGGCCGGTTCGGCAAAAAACGCAGCTATTTGAGGATAGAACCCCGGCGGTTCGGACTGGTCTTCCTGGACCCGCCGGCCTGGGCCAAGGGACCGCTGGCCGCCGTGGACATAGTCAGGGATTACCCCGCCCTTTTCAAGCCGGCCCTGCTCGCCCTGGAACCCGGCGGCCGCATAATAGCCACCAACCACGCCGCCGGAGTGTCCTGGGAGGACTGGGAGGCGGCATTGCGCCGCTGCGCAGACAAGGCCGGGCGCCCGCTGAAGAGCCTGGAGAGAACCGAGCCCGACGGGGATTTTCCTTCCTTCGACGGGCGGCCTCCGCTCAAGATCGCCGTCTGCGGAATATAGGGACGGCCCGCCTACAGGGCCAGTTCGTAAAGATAAAGCAAAGGGAAGAAAAGCAGGGTCGACAGGACTATGGCCTGGGCGGTCAGGTCCGCGTCGAAATCGAACTCCCGAGCCACCACGTAGTTGAGCACCGCCGCCGGCATGGCCATCTGCAGGAATACGGCCGAAGAGATCTCCCCGGAAAATCCCAGCAGCCGCGCCGCGGCCAGGCAGAGGGCCGGCAGCGCCAGCAGTTTCACCGCGCTTATCGCCGCGAGCCGGCCCAGGTTGCCCGCGATCCTCTTCCCGTAAAGGCTCACCCCTATGGTAAAAAGCGACAGGGGCATCGTAGTCCTGCCTATGTCCGTCATGACCGTCTCCGCCAGGGCCGGCAGCCTCCAGCCCGAAGCGGCCAGGCCCAGACCCGCCAGCGAGGCCCAGAGTACCACATTGCGGGCCGCCGTGCGCAGGAGCCGGGAGGGGGGGCAGCCGCCTTCCCCGCATATCGTGGTCATCAGCGCGAATCCCGCCGTGAACACGATGACATTGTGCAGGGAGGAGATGATGGCGGCGTGGCCTATCAGGTGCTCCCCGAGCCGCAGGGAGACCACCGGGAAGCCGAGATAGACGGTATTGCCCATCACCGAAACTATCAGCATGAGCCGCGCGAAGCGCCAGTCCAGGCCGAAAAAGCGCCAGGCGGACCAGACCCCGGCCATGCAGAAGATCAGCGGCAGGCTATTAACTAAAAGGAAGTCCGATCCCAGCCCCTCCAGCGGCGTGGAGCCTATCTTCACGATTATAAGGCAGGGGAGGGCGAGGAAGTAAAGGTACTGGTTGAAAGCCTTCTCCGCGCCATCGCCGACCACCCCGAAACGCCGGAAGAGCCAGCCGGCGCCGATTATCAGCAGGAGGGTGAGGATTATGCCCGTCATCCCATGAAATAGAGGACCAGGAGCTGGGCCGAGATGACGCGCAGTATCATGACCAGCGGGTAGACCGTGGCGTAGGCCATGGCCGCGCGGTTGGAGGGCGCCATCGCGTTGGCGAAGGCCAGCGCGGGCGGGTCGGTCATCGAGCCGGCCAGGGCGCCGCAGAGCGAGAGGTAATTAACGCCCAGCCTGGCCTTGGCGAATACGCCGGCGGCGATGATGGGGAGCACGGTTATGAGGAAAGCGAAGAGCATGATGTAAAAGCCGCCGCCGTGCAGCAGGGTCTCGAAGAAGGTGCCTCCCGCCTTGAGGCCGACGCAGGCCAGGAACAGGACTATGCCCAGCTCGCGCAGCATCAGGTTGCCGGCGGGCGGGAGATACCAGTTCAGCGGGCCGATGTGCTGGACATAGCTGAGTATTATGGCCATGATCAGCGGCCCGCCGGCCAGGCCCAGCTTGACCGGGGCGCTGAGGCCCGGTATCGCTATCGGGATGGAGCCCAGGACGACGCCGGCCGCTATCCCGATGAAGGCGGGAATGAGCTGCGGGTGGTTGAGGTCCTTCACGGAATTGCCCAGGAAAGCGGCGGCCCTGGCGACCGAACCCTCCTCGCCGACCAGGACAAGGTTGTCGGCGAACTGCAGGACATAGGAATCCGAGACCAGGAACTCCACGTCGGCGCGGGCCACGCGGGTGGCGGCCACGTCGTACTGGGCCTCCAGCCCCGCCTCCTCCAGCGTCTTGCCGATGACTTCCCGGCGGGTCACGATGACGCGCGAGTGGATGATGCGGCTGGGGAGCTTCTTGAGGTCCACGTCGCTTTTAGAGCCGACCACGAGCATGAACTTGCGCACGGCTTCCTCGCGGCCCACGGCCAGCAGCGTGTCGCCGGCGCGGACCACGGTGCCGTCGTGGGCCACGGCGAGGGTCCCGTCGTGGTAGATGCGCGAGACCACCACGCCTATCTCGTCGATGGCCGGGATGTCCTTCACCTTCAGGCCGTCGAGGTTCCGGTTCTCCACCTTTACGCTGAGGTTGGCTATCTCGGAGCCGGATTTGTGCTCGTCGGGCGCGCCCATGTCGGCCTCGGCCTGCCTGCGGAAGACGGTCCGCAGGAGGAGCATCGTAAGGATTATCCCCATGATGGCGCCGGGATAGGCCAGCGCGTAGCCCACGGAAGTGGCGTTGACCGCCTCGGGCTTTATGGCCTCCAGCGTCTGCTGGGCCGCGGCCAGCGAGGGGGTATTGGTCACGGCGCCGGAGTACATGCCGACGGCCGTGGGGATATCGTAGCCGGCCAGTTTCGCCACGGCTATGGTTACGGCCACGCCGCCCAGGACCACGGCGGCGGCCATCAGGTTGAGCTTTATGCCCTCCCTGCGGAAGGAGGAGAAGAAGCCGGGCCCCACCTGGGTGCCTATCGAATAGACGAAGAGTATGAGGCCGAAGTCCCGCAGGAACTCCAGCGTGTCGTGGTCGGTGTCGAAACCGAAATGGCCGAACAGTATGCCGGAGAACAGGACTCCGGCTATGCCCAGGTTGATGCCGAACACCTTTATGTTGCCGATGGCCAGGCCGGCGGCGGCGACCACCATCATCACGAAAACCGTATGCGCGGCCGAGTGGGGGGAGAAGAGGTAAGCGAGCAGGTCCATCGTTGGGCGTCTCCGTCGGGGGATTTCACCTAGATTCTATCAAAATACGGGGACCGCCGGCCCAATTTTCATATAATTACAGCAGCCGCGGGGCAACCGAACTTCAGGAGAACGAATGATACCGAAAGCAGAAAGCCGAACACCCTGGTCCTACGTCCCGACCACCTATTTCGCCGAGGGCCTGCCGTACATGATAGTGAACGCCCTGGCCGTCATAATCTACAAGAAGATGGGCGTCTCCAACACGCTGATAGCGTTCTGGACCAGCTGGCTCTACCTCCCCTGGGTCATAAAGATGCTGTGGGGCCCGCTGATAGACATGTACTCCACCAAGCGGAACTGGATAGCCTGGACCCAGGCGCTGATGGCCGCGGCGATAATCTGCGCCGCCCTGTCGCTCAAGACCCCGCTGTTCCTCTATGTCTCGATGGCCTGCTTCATGGCCGTCGCTTTCCTCTCGGCCACTCACGACATAGCCGTGGACGGCTTCTACATGCTGTCCATGAACGAGAGCCGGCAGGCCTTCTTCGTAGGCATCCGGGCCTTCTGCTACCGCCTGGCCATGCTTTTCAGCTCCGGCGTCCTGGTGATGCTGGCGGGCCGCATAGAGACCTCCACCGGCGATATACCGCACAGCTGGACCACGGTGCTGCTGCTCGCGGCGGCCATCATGGGCCTGCTGTTCGTCTATCACAGGGTCTGGCTGCCTTACCCGGCCGCGGATAAGCCAGACAAGGCCAAGGGCAGCCAGCTGGCGGAGTTCGGGGAGATCTTCGCGGCCTATTTCAAGCTGGAGAACGTGAAAATAGGCCTGGCCTTCATCCTTACCTACCGCTTCGGCGAGGCGATGCTGCTGAAACTGGCGGCCCCGTTCATGCTGGATACGGCCGAAAAGGGCGGCCTGGCGCTGGCCACCTCGGACGTCGGCGTGATATACGGCACCATCGGCCTCGTTTCGCTCATCATAGGCGGCCTCATGGGCGGCTGGATAATCTCTAAATACGGCCTCCGCCGCACCATCTGGCCGCTGGCCTTCATGCTCAACGCCCCCGACCTGGTCTATGTCTACATGGCCTACGCCAAGCCGGCGCTGACCTACGCCACGCTTAATTTCCCGCAGTTCGCCCCGCTGGGCTGGATACTGCCGGCCTCGGTGAACCTGCCCGCCGGCCCCATACCGGCGCTGGTGGCCCTGGAGCAGTTCGGCTACGGCCTCGGCACCACGGCCTTCATGTTCTACATGATCACTCTGACCGGCGAAAAGTACAAGACGGCCCATTTCGCCATCTCGACGGGCATAATGGCCCTGGGCATGATGGTGCCGGGCTTCGTCAGCGGCTGGCTGCAGGAGAGGGCGGGCTACCCGGAGTTCTTCATCATAGTCTGCTTCGCCACCATACCGGGCATGCTGCTGATCCCTTTCCTGAAAATAAAGGACAAAACCGCAAAGGCCTGACGACGCGGACAAAAAAAAGGACCCGGCCGCTATCGGCCGGGTCCTTTGCTTTCTAAGCCTTTAAAGGCTTATTCGCACTTGATGCAGGAGACGGGGCAGTTGCCGGCGGTCGCCTTGCAGGCGTCTTCCTTGCCCGCGGGCACGTCCGCGGACTTAACGATAGCCTTGTCCGCGTCCATCTCGAAGATGTCGGGCTGCTCGCTGGCGCAGAGGCCGCAGCCTATGCACGCTTCTTTGTCTATGCTGACCTTCATGTTATACCTCCGCGTTTTTTAGCCCCCGCGGGCTTTTTCTTACGGTTAAATTATAAAAAATAAGCCGCGCCCTGCCAACCCTCAGGCGCTGATGCGCGCCTGCGTCTCCCTGTCGAAGACGTGCATGTTGTCGAAATTGAGGCAGACCGGCACCTTGCTGCCGGGGCTCTGGTTGAAGAAAGCCTCGACGGTGGCCAGCAGGCGCAGGTCGCCCGTTTTCAGGTAGAGGTTCTCGCGGTGGCCCAGCAGCTCGCTGACCTCGAGCACCGAGTCGAACTTCTGCGAACAGTTCTTGCCCGCCTCGCGGCCCGCGCAGACGTCGTCGGGGCGCACGCCCAGCGTCACCTCGCGGCCCTCGTGGGAGCCGTCGGCGGGCAGGAGCTTGGACGGCAGGTCCAGGCTCAGCGAGGGGGAGGAGAAGCGCACGTGGCCCTTCTCCACCCGCAGGGTCCCCTCTATGAAATTCATGGTCGGGCTGCCGATGAAGCCGGCGACGAAGAGGTTGGCCGGCTTGCGGTACACCTCTATCGGCGTGCCGACCTGCTGTATGACGCCCTGGTTCATGATGACGATGCGGCCGGCCAGGGTCATGGCCTCCACCTGGTCGTGCGTGACGTAGATGATGGTGGAGTGCAGGCGCTGGTAGAGCTTGGCTATCTCCACGCGCATCTCCTCGCGCAGCTTGGCGTCGAGGTTGGAGAGCGGCTCGTCGAAGAGGAAGACCTTGGGCTGGCGCACGATGGCGCGGCCGATGGCGACGCGCTGGCGCTGGCCGCCGGAGAGCTGCTTGGGCATGCGGTGCAGCAGCTTGCCCAGCTGGAGGATATTGGCGGCCTCGGCCACCCGGGCCTTTATCTCCTTCTTCGGGGCGTTCTTGAGGCGCAGGGAGAAGCTCATGTTCTCCTCAACCGTCATGTGCGGGTAGAGGGCGTAGTCCTGGAAGACCATGGCTATCTGGCGCTTGGAGGGGTGGAGGTGGTTGACCAGCGTGTCGTCTATGTAGATCTCCCCGCCCGAGATCTCCTCGAGGCCGGCCAGCATGCGCAGCAGCGTGGTCTTGCCGCAGCCCGAGGGGCCGACTATGACGACGAACTCGTGGTCCTTTATCTCCAGGTCCACCTTCTTGAGGACCTGGTTGTCCTTGAAGTTCTTGACGATGCCGGCGAATTTGACGGTTGCCATGGGCGCTTATCCTTTGACGCTGCCGAGCGTGAGGCCCGAGATCAGCCACTTGGAGGAATAGAGGAAGACCGCCAGCACGGGCAGGGTGACCAGCATGGAGCCGGCGGCGAACATGCCCCACTGCGTTATGAACTGCCCCTGCAGCTCGAAGAGGCCCAGCGTCCAGGTGTACTGCTTGCTGCTGAACAGCACGACGCGGGCCACCAGGTACTCGTTCCAGGCGGTGGTGAAGTTGAAAAGGAAGGCGATGCTCAGGGCGGGAGTGGAGAGCGGCAGGATGACGCGGTAGAAGGCGCCTATCTGCGAGGTGCCGTCCACCAGCGCCGCCTCCTCCAGCGAGCGGGGGATGGTGTCGTAATAGCCCTTGAGGATCCAGATGCTGAAAGGCAGCGACGAGACCGAGTAGGCGATTATCATGCCGAGGTAGGTGTTCATCAGCCCCAGCTTCATGATCATCAGGAACAGCGGCAGTATCAGCATGCCGGCCGGGATCATCTGCGTCGAGAGCAGCAGTATCAGGCCGGCCTTCTTGCCGCCGAAGCTGAAGCGGGAGAAGGCGTAGGCGGCGGTCGAGGCCAGCGAGACGCCGATGAAAGAGGTCGCGACCGTGATGACCAGCGAGTTCCAGAGCCAGCGCAGGAAATGGGTCGAGGTGAGCAGCGACCAGTAGGACCTGAAGGTGGCCCCGTCGGGGATCAGGGCCAGGTCGGTGGAGACCAGCTTGTCGCCCGGCCGCAGCGAGACCGAGAAGATGCGCAGCAGCGGGTAGACGCAGACGCAGACGAAAGCGATGATGCCCAGGTGTATGAGCGCGTACTTGATCAGCTTCTTCCGCCTGTGGGCGGCGGCCTGCTCGGCCCCGGCGGCGCGGATCGCGTCCGTGGTCATCGGGCCTCCTTGGCCGCGTCGAAGGTCTTGAGGTAGAAGACCGAGATGGCGAAGAGTATGAGGAAGATGACTATCGCGAAAGCGGCGGAATAGCTGTAGCGGTTATAGGTGAAGGCCGCCTTGTAGAGAGCCGACACAAGGATGTCGGCCTGCTCGGTGCCGCCGGCCTGGCCGGTCACCAGGTAGATGACGTTTATGTTGTTGAAGGTCCAGACCGTGCCCAGAGTGACGGCCGGCATCAGGACCGGCTTTATCAGCGGCAGCGTGATGAAACGCAGCTTCTGGAAATACGAGGCCCCGTCTATGTCGGCCGCGTCGTAATAGGAGCTCGATATGGACTGGAGGCCGCCCAGGATGACGACCATCATGAAGGGTATGCCCAGCCAGACGTTTATCAGCATGCAGGTCGTCAGCGGGTGGTCGCTGAGCCACTGCACGGGGCCCACACCCAGCGAGGCGAGGAAAGGGGAGAAGGCGGCTATCTTGTTCAGGATGATATTGACGAAGCCGTACTGCGAGTGGAACTCGCCGCGCATCGCGAGGACGGCCACCACCTGCGGCATGGCCCACGGTATGACCAGCAGCGTGCGGTAGACGCCCTTGAAGCGTATGTCGTTATTGAGCATCAGGGCCAGCGCGAAGCCGCCCAGGACGTGGAAGAAGACGTTGACGAACGTCCACCAGAGCGTGCGGCCCAGCAGCTTGAAAAAGCCCGCCTCGGCCAGCGGCGGGACGGTGAAGACGTCGTAGTACTGCCGCAGGCCCACGAAGGGCAGCGTGCCCGTCTGCTTCCACTGCATGATGGTGGTCAGCTTGAGGTCGTGGAAAGAGAGGTAGATCTGGAAGACGAAGGGATAGACCAGCAGCAGCGCCAGGCCGGTGAAGGCCGGGGCCAGCAGCAGGTAGGCCAGCGAGTTGCGGCCCTTTACGATATGGCGGAAGAAGAGGAGCACCACGGCCTCGGTGGCGAAAAGCCAGGCGAAGAGGCCCTCCTTGCCCAGCCCCGCGGCTCCCAGGCCCAGCCAGGCCAGCAGGGGGAAACCGGCCAGGCCGGCCCAGAAGAACCAGGGCCGGTCGTGGAACTTGAAATGGTAGTAGAAATAGCCCTCGAGCACGGCTATGCCGGCCGCCACTACGAACACGAACCAGGCCACTTCGTAAAGGGAGGAGAGCAGTTCCATCAGCGGTTCATCTCCGAGACCTTCTTCTCGACGTTCTGCTGCATCTTGCGCACGGCCTCTTCGGGGCTCATCTTCCTGGTCGTGGCCAGGCCCATGTAGTTGCGGGCAGTGTCCCAGATCGCGCGCATCTCGGTGGCCATCGGCATCGGCTTGCCTTTCACGATCTGGTCCATCGAGGCCCTGGAGATGGGGTCGGAAACTATCTCCGGGGCGGAGGCGGCGGCCTTCAGGGCGGGCAGGCGCTTGAGTTCGACGTACTGCTTCACCTGGTTGGGCTTGGAAACATAGAACTCGACCAGGGACTTGAGCAGCGGCATCTTCTCCGCGGGGACCTCGCTGCTGAACAGGAAATACTTGCCGCTGACCATCGGCGAGGGCCAGCGGCCGGTGGCGGAAAGCTTAGGGATGACCGCCACGCCCAGGTCCTTGCCCAGGAGGTTGGAGTAGGTCGAGATGGCCCAGTCGCCGTTTATGATGAAGGCGGCCTTGCGCTCCTTGAACAGCGAGTCCATGCAGTTATAGTCGCATTCCGGCGGCACGGCCTTCTTCGCGTACTTTAGGTCGAGATAGAAATTTATGGCGGCGAGCATCGCCGGGGTGTCCAGCGTGGGCGTCTTGTTGTCCAGCGGCCAGCCGCCGAAGGCGCCCAGCCAGGGCATCAGCCAGAAGGGCTCGCCCATGTCGAAGGCGATGCAGTAGTCCAGCCTGAAAGCCGGGGCCTTCTCGCGGCAGAACTTGAAAAGCTCTTCGGTGGTGGCGGGCGCCTCGGGGGAGTATTTCCGGTTGAAGAAAAGCATCAGGTGATTGCCGTTGGAGACCGGCACGCCCCAGACGCGGCCGTCCAGGGTTATGGCGTCCACGACGGCCTCGTTGAACCTGGAGAAGTCGAAGAGGCCGTCGAGAGGCTTGATGAAGCCGGAGACGGCGTAGACGCCGGCGGCGTCGGAGGGGGAGAGGATGAGGTCCGGCGGGACGCCGGCCAGCGAGGCGGCCTGGAACTGCTGGCGCAGGTCCTCGGGCTGGTAATGGCTGCGGACTATCTCGATGCCCTCGTTGCCGGGCAGGGCCCGGAAGGCGGCGAAGACGGAGTCTATGTAGGGGGCGACCTGGGCGTCCTCCTGCTCCCAGACCACTATGGTCCGGGCCGAGGCCTCCCTGTCCACGGGCCTGGAGCAGGCCTGCAGAAGGGAGAAGAGGGCGATTCCCGCCGCGAAAAAAACCGTCTTTCTCAACCCCGAACCCCTCGGGCCGACGAGCGGCCCTATCGTTTTGAGACGTTGGTGATGGCGGCCAGCAGGGCCACCAGCACGGAAAGTTTCAGCGCCGTCCACCAGGATATATGCTCCGCCACGGCGCCCGACGCGACCGCCCCGGGGAACAGCTCCGGTATGGTCCACATCCAGAACCATTTTATGAGGAAGATCCCCAGCACGAAAATGGCGGCCACCAGCAGGATTATGGAAGGGATACCGAAGAACAGCGCGTTCCGCATTCTCATTATGAAAAAATTCTAACAAATTATGGGGGGTTTATCACGCCGGGCGCCGCCCGGGGCCTTAATTGTATAATTCCGGGATGAAGCGGGACCCGAAGGACGAAGGAGCCAGGCTGTTCTGGGACCGCAAGGCGGAGGGGTACCCTTCTCCGCTGGCGCCCGATACGCTCAAGGCGACGCGCAGGACCCTCTCCATGATGCGCCGGCTTGGCGCGGAGTGGAGGGGCCTGGACGTCCTGGACATAGGCTGCGGCACCGGCCTGTTCGCCCTGGCCATGGCCCCGGCCTCCCGCCGCGTGACCGGGACCGACCTCTCTCCCAGGATGCTGGCGCGCATGCGCGGCGAGGCCGCCGCCGCCGGCCTGCGAAATGTCAGGACGCTGAGAGCCGACTGGAAGAAGTCCGGGGCCGCCGCGCTCAAGGGCCGCTTCGGTCTGGCCGTGGCTTCGATGACCTCGGCCGTCGGCACTCCCTCCGAGATCCTGAAGATGGAGTCCTGCGCGGAAAAATGCGCCTATGTAGGCTGGTACGGGGTCAGGAAGAACCCCGTAATGGAAGCCATATTCCGGCTGCACGGCCTGCCCTACCGCTCGCCGGAAGGAGCCTCGCGGGTCGAGCGGTCGCTGAAGGCGCTGGGACGGCGGTTCCGCAAAAAAGTGTTCAGCGAGGCCTGGCGGCGGGAAGAGCCGCTCGAAAAGGCCCTGCGCGAGGCGCGGGCTCACATCGAAATAAACGGGGTAAAATTCCGCGAAAAAGAGGCCGGGGAACTGCTTCTGAAGCTGTTCCCCGGCGGTACCGTGCGCCAGCGGACCGAGGCCCGCAAGGCTCTCTTCGTCTGGTCCGGGCCTAAGCGGCGGCCTTGATCCCCTTGGGGGGCGCCACCGCTATATCCAGCAGGCCCGGCTTCTTGGCGCACTGCTTGACGAAGGCGTCGTCGCGCAGCTTGTTGCGGTAGTCCTTGTGCTGGAAGGTGTACTCGAAGCGGGTGTGCACGTCGTAGGTCCCGTTCATCAGCCCCACCACGTCCTCCACGAAAACCCGCTCCTCGTCGGTAGGGATCACGAACACCTTGACCCTGGAGTCCTTCGCGGAGATCTCGGTCTCGGCGTTGCGCGTCTTGGAGACGTCGTTCCTGGCCGCGTCCAGCTTTATTCCCATGAACTCCAGGCCGCCCAGCGCCGCGGCGCGGGTGATGGGGCCCATCTCGCCGACGCCGGCCGTGAAGACCACCGCGTCCACGCCGCCGACGGCGGCCGCGTAGGCGCCGATGTACTTCTTGATCCTGTTGGCCTCCATGTCCAGCGCCAGCTGCGCGCGCTTGTCGCCGTTCTCGGCGGCTATTTCCACGTCGCGGGCGTCGCTGTACTGGCCGGTTATGCCCAGTTTGCCGGACTTCTTGTTGAGTATGGCGTCCATCTCGCCGGGGTTGAGGCTCTCGCGTGCCATCACGTAGAGCGGGATGGCCGGGTCGTGGTCGCCGGCGCGGGTGCCCATCACCAGTCCCTCCAGGGGGGTGAAGCCCATGCTGGTGTCGTAGGAAACGCCGTTCCTGACGGCGTTTATGGAGGCGCCGTTGCCTATGTGGCAGATCACCAGGTTGGCCTTGAACGGGTCCTTCCTGAGCAGCACGGCCGCCCGCTTGGCGTTGTAGAGGAAGGAAGTTCCGTGGAAGCCGTAGCGGCGGATCCCGTACTTCTCGTACCAGGCCCGGGGCAGGGCGTACATGTAGGAGGTCTCGGGCATGGTCTGGTGCCAGGCGGTGTCCATTATGGCCATGTGCGGCACGGTGGGCATCAGCTCGCGCGCGGCCTCTATGCCCATTATGTTCGGCGGGTTGTGCAGCGGGGCCAGCGAGGAGAGCTCGCGGAAGGTCTCCACGACCTTGTCGTCGACTATCACGGATTTGACGAACTTCTCGCCTCCGTGCACCACGCGGTGGCCGACCGCCGCTATGCCCTTGAGGTTGGGGATGACGCCGTGCTTGCCGTCGATGAGCGTGTCGATGACCAGCTTTATGGCCTCCTTGTGGGAGGGGCAGGGGCGCTCTATCGTGGCCTTGTCGCGGCCGGGGGCCTCGTGGGCGATGAAGGAGCCGTCTATGCCGACGCGTTCCACCACGCCCGACGCGAGGGGGAGTTTCTTCTCCCAGTCGAAAAGGGAATATTTGACCGACGAACTGCCGCAGTTCAGCGAAAGTATTTTCATGCGATGGGGTCCCCTTGAAGGAATTTTGACGACTTTCCTATTCTACAAAAAAACCGGCGGCCGCGCATTTTTGATATTATTTCGGAATGACGAAGAAGAAAGCCGCCCTCGCAGCGGCGGCGGCGCTCTGCGCCGGGATCGGCTATCACCTCGCCTTCAGGGAGACCCCGGTCCCGGAGGCGGTCAGGAAGCTCTCGGGCCTCCGGGTGGCGGCGCAGCTTTACAGGCATGATAAGGGAGCTTTCCCGCGCGACTACGGGGAAGTGATCTCGGCCGGGAAACTGGAGGCCGTTCCGGCCCTTAAGCTGAAGTGGAGAACGCAATGCTCCCGGGTAGTGAACTACCCCTCGCTTGCCCCGGCGGGCACCGGATGCTGGGGTTATGTCGCCGACCCGGCCGACCCGGATTTCGGCTCGGTCTTCATTGATTCCCGGGCCAGGGACCCCAAGGGCCGCTACTGGACCTGGTTCTGAGCCGGCTGCCCGGAGGACAGGGCGTCCTCGTAATGGGCTTCGAGCAGGTTCGCCACCACTTCCACGGACATGTTGTGATCCACCGACTCGTAGGCCGCCTTGGCCAGCGACTCGGCCGAGCCCCGGTCGTCGGCCAGCCGCAATATGGCGGCGGCGTACGACTCGGTGTCCCCCGGGGGGACGACCAGGCCGGTGGTCTCGTGTACGGTGTAGTCGCTAAGACCACGCAGCCTCGGTATCACGCAGGTGACGCCCGAGGCCTGAGCCTCCATCAGCGACATCGAGATCTCCTCTTTCATCGTGGCCTTCACGTAGATATTGAGCATCGCCATGACTTCAGGCATGTCCGTCCGCTCCCCGAGCATGTCCAGCTTGTGGCTTATCTCCAGGTTGCGCGCCAGCTTGCGGATGCGCTCGTCCTTCAGGCCCACCAGCGTGAAAGAGAGGGACGGGTCCCGGTCCAGCACCGCCCGGGCTATGCGCAGGAAAAGTTCCTGGTCCAGCAGGGTCTTGTCCATACTGACCGTCCCTATCTGGAATTCCTTTTTCACGGCCATCGTCCGCTTGATTAGCATCGCGCTCTCCCAGCGGCCCAGGCTGGTGTTTATGCAGGGGGGCAGGACGGCGACGCGGGAGGCGGGCAGGCCCGCCGTAAGCATGTCCTCGCGCACCGTCGGGCAGGAGGCCAGGAACTTCACCGTAAGGGGCTCTATCCCCTTGAGCTTCATCATGGCCGCCATGCTGTCCAGGCGCAGCTGGCTGTAAACTATGCGGCCGTGCGCAGCGGCCTTCTTTATCGTCAGCTGGCCGATACCGTAAGTGTTGTAGAGATGGATGATGTCGTAGTCCTGCAGTTCGAAAAAGCCGAACTTGGCCACCAGCGTGAAAGGCTTTACCGGCACCTTGTACTTCAGGCATTCGTC
>JAVHLJ010000020.1 GCA_031082205.1 Elusimicrobiales bacterium
CGCCGGCCCCGCCGCCGCCCGCCGCGCCGTCCGGGCCCGCGCTGGAGATAGAGCGCGACGGGGTCATGCCGCCGCCATCCGCCGCTTCTTTCCGGCCCGTCGAGACCTTCGTGCGCGAGGACGTGCTGCCATCTTTCTCGGACCGCAGGCCCGCTCCGGCCGCGCCGCCCTCGCCGGTCCCTCCGGTGCCCGCGCCGCCGCCCGCCGCGCCCGTTCCATCCGCCTCTACCGTTCCGCCGCCCTTCAGCGCCCTCGCGGCGCCCCCGCCCCCGCCGGCCGGTCCCCGGCCGGCCGCGCCGCGCCCTCCCGCGGCTCCGGCTTCGGTCCAGGGGCCCGCGCCCGAGCCGTCGTCTCACGCCGAAGAAGGCGAGACCCTCGAATGCGCCAAGGCCCAGCTGGCCGGCCTCAGGGCCAGGAACAGGCTGCTCAAGTTCATGCTCGTCGCGCTCACCGGCGTCATCCTGCTGATAGCCGGCTCGGCCGTCTTTTTCTACAACAAACTGTCCTCTTTCTTCCCGGCCGCCGAACTTTACCAGTCCGGCCCCATGGACAGTTTCTCCTCCGACCCGGCGGCCCAGCTCAAGGCCGTATTCGGCGGCCAGTCCCCGGCGCCGTTACAGGGACAGTCGGGCGGCTCCCTTTTCCTGGTCAAGTCCCCTGACGGGTCCCCGGCTCCCGGCGCCGGGCCCGGCGGGCCGCAGATCTCGCCCGAACAGGCCGAGGCCATCAAGGGCGCCCTGGAGAGATACGCGGACAAACCTCTCGTGCAGGAGTTCTTCGCCGACCTGAAGAAGGACCCCTCCTACGGCTCGCTCTTCAACGGCGACAAGCCCACCCCCGCCGTGGTGGCGCGGATGATGAGCAACCCCGCCGCCATGCAGAACATAGTCATGAAGTACGCCTCGCGCCCGGAATTCATGGGCCTGATGATGGAGTTCATCAACGACCCGGCCATGAAGCCCGTGCTGGGGGGCGTGAATATCCAGGCCATGCCGCTGCCGGGCGGGCCGAAGCCCGTCCAGTCATCCGCGCCGCCGGCCGGAGAGCGGCCAGAGGGTGCGGTCCCGCCCTCCGGCGAGCCCAGGCTGGATACCAACGCCATCAGCGGCACTTCCGCTCCCCGCAAAGTCGCTCCCAAGACCGTCCCGGCCCCGTAGTGTTTCATTGACACCGGGGCCCTCTTATTTATTAAATATAGGGCTCATGCTGGCAAAGAAGACCCGCAAGCTGCTTAAAGCCGCCCTCAAGCCGGTAAGCATAATGATAATCCCGCACAGCGGGCTTCCCTCGCTGCGCTTCAATTTCTCCCTGCTGTTCCTGCTGGGCCTGGGCGCCGCCTGGACCGGCTTCACCCTCTGGGCCGGCTATGTCTCCGGCCGCCAGGCCGACTACTACGTTACCAAGGCCGACAACCGCCTGCTGCGCACCCGCATGGACTACATGGCCATGAAGGTGGAGAAGGGCCTGCATTACCTGGAGATGACCAAGCGCACCGACGCCCAGATCCGCAAGATCGTGGGAATGGGCGGCCGGCCGGAACTGGCCGGCTCGGTCGGCGGGCCGGAAGCCTCCGACGTCGCGGATTTCAAGAAACTGCTGGCCCGCAAGAACGCCGCGATGAACGACGAGGCCATGAGCGGCGCCGTCAGCCGCATGCAGGAGGAGTCGCGCAAGCGCCTGTCCAGCTACACCGAGATCACCTGGTACCTGGCCAACAAGCATAACCTGGCCAAGGCCGTGCCCTCCATCTGGCCCGCCGAAGGCCGCATCACCTCCAGGTTCGGCTACCGCGTCCACCCGCTGCGGTTCTCCAGCGAATACCACAGCGGCGTCGACATAGCCAACGACGCCGGCACGCCGCTCCTGGCCACGGCCGACGGCGTGGTCCGCCACACCGGCTGGATCAGCGGCTACGGCATAGCCGTGCTGATAGACCACGGCTTCGGCTATTCCACTCTTTACGGCCACATGACCGAATCGCTGGTCAAAGAAGGCGCCCCGGTCAAGCGCGGCCAGCGCATCGGCCTTATGGGCACCACCGGCACCTCCACGGGCTCGCACGTGCATTACGAAGTGCTCGAGGGCGGCGTTCCCAAGAACCCCGAGCGCTATTTCAACGCGGGGGGGAAGACCACATTCTTCGCCGGCGTTTTCGACGGCCTGATGGGCCTCGGCCGCTGAGCGTAAACAGAGAGGAACCGATATGTCCATATTCAAGAACGGCAAGACCGCTTTCGACGCGACCAACCCTGACACGGTGTTCGGGCGCGAGGCTTATTTCCAGGGCACTCTGACGGCCAAGGGCTCGCTCAAGATCGACGGCCGCATCGACGGCTCGATAGTGGACGCCAAGATGGTCACCGTCGGCAAGACCGGCAAGATCAAGGGCGACATCTCCTGCGAGACCTGCTCGGTCGGCGGCGAGGTCAAGGGCAATATCCTGGCCGTGGCCGCCATAGAGGTCATGTCCGGCGCCCGCGTCGAGGGAGACCTGCGCGCGCCGCGCATCGTCCTGGAGGAAGGGGCCTTCTTCAACGGCAACTGCTCGATGGAGCCGCCGGCCAAGGACCAGCCCGCCGCAAGGCCGCAGCAGGAGCCGGCCCGGGAAAAGGCCGACAAGCCCGCCAAGGGCTGAGGTCCCGGTCAAACTCACGACACCAGGAGCTTAAAACACGATGATCTCTTTCTTCTCACGCCACCGCAAGCCCATCTTCATCGGCACCGTCTCCATCTTCCTGGCCGGCGTCTTCGTCGGCCTGGGCGCCTACATGTTCACCGGCGACGCCTCCGGGGCCGTGGCCGACATCGGCGGCCGCAAGATCACCCACCAGCGCTTCTCCGCGCAGGTGGACCGCGTGATCAACAGCCTGCGCGACAGCGGCACCGACATCGGCGAGATGGTCCGCCGCGGCGTGCAGCAGGAGGTCTTCCGCGAGATGGTCATAGAGGAGCTCATGCGGATGCAGGCCGAGGAGATGGACATGGGCGTCTCCGACTTCGAGCTGGCCGCCGAGATCCAGGGCACTTCCGCCTTCCGCGACGGCGGCGTGTTCAACCCGCGCCTCTACTACCAGACCATCTGGAACGAGTTCCGCATGGCCCCCAGCGAGTACGAGGCCTGGCGCCGCCAGGCCCGCCTGGCCTCCAAGTACAAGCAGTTCCTCTACACCTCCATAAAGGTCACTCCCGACGAGCTCAGGGCCTACTACCTCTCCCGCCAGAAGGACTTCAAGTCCTTCGAGAAGGAGAAGGACAAGATCCTGCAGGAACTCTACCAGGAAAAGTTCATGCAGGTCGCCAATTACCACCTCCGCCAGCTGACCACCAGGATCGAGATTAAGAACTACCTCGACAGGCTCGAGCAGCAGCGGCAGGGCGCCTAGCCCCTGGCCATCAGTTCCTCGTGATAGAGATAGACGGCCTCACCAAGACCTTCGGCGCCTTCAGGGCGGTCGACGGGCTCTCGCTTAAAGTCCCGCCCGGCGAGATCTACGGCTTCCTCGGCCCCAACGGCGCGGGCAAGACCACCACGGTCAAGATACTCTCGGGCATCATGCGCCCTACGGCGGGCCGCGTCCTTGTGGACGGCGTGGACATGCTCGCCGACCCGCTGGCCGCCAAGCGCCGCCTGGCCTATATACCCGACGAGCCTTTCGTCTATCCCAAGCTGACCGGCCGCGAGCTGCTGCGCTTCATCGGCGACCTCTACTCGGTCCCTTACGACGAGCAGGAGCGGGAGATCCCGAAGCTGCTGGAGATGTTCGACCTCTCCGAGGCGGGGGGCGAGCTCCTCGAATCGTACTCCCACGGCATGAAGCAGAAGCTCCTCATCGCCAGCGTGCTGCTGCGCAGGCCCAAGGTCGTCCTCTTCGACGAGCCCACCGTCGGGCTGGACCCGCGCAGCATACGCCGCTTCCGCGAACTCCTGCTCAACATAGCCGCTTCCGGCGCCTGCGTATTCATGTGCACGCACATCCTTGAGATGGCCGAGAAGCTCTGCGGCCGAGTCGGCATCATCTACAAGGGGAAGCTCATAGCCGAGGGCACCGTCGACGACCTGCGCCGCATGTCCGGCGCCTCCGGCGACCACACGCTCGAGGACATCTTCCTCTCCCTCACCGAGGACTAGGTCCCCGATGCTCCTCTCCGTCCTTCTCAAGCGAAAAGCGGTCTCCTTCGTCAACCGGATAAAGGCCCTGCGCGGCTGGGAGCTGGCCAAGACGCTCATGTTCCTCGCCGTCGGCCTGGGCATGCTGTCCATCCTCTACTTCTCTTTCCTGCGCCTCCTCTACTACCTCGACGGCGTGCAGCTCATAGGGCCCATGCTCTCCTGGAAGCTCACCTCGATGGTGCTGCTCATCACCTTCTCGATGGTCATAGTCTCGTCGATAATAATCTCGATGACCACCCTGTACTACTCCTTCGACCTCAAGTTCCTCTTCGCCTGCCCGCTCGACCACCGCACCCTTTTCATGGACAAGGCGCTCGAGACCGTCTTCTACTCGTCGTGGACGCTGTTCCTGGCCATCGTGCCGTACATCCTGGCCCTCATACAGGTGAAGCAGCTCTCGCCGGCCTTCTTTGTCTCCTACTGCCTGCTCATGGTGCCTTTCGTGCTGGTCGCCGGCTCCTTCGGCGTCCTCTTCAGCATGCTGGTCATGTACTGGTTCCCTTCGTCGCGCACACGGGACCTCACCTGGCTGCTGGGCAGCCTGTCCGTCTCTCTGGTCTACGTCGCCTTCCGCTTCTCCAAGCCCGAGCAGCTGCTGCGCCCGGACTCGCTGGAGGTGGTGGCGCAGTACATACAGTACCTGCAGTCCCCGACGGCGGAGTACCTGCCGTCGTGGTGGGTCACCAAGGCCATGATGGCCTACGGCGCGGAGCGGTGGCCGCAGTTCTTCCTCTACGGCGGGGCCCTGGCCGCCGGCGCCGCCGTCCTCTACGCCGCCATGTACTTCCTCTCCGGGCGGGTCTACGCGCAGGGTTTCAGCGGCGCGCAGTCCTCTCCCAAGTTCAAGGGCCTGCCGCGGCTGCTCTGGGAGCAGCGCCTGGTGCGGGCCGGCTCGCGCTGGCGCGGCTCGCTTACGATGTACTGGAAGGACCGCCTGATGTTCGCCCGCGACGCGCGCTACTGGTCGCAGGTCATACTCATAGCCGCGCTGATCATGGTCTACCTTTTCAGCATACGCCAGCTCCCGCTCGACACCCCGGCGATGAAGAGCATGGTCTCTTTCCTCAATATCGGCGTGGCGGGCTTCGTCATGGCCGCCATCGGCCTGCGCTTCACCTTCCCGTCTATAAGCCTGGAGGGCAACTGCTACTGGCTGGCCAAGGGCGCGCCGGTGACCACCGCGCAGTTCATGCGCGAGAAGCTCCTCTTCACCCTGCCGCCGTCCATGCTGATCGGCGTGGTGCTGGTGATGGCGTCCAATCATCTCCTGCAGGCCGACGCCTTCATCGCCTGGCTCTCGCTGTTCACCATCCTGGTCTCGTCGGTGGTCATCACCGTCATGGGAGTGGGCCTGGGCGCCCTGTTCCCCGATTTCCGCGTCGAGAACATCCACCAGATAGAGTCGTCCTACGGCGGCTTCATCTACATGGCCTGCGCCATGGGCTACCTGGCGCTGGCGATGGGCTTCGAGGCCTGGCCGGTGCAGATGTATTTCGCCGAGCGCTTCGGCCGCGAGCACCCCTGGGACTGGCGCGGGATAGCTTTCTCGGCCGCCGGCTTCTCCGTCGTGACGGGAGCCGCCCTGTACCTGCCCTGGAAACTGGGCCGGGCCAAACTGGAGCGCCATGAGATATAATTATCGTATGGCAAACCCTCTTAAAGCCGCCTTGCTCTGCCTGATGCTGCCCGCCGCGGCCGCCGCGCAGGACCATGCCGGCAGGTTCTACACCTCCGGCCCGTCGACCGGCACCTTTTTCGCCCTGACCTACGACGATGGCCCGGGGGCCACCACTCCGGCCCTCCTGGACCTCCTGGCCTCGAAGAAGGCCAAGGCCACCTTTTTCATAAACGGCAGCCCCGCCGGCCGCCACCTGGAGACGCTCAGGCGCGCCTGCGCGGACGGCCACCTGGCCGCCAACCACACCTACGCCCACAGGAACTATTTCAAACTGGCCGTGGACCCGGACCGGGAGAAGATACTGGCGGCCGAACTCGAGCCCACGGAGAAGGCCATAGAGAAGGCCTGCGGCTACCGGCCGCGGCTTATGCGCATGCCCAACGGCTATTCGCGCGACTGGGTGAAGAAAGTCGCCCGGGCCAGGGGCTACGCGCTGGCCAACTGGACCTACGGCAGCGACTGGACCAAGCTCTCCGACGAGGAGATGACGGCCGGCTACCTCAAGGCCCTCAAGCCCGGCGCCATACTGCTTTTTCACGACGGCGGGGGGAAAGTCCGCGAGCGCACGCTGCGCCTGACCCGGGCCGTCCTCGACGAGGCGGAGAAGCGCGGCCTGCAGCCGGTGACTCTGGACAAGCTGTTGAATATCGGCGACGCTAAGCCTGTTCCCTCCGGGAAATAGGCGTTGGAACAGGTATAGTGTCCCCTGATTTAGCCGAAGTGGCGGAACTGGCAGACGCGCGGGTCTCAAAAACCCGTGATCCTCTGGGTCGTGAGGGTTCGAGCCCCTCCTTCGGCAGACAATAACACGCCGGCACACGATAAAAAAAGAGCGCGAGGGCGCTCTTTTTTTATTGAGGGGGGAGGGTCGTCGTCAGGTGTAGGGGATGCTGATGCGCGTCGGCTCCGGCGCCGGCTTCCACTGGAATTCGGTTTCCTGCAGCTCTATGGCTATCGCCAGCGTCTCCTTGACTATGCAGGTGACCGGGATCGAGAAGATGACCCCCCAGATCCCCGCCAGTTCCCAGCCGGCCATCAGCGCGAAGACTATTACGGCGGGGTTGAGCTTCACCGCGCGCTTCATGATATAGGGCTGCAGGAACCAGTCGTCGAAGAACCGTATGCCGGCGAAGAAGGCCAGCACCTTGAACACCGCCAGGAAGGTCCCGAACTGGAAATAGGCGACCACGGAGGCCAGCGCCGCGCCGACGAAGGCGCCCAGGTAGGGGACCAGGCTGGAGACGCCGATGATTATCGCTATCGCGCTGGCGTAGTTTATCCCCATGATGACCAGGCCGCTGAAGGCGATGAGGAAGATGATGAAGGCCTCGGTCAGTATGCCGCGCAGGTAATTGCCCAGCGACTCGTCGATGCGCGAGGTGACGTGCAGGACGATCTCCGAATGCCTCGCCGGGATGTGGTCCAGGATGTAGTCGATTATGCCGCTGCCGCCGACCAGTACGAAGAAGGTGATGAAGGGCACCAGGAACAGCAGGCTCAGCATCGGCAGCAGGCCGAGTATGAAGGCCGGGCCGGCCTCCAGCAGCTGCGCAACCTTGGCGGGAAGGTTCAGGCCGGCGAGCATCGGGTAGCTGGTCACCAGCTTGCGGTTGAGGTCGGAGACGAAGGTCTCGGCCTGCCTGGCGTAGAGGGGCCAGGTTTCCTGCAGGCTCTCGAGCTCGAAGGAAAGCAAATGCACCACCAGGTAGACGACGGTGGCCAGGATCGCGCCCGCCGCCAGGTACAGGCCGATGACCGCGTAGAGGCGCTTTATGCCGCGCACTTCGAAATACCGGATGAGCGGGTTGAGCAGGTAGGCCAGGGCCGCGCTGAGTATGAGGGGGAACACCGCCCCGCCGGCCTTGACGGCCAGGTAGAGCCCCGCGAGCAGCAGGGCCGAAGGCAGGAGGAACTGGGCCAGTGTCTTGAGGCTCTTGTCCAGCATCAGTTCTCTTCGCGCACCTTTTCCGTCCTGGCCCGCAGGCGGGCCGAAAGTATCCTTGCCAGCTGGGAAGCTATCACCACTCCGATGCGCGGATAGGAGAACAGCAGCGACTCCAGCTTGGTCTTGAACAGCATGAAGACCTGCGTCTCCTCGGCCGCGGCCGCGCCGGCGCTTCGGGGCATCTCCTCGAGCAGCGCCATCTCGCCGAAGAACTCGCCCGGGTGCACCTCGGCCAGAGGCTCGGCCTTTCCTGACTCGGGGTTCAGCTTGGTCAGCGTCACCTTTCCGGAGAATACGATGAAGAGGGCACGGCCGATGTCGCCCTCGGCGAAAATGGTCTCGCCCTTGAGATAGGTCCGCTCCTGGAGGTTCTCCAGCACGTGTATCAGGCTTTTCTTGCTGATGCCTTCGAAAAGCCGTATCCTGCGCAGGAACTCTATCTTGCGCAGCGTGCCCTCGTCGTAGATGTTGCCGAAGATGCGCATCGCGCCGCCTTTACCTGTTCTTGAACAGATTATAGAAGAACTGGACCGCGCGGAACCAGCCGGAGGAGACGTTCTCCGAGACCGACTTGGCCGCGCTTATCATCGGGTCCAGGGCGGCCAGCTTGTTGTCGGCGTTGAGCGCCAGGTACTCGACGGCCTTGGCCGTGTGGCGGACCTGTATCAGCGTCTCCACCGCGTGGAAGACGAAGACTATGAAAGCTATCGTTACCGCGATCGCGCAGACTATCAGTACGGTATCCATTCGCGCCCTCCGTGGCTTGCGTGCGTTTCTCCCGAAAGTATATATAAAAACCCCGGCCTGTTCAATTTAACAGGGGGACGCGATGCCTGTTTCGGCCGGAACAGGTGTCGCGTCCCCGGATTAACCGCTAATTAACGGCGCCGTGATGTTATAAAATGTGCGTACCATGAAAAAAATACAGGTGAGAACGGAGAGGGAAGAACTGAAGGATATAACGGGGCTGGTCCAGGCGGCGGTGGGGGAGGCCGGACTGAAGGACGGCGTCTGCCATCTTTTCTGCCCGCACACCACCTGCGCCCTGGCGATAAACGAGAACGCCGACCCTTCCGTGAAGAGCGACGTGCTCGCGGGGCTGTCTGAAATCGTCGACGACGCTTACCCGTACCGGCACGGGGAGGGCAATTCCCCGGCGCACATAAAGAGCGTCCTGACCGGCCCGTCGCTGACCGTTTTCGTGGAGGCCGGCCGCCTGCAGCTCGGCACCTGGCAGGGGCTTTATCTCTGCGAGTACGACGGCCCGCGGACCCGCCAGGTCTGGATCAAAACGTCCGCGGCCTGAAGGCCGCTTCCCTTCGTCCCGCCAGGGGACACGATACCTGTTCCGGCCGGAATAGGTATTGTGTCCCCGAATTTGTATAATTAGCATAGTTTTTTACAAGGATATCGTTAATGACAACACAGAACGCGGACAAGAATACCGATTATTCCTCCACTGTCTTCCTGCCCAAGACCTCTTTCTCGATGCGCGGCGACCTGCCCAAGAAAGAGCCCGGCATACTCGATTTCTGGAACAAGACCGGCCTTTACGGGAAGATGCTGGAGCTGCGCAAGGGCGCCAAACCCTACATCCTCCACGACGGGCCGCCCTACGCCAACGGCCACATCCACATCGGCCACGCGCTCAACAAGATCCTCAAGGACATCCTGATAAAATCGCAGGCGCTGATGGGCCGCTACACGCCCTACATCCCCGGCTGGGACTGCCACGGCCTGCCGATAGAGCAGGCGCTGCTCAAGGAGATGAAGATAGGCAAGCGCCACATCGACGACGTCGCCGGCTTCCGGGCCAAGGCCAGGGAGTTCGCGCAGCGCTTCATCGACATACAGCGCGCGGAGTTCCGCCAGCTCGGCGTGCTGGGCGACTGGGACAACCCCTACGTCACGATGTCCAACCTCTACGAGGGCACCGTCATAAAGGCCTTCCGCGAGCTGCTGGAGAAAGGCTTCATCCGCCGCGACAAGAAGGCCATCTACTGGTGCGTCAGCTGCGAGACCGCGCTCGCCGACGCCGAGGTCGAGTACAAGGACAAGACCTCCCCGTCGGTGTTCGTCAAGTTCACGCTGCTCAACCCGCCGCCCGCGATGAAGGCGGGGGGCAGGCCCGTCAGCCTGGTCGCCTGGACCACCACGCCCTGGACCCTGCCGTCCAACATGGCCGCGGCCGTCGCGCAGGACGAGCAGTATTCCGTCATGGAGTCCGCCGGCGAATACCTCGTCGTCGCCTCCAAGCTGGCCGAAAGTTTCGCGGCCGAGTCCGGCCTCAGGCTCTCAAAGCACGCCGAGCTCCCCGGTAAGGACCTGCTGGGCCTGGAGTACCAGCACTGCCTCGCCCCGCACCTGCCCGAGCGCCGCCGCTTCGGCCGCCCCGTCGTCGCCGCCGACTTCGTCGAGATGGGCACCGGCACCGGCGTGGTGCACATCGCGCCCGGCCACGGCGAGGACGACTTCCACCTCGGCAAGAAACTGGGCCTCGACATCTTCTGCCCCGTCAAGGAGGACGGCACTTTCAACGGCGACGCCGGCGCCTTCGAGGGCAGGAAAGTGTTCGAATCCAACAAGGACATCGTCGAGACGATGAAGAACGACGGCGTCCTGCTGGCGCACAAGGACATCGCGCACAGCTACCCGCACTGCTGGCGCTGCAAGCAGCCGGTCATCTTCCGCGCCACCGAGCAGTGGTTCCTGCACGTGGACGAGCAGGGCCTGCGCGGCAGGCTGGTGGAGGCCGCCGACCGCGTGGACTGGTTCCCCGCGGCCGCCAAGACCCGCATGACCTCGATGCTCAGGCTCCGCCCCGACTGGTGCCTCTCGCGCCAGCGCTACTGGGGCACGCCGATACTGGCCCTCTACTGCAAATCCTGCGAGAAACCGCAGACGGACTCCGCCATGCTCAAGGCCTGGGAGGAGCGCGTCTTCAGGGAAGGCAGCGATTTCTGGTTCAGCGAGCCCGTCGATAAGCTGCTGCCCGCCGGCTACAAGTGCTCCTGCGGCGGCGCGGAATTCCGCAAGGAGAAGGACATCCTCGACGTGTGGCTGGACTCGGGAGTCTCCTGGTACGCGGTCGCGCGCAGCGGCCACATCCCCGGCGGCGACCACTACCCCGTCGACATGTACCTCGAAGGCTCCGACCAGCACCGCGGCTGGTTCCAGACCTCGCTGGTCCCGTCGGTGGCGCTCAACGGCAAGCCGCCCTACCGCGCCGTCATCACCCACGGCATGGTCCTCGACGAGAAGGGCCACGCCATGCACAAGTCGGCCGGCAACGCCGTCGCGCCGCAGGACGTCATGAAGAAGTACGGCGCCGAGGTGCTGCGCCTCTGGACCGCGCTCTGCGACTATTACGACGACGTGCGCATCGGCGAGAAGGTCCTCGCCGGGCCCATCGACACCTACCGCAAGATCCGCAACACCCTGCGCTACCTCATGGGCAACCTCAGCGACTTCCGGCCCGCCGAGCACCGCGTCGCCGACGCGGACATGCAGGAGATGGACCGCTACTTCCGCCACCGCCTGGCGCTGATGCTGGAAAGGACCCGCGCCGCCTACGGCGAGTACGAGTTCCGCCACGCGATACGCTCCATCGCCGACTTCTGCATCCTGGACCTCTCGTCGTTCTACCTGGACGCGCTGAAGGACAGGCTCTACACGCTCTCGCCCGACGCGCCCGAGCGCCGCTCGGCCCAGACCGCGCTCTACGACGCGCTGGTCACGATACTGCCGCTGACCGCGCCGGTCCTGTCGTTCACGGCCGAAGAGGCCTGGGGCGTGGCCCGCGCCGAGATAGACCCGGCGCTGCCCGAAAGCGTCTTCCTCTCGTCGATCCCCGAGGCGCCCGCCGCCTGGAAGGACGAGGCGCTGGCCTCCCGCTGGGACAAGCTGATGGAACTGCGCGAGCCGGCGCTCAAGGCCATAGAGACGCTGCGCCAGAAGGGGGAGGTCGGCTCTTCGCTGGAGGCCCGGCTGGTATTCAGGACCTCCGATCCGGCCCTGGCCGACCTCATCGCCTCCGCCCTGCCCGTCCTGCCGCAGTTCATGATAGTTTCCGAATGCTCGCTGGACCGCAACGCCCCGGCCGGGCTCTCCGTCGAGGCGCTCAAGGCCGAAGGGGCCAAATGCCCGCGCTGCTGGCAGTGGCGCCGCGACATCGGCTCGGAGCCGTCGCACGCCGCCGTCTGCGGCCGCTGCGCTGAAGTCCTCGAAAAGGCCGGCGCCTGACCCGCTGAAGATGAACGCCCGCAAGTTAATGAGCCCCGCGATAGTCCTGACGGTGTTCCTGCTCGACAGGCTCACCAAGGGGCTGGTGCTGGAGAAACTCTATTTCTCCAGCGCGCAGGTGCTGCCTTTCTTCAGCCTTCATTACGTGGAGAACACCGGCGTCTCCTTCGGCATGTTCCGCGGCAACAACTCCTTCTTCATCGTCTTCTCGGCGGTGCTGATCTGCGCCCTGATGATACTGAGACGCAGGCTGGCCTCCCACGGGGCCGCGGCCGAGGCCGGCGCGGCGCTGGTGCTGGGCGGCGCGCTGGGCAACCTCTACGACCGCATCGCCTACGGCCACGTGGTCGATTTCATAGACCTCAGTTTCTTCCCCGCCGTGTTCAACGTCGCCGACGCGTCCATAACCGTCGGCGCCGTCTTCCTGGCTTTCGGCATGAAGGACGAGAAAACGGCGGGGCGGCGGGCCTGACCCGCCCGGGCGGGAACATTTTCGGGCTGATCCTTTCGGAGGAACAACATGGCACTCGTAAAGAAGATCCTGACGGTTTCACTCGCGCTGGGCGCCCTGGGAGCGCTGGCCTCGCTGGGCGCCTGCGGCCGCGACCCGGACGCCTTCTACCGGCGCGGGAACCTGGCCTACTCGCGAGGCGAGACCATGAAGGCCATCGAGCTCTACACGCGCGCCGTGCTGCTCAAGAAGAAGTTCCCCGAAGCCCTCACCTCCCGCGGCCTGGCCTACGAGAGGATAAAGGACACGGGCAAAGCCGAGAACGACTACAAGAAAGCCATCGACATGGACCCCTCCTACGCGCCGCCCTACAATAACCTGGGCGCGCTCTACCTCGACTCGGGAAATTACGCCGAGGCCCGCAAGTACATCGACCGCGCGCTGGACAAGGACCCCCGGAACCCGCTGGCCATGCTCAACCGCGGGATAGTGGCGCTCAAGACCAAGGACCCCGTCGTGGCGGTCAATTACCTCTCGCGCGCCGTCGAGATCAAGCCGGACCTGGCGCTGGCCTGGTTCCAGCGCGCGATGGCCTACGGCGAGCTGAAGCAGTGGCAGCAGGCCGTCTACGACATGGACGAGTTCATAAAGCTGCAGCCCCGCGTGGCGCAGGCCTGGTTCGACCGGGGCAGGCTCAAGTTCCGCTCCGGCGACACCGTCGGGGCCATAGCCGACTTCAACAAGGCCGTCGAACTGCGGCCCGGCGTCTCCGCCTACCATTACTGGCGGGGAGTGGCCGTCTACAGGACCGGCTACGGGGAAGGGGCGCTGGAGGACGCGGTCAGGGCCTACACGCTCGACAACGGCAACGCCAGGGCGCGCGTGCTCGCCGGCGACATACGAGCGGCCGCCGGCGACCTGAGCGGCGCCGTGGAGGAGTACGAGTACGCGGCCGAGGCCGACCCCGCCCACGCCGAATTCTACGCCCGGAGGGCCGAGGCCCTCTTCAAGAAGGGGACCCGCCGATGAGCCCCGAGCAGGAACACGAAGTAACCTTCAAGAACAAGTTCTACGCGGCCAGGATGGCCTTCGAGAGCATCCTTTTCGAGAAGGAGCTCTCCGGCCCGAAGAAAGAGGACTGGAAGAAGGGCGTGCTGGGCCTTGCCGTCCTGGTCCTGGTCAGTTCCGTCTTCCTCTGGCAGTGGAAGGCCCGCCAGGGCGACCTGTTCAGCGCCAGGGAGGCCGCGCGCGTCACCGTCGTGCAGAAATACCTGGCCGCCTACGAGGCCGAGGGCCCCGTCGCGCTGCTGGGCACCGGCTCCGTCACGGGAGGGGCCGCGCAGCCGCCGCTCTATTACCTGACCTACCTGCCGGTGCTCAAGTTCGTCACCTCCGACATCGGCGCCGCCGTCTTCCTCGTCAACGCCTTCTACCTCTCGCTGCTGCTGGCCTTCGTCTATTACGCGCTGCGCCGCCACCGCAACGCCGTCTCCTCGCTGACGGCGGCCGCCGCGGCGGCCTCGTTCCCGTTCGTGCTGGAATGCGCGCGCTCGCTCTCGCCGCAGATCGCCACGCTGGCCTTCACCGCCGGCTTCTGGTGCTTCTACCTCAATTCCGACGATTTCGAGAAGCCCAAACCCCTTTTCTGGATGGGCCTCATGTTCTCGCTGGGCGTGCTGACCGACGCCTTCTACTGGGTGTACATACTGCCGCTGATGCCGATGATGTTCGCGGTAGCGACAGGCCACATGAACCGCTCCGAGATGCTCAAGGGACTGCTGCCCGGCATCGTCGCCGGAGTGCCGTGGTACCTGATGAACGCCCTCTCGTTCTACAACGCCTGGCTGGCGCGCGCGGCGGCCGGGGCCGACCTCTCGCGCTGGGACAAGTTCTGGTGGCTGCTGAAGGCCTCGGCCGGCGAGATGCACCTGCCTTTCTTCCTGCTGGGCGCCGCCGCCATGCTGTGGATGTACTATTCCGTCTTCATGCCCTACCAGGGCAAGGAGAAGATAGGCCTCTGGTTCGCGGTGCCCTACCTCTTCTTCACGCTGCTGGGCCTGCGCCAGGCGGAATACATGTACCCGGCCCTGCTGCCCTTCGCCATAGCGCTGGGCGTCATGGTCCCCAGCAAGCTGCGCTACCCCGCGGGCGCGCTGGCCGCCGTCCTGATGCTCATAAACGCCTCGGGGCTGGTCGGAGTTAAATACCTGCCCGGCGTCAGCCTGGCCCCGGTTTTCGGAAGCGGCGTAGTGGTGAGCGGGGGGGATTTCTCCGGGAAGTTCCTCGCCGCCGTGCGCCCCGCCGCCGAAGGCCGCCGGTCGGCCGTCGTCTGCCTGGTAGGCCGCGGCGAATACCTCAACCCCGACACCGTGCGCGTCATGCTCCATCGCCACGGCTTCGCCGGGGTGAAGGTCGTCGATTCCGGCGCGGAGCTCGCTTCGCTGTGCGACGTGCTGGCGCTCACCCCTTCCGCCTCGCCGGCGGCCGCCGCCGTAACGGCCCGCGTGCGCGCGGCCTCCTGGCTGGAGCCCGCCTTCCAGCGGGCGGGCGTCATCTCGCTGCCGTCCGGCGACACGGAACTCTACCATAAGCGCCGCATCCTTCCCTTCGACCAGGGCAGCGGCACTTTCAGGTACGCCTCCCTCTCCATCGGCGGCCTGGAGCTGCGCGACGTGGCCATAACGGCGCGCGGCTTCGACCCCGCCTCCGGCCGCTATCCCAAGGCGGACATCTCCTCCGCCTACGCCTCCTACGACGAGATGGACATACACGGCTTCTCGGCCACGGCCGCCAACTTCTCCTACGCCATCGAGGACGGCAGGCCCGTGATCATTTCCGCCTCGCCGGTGCGCCTCACCGGCGGCAAGATCACCGACTTCTCCGTCGCCCGCTTCCTGGAGAAGCGGGGCTTCCCGGTCCGGGACCTGGAGGTCCGTTTCGGCGACGGCATGATGATCTCCGGCACGATGGGAGGAAAGCCCGTCGAGGCCGAACTCACCGTGGAGCTCAGGGGACGCAAGCTGCTGGTGACGCCGCGCACGGTGCGCTACGGCGAGACCGGCTTCGAGCCCAAATACATCCCGCTGCTCAAGTACTCCCTGGACCTCGACGACCTGCCGCTCGACGTCCGGGTGGATTCGCTGGTCATAGGCGCCTCCATGGCCGAGATACGCTGACGTTATGAAAAAACACATCCTGCTCCTCCCCGCGTTCATCCTGCTCTCCGCCTGCGTCTCGCTGCCCGAGGACGTCCTCCGACAGCACATGCTGGAGGCCCCGGCGCCGGACAAGGCCCCCTACGGCGAACTCGACCCCGGCTCCAAGTCCGTCGAGACCTCGCGCTTCCTGGTGCGCGCCTACTCCAACGAGACGGCCCAGTCCTACGCGTCCTTCTGCGAGGACAGCTACACCCGCCTGATGAGCGACCTGGGCCTCTACTCCTTCGCCCCGTCGGCCCCCTACAACATAGTCGTATACGGCGGGAAGGACGAATACCTGGCCAAGACCAGGCAGCCCGACTGGTCCGGCGGCGTCGCCTACGGCAACGCCATCCACGTCTACGAGAACGACGCGGCCAGGGGCGTGATAGCCCACGAGATCGCCCACCTGGTCTTCAAGGAGTTCATGGGCGGCGCCGACCACTCTAACCTGGTATGGCTCAACGAGGGCATAGCCGTGCACGCCGAGAAAGCCGCGCTGCCCGCCTCGGCCGACGTCTACGCCGCCCGCGTTAAGACCCTGGTCCGTCCCTCGCCGCTCTCTTTCACCGCGCTGGCCACCATGCCGCCCGGCGCCGGCCGCACCGGCTCCGCCGTGGAGAAATGGTACGCGCAGGCCGGCAGCCTGGCCACGTTCATGATACGCGCCGGAGGGAACTTCAATTTCTATCTTTTCCTGCGCAAGCTCAAGGAAGGGCTCCCGGTCGATTCGGCCGTCGGCGAGGCTTTCGCCGGCACCTGGCGCGACATGACCGACGTCGACGCCGCCTGGCGCGCCGGCCTGCAGTGAGGGAACAGGTATCGTGTCCCCGGATCTGAAAAAAGCAGTTATACCGCTGGAGGGGGTGCATTGCGCCTCCTGCGTGGCGCGCGTGGAGGAGGCCGTCGGCGCCGTGAAGGGCGTGGAGCGGGTCTCCGTGCACCTGCCGTCCAAGACCGCCTTCGTCACCTATGACCCGGCCCTGACCGGCGCCCGCGGCCTGCGGGCCGCCATAGACGGTGCCGGCTACAAGGCCCTGGCCTTCTCCGAATCCTCGGCCGCCGCGGAAGGCGTCTCGTTCGAGGAGCTCGAGCGCGAGCAGGCCTACTACCTCTCCCGGCTGCTGTTCTCCGCGCTGGCCGCCTTCGTCATCCTCCTGGACATGTTCCTGGAGCTCTCGCCCTACACGCTGTTCCTGGCCGCCACCTTCTCCTGGACCTTCTGCGGCTGGCATTTCCACGCCGGCCTCTGGCGCTCTCTGCGCGCCCGCGCCGCCGACATGAACACGCTGGTCTCGCTGAGCACCAGCACCGCCTGGCTCTACAGCGTCGCGCTGCTCTTCAGCCCTCGAGCCTTCGGCTCCGGCGTCCACCCGCACCCGCAATGGCACGAAGTCGCCATGCTGATCTTCTTCATAAACCTCGGCCGCTGGCTGGAGGCCCGCTCCAAGACCGGCGCCGGCCGCGCCGTCAGCTCGCTGCTGCAGATGGCGCCCAAGTTCGCGCGCGTCATGCGCGGCGGCCGCGAGGAGACCGTGCCCGCCGCCGCCGTGGTCCCCGGCGACCTGGTCCTCCTGCGCCCCGGCGAGCAGGTGCCGGCCGACGGCACCGTCGTCAAGGGCTCGTCCGCCGTCGATGAATCGCTGCTGACCGGCGAGAGCGTCCCGGCCGACAAGAAGCCCGGCGACAAGCTCTACGCCGGCACCATGAACACCTCGGGCTCGCTCGAATTCGAGGCCGTCGGCGTGGGCGAGGACATGGTGCTCATGAAGATCGCCGCCAGCGTGCGCGAGAGCCAGGCCGCCAAGGGCTCGGTGCAGAAGCTGGTGGACCGCATCTCCGCCTGGTTCGTGCCAGCCGTCTTCCTTGTCGCAGTGGTCTCGGCAGGCCTCTGGGCCCATTTCGCCGGCTTCGGCCGCGCCGCCATGGTCTTCGCCGCCGTCCTGGCCGTCGCCTGCCCCTGCGCCATGGGCCTGGCCGTGCCCATGGCCGTCGCCGTCGGCTTCGCCCGCGCCGCCCGCTCGGGCGTGCTGATAAACAACTCGGACATACTCGAGCGCATCTCGCGCGTGGACACCGTCATACTCGACAAGACCGGCACGCTTACGGAAGGCCGCCTCTCGGTGGCCGCCGTCGAGCCGCGGGGAGTGAAAGAGAGGGAATTCGCCGCGCTGCTGCTGGCCGCCGAGCAGGGCAGCGAACATCCCTTCGCCGCCGCCCTGCGCTCCTACGGGCCGTGGAAAGAGATCGAAGTCCCCGGGCATCATGATTTCCAGGCCGTCGCCGGCAAGGGCGTCGAGTGCGCGGTAGGCGACGACAAGGTCGTCGCCGGCTCGTTCAAATGGCTGGAGGAACTCGGCGTAGCGGTCCCGACGGAGGACATCGACGCCATCGCCGAGGCCCCGGTCTCCGCCCTGGCGCTGGCGCGCGGCGGGAAATACCTGGGCTACGCCACGCTGGCCGACACGCTGCGCCCCGGCGCAGCCGCCCTGGCCGACGAACTGCGCGCGATGGGCGTGGAGCCCGTAGTGGCCTCGGGCGACCGCGACCAGGCCGTCGCCGCCGCCGCCGGCGCCCTGGGCATCAAGAGCATCTATTCAGGCATCTTCCCCGAGGAGAAGAAGGCCATCGTCGCGCGCTACAAGGCGCTGGGCCGCAAGGTCGCCATGGTCGGCGACGGCTTCAACGACGCCGCCGCCCTCTCCGAGGCCGACATCGGCATCGCCATGCGCTCGGGCACCGACATCGCCATACAGGCCGGCGACATGACGCTGATGAAGAACGACCTGGCCGGCGTGGTGGACGCCATCCGCATCTCCAAGGCCATCAAGCGCGTCATCAACCAGAACCTCGGCTGGGCCTTCGGCTACAACCTGCTCCTTATCCCCCTGGCCGCCGGCGCGCTGTACCCCTTCACCGGCATACTGGTCACCCCCTGGATGGCCGGCGCCGCCATGGCCCTCAGCTCTGTTTCGGTAGTAATGAACTCCCTCCGCCTGCGGGGTATGAAGATCTAAAGGAGAAAAGCATGAAGACCAAGACGACGATGGGCTATACTTCGGAGCACGCGGCCACCCCGCACAAGATAACGCTGCCGGCCATAGAGGCCTGGCCCAACCAGTACAGGCGGGACTACACCATCCGCATCGAGCACCCGGAGTTCACCTCCGTCTGCCCCAAGACCGGCCTGCCCGACTTCGGCAACATCACCATCGAATATATCCCCGGCAAGCTCTGCCTGGAGCTCAAGTCGCTCAAGTACTATTTCCTCCAGTACCGCGGCCTGGGCATCTTCATGGAGAACATCGCCAACCGCGTCCTCGACGACGTGGTCAAGGCGCTCAAGCCCAAGTGGTGCCGCGTCACCGGCGACTTCACCCCGCGCGGGGGGATAAAGTCGGTCATAACCGCGGAGCACGGCCGCCGGCCCAAACCGTAGTTTTTTGATATAATATAGGCGTTCGCCCAGTTGGCGCAGCGGTAGCGCGTTCCCTTGACATGGGAAAGGTCATAGGTTCAAATCCTATACTGGGCACCAGATCTCGGGCCCGTTAGAACCCGCTCGACGGGACTAGCGGGCCCGGCTATTTAAAAGGTAGCAGCTACCTTTTTGGGGAAATATATGTCAGAACAGCACAAAGAACTTCACGGCGACGACAACCTGCACCGGGTCCGCCACTCCCTGGCCCATGTCATGGCCGCCGCCGTCCAGGAGCTCTTCCCCGGCGTCAAGTTCGGCATCGGCCCGGCCATCGACAACGGCTTCTACTACGACTTCGACCTGGAGCACCACTTCGTGCCCGAGGACCTCAAGACCATCGAGAAGAAGATGAAGAACCTCATCGGCGCCGCGCACAAGTTCGAGCGCGTAGAGCTCTCCCGCGCCGAGGCGCTCAGACATTTCGCGGAGAAAGGCGAGAAGTACAAGGTCGAACTGATAAACGACCTGCCCGACGACGCCGTCATCAGCGTATACAGGTCCGGTCCCTTCGAGGACCTCTGCAAGGGCCCCCATGTCGACCATTTCGGCAAGCTCAAGGCCTTCAAGCTGACCTCGATCGCCGGCGCCTACTGGCGCGGCAGCGAGAAGAACCCCATGCTGCAGCGCATCTACGGCGTCGCCTTCGAGACCCAGCCCGAGCTGGACGCCTACCTCAAGCAGCAGGAAGAGGCCGCCCGGCGCGACCACCGCAAGCTGGGCAAGCAGCTCGACCTCTATTCCATCAACGAGGTCGTCGGCCCCGGCCTGGTGCTCTGGCACCCCAACGGCGCCCGCATCCGCCACTCCATCGAGACCTTCTGGAAGGAAGAGCATTTCAAGGGCGGCTACGACCTGGTCAACACCCCGCATATCGGCCGCGCCGGCCTGTGGGAGACCTCGGGCCACCTGGGCTTCTACAGCGCCTCTATGTACGCGCCGATGAAGATCGACGAGATCGAGTACTACGCCAAGCCGATGAACTGCCCGTTCCACATCGAGATCTACAAATCCAGGTCGCGCTCCTACCGCGACCTGCCGCTGCGCTGGGCGGAACTCGGCACGGTGTACCGCTTCGAGAAGGCCGGCGTGCTGCATGGCCTGCTGCGCGTGCGCGGCTTCACCCAGGACGACGCGCACATCATCTGCACGCCCGAGCAGATGGAGAGCGAGACGATAGAAGTGCTGCGCTTCAGCATGAACATACTGCGCACCTTCGGCCTCACCGACATCAAGGCCTACCTCGCCACCCGGCCGCCGGACGCCGTCGGCGACCCCGCGCTCTGGGAAGCCGCCCAGCGGAGCCTGCGCGCCGCCGCCGACAAGGAAGGCGTCGCGGTCGAGCTCGACGAGGGCGGCGGCGCCTTCTACGGCCCCAAGATAGACCTCAAGGTCAAGGACGCCATCGGCCGCGAGTGGCAGATGAGCACCATACAGTTCGACTTCAACGAGCCCGAGCGCTTCAAGATGGAGTACACCGCCTCCGACGGCCAGAAGCACCGCCCGTACATGATACACCGCGCGCTGCTGGGGTCGCTGGAGCGCTTCTTCGGCGTGCTGATAGAGCATTACGCCGGCAACTTCCCGGCCTGGCTCGCCCCCGTGCAGGCCAAGGTGCTCAGCATCACCTCCGAGGAGGAGGACTACGCGCGCGAGATAGCCGGCAAACTGAAGGCCGCCGGCGTGCGCGTCGCCACCGACCTGCGCCCCGACATGATCAACGGCAAGATACGCGACGCCGCCCTGGAGAAGCCGCCCTACATAGTCATCGTGGGGAAAAAGGAAAAGGAAGCGGGGAACATCTCGCTGCGCCTGCGCGGCAACCGGAGCGTATTCGGCGTCGACACCGGCGAGTTCATAAAGAACCTCTCCGGCGAGATCGCCGCCCGCGAGAACACCCCGCGGTATTGAGCGTTACGGCAATAAAACCTTATTTTTCCAGGATAAGGACGCCGTAAGGTTTCAGCGACTCCGGCAGGTCGCGCCGCGTCTCGAAAAGCGGCCGCCAGCCTTTCAGCGCCTCAGCGGCCAGCGGCACAGCCCCCGCGGTAGGATTCAGAATTATCGCGTATTTGCGCCACCAGCGGCGCATACCGCGCCCCGTCAGCCGTTCGTCCAGCCCCTCAGGCAGGGGGATATCCTTCCCTTTGAGAAGCGCCTTGCCCATGGCGTTCAACTCGCCAGCCGCGCGCGCGTAGCGCTCCCAGATCTCAGGCCGCTGCGGCAGCGGGACGTTCTTATTGTCCGCGTACTTGAAATAGAAAATACCGGAAGAGCCCCGCGCCACCGACAGCCAGGTCATGAACCGCACCTGCTCAAAAGTCGGCCAGCCTCCCACTTTCTTCGCCCGCCGCTGGGGATACTCTATCCAGTCGAAGGCCTGCAGCACCGCCCAGAGCGGCTTCTCCGGCCGCGCCGGATCCGTCAGCCGCACGCCCTCGCGCGCCAGCGCCAGTTCCCTCCCGACCGACTCAAGCGGCAGATGCGGCACCGGGTACCAGTCCAGCATCACCGCGTCCGCCGCCGCGCCGTAGACCATGGCCGGCAGGCCGTGGCCCATCACAAAAGCCGTAGGCTGCTTAGGCGACCAGGCCTTCACCCGCCTGTCCATCTCCAGCAGGTCCGCGGCCGGCATCCAGCCCACCTCGGGCTCGTCCTTCAGGTACCAGGCCAGCACCGGCCACTTCCGGGCCTTGTCCGCGTGGGGGGACTCCATCACTTTGTAGGGCGGCGCCACCATCCGCATCCCCAGGCCGCGGGCCGCCTCGGCCAGGCCGGCCAGCTTGTCCGGGTCGTCCAGGTAGGTCTGGAAGCAGTTGAAGCCGGAATTTTTGAGCACCGCCAGCGAGGCCGGCTCGTTGACCCCGTAGAAACAGACCGGGAACTCCCCGGCCAGGGCCGCGGGGGGGAGGATAAGCGCGGCGGCCGCCGCCGAAATACGTATTATGTCCCTCATGTCCCCATTGTACCAAATGGGTATTGTGTCCCCCGAATGTAACAAATGTGACTTTCCGGCTATTGACAGGGGGAGCGGCCTATGTAGTATTATTACACCGTTATTATTTAGCGTTCGGGAGGGTCATATCAATATGAAAATATTCTCTATAATCGCCGCGGCGCTCGTATTCGCCGCCGGCGCGGCTTTCGCGCAGGCCAATCCTGCCGCGCCGGCCGCCAAACCCCAGGCCGAGCAGCCGGCCAAGGGCCTCAAGATCACCAAGATAACCGGCACCGTCAACATCATGAAGGACGGCAAGGTCCTCATGACCCTCAAGCCCGGCGACGCCATCCCCTCCATCGATGACAACAAGGTCTCCTTCTCCGTGGTCGAGGGCACCATCGAGGTCGAGGCCAACGGCAAGACCATCACCGCCGCCACCGGCTCCAACTTCAGCGTGACTTCCACCAACGGCAAGACCGACATATCCGTCGCCGCCGGCACCCCGGTCGCCGTCAAGGCCGCCTCCGGCCACAACATCGTCGTCACCGCCAACAGCGAGATCAAGATGACCAACGTGAACGGAAAGATGGACGTCAAGGTGGAAAAGGGCACCGCCGTCATGACCGACGCGGCCGGCGGCCAGACCCAGACGCTCAAGACCGGCGAGACCGCCACCGTGACCGTCCCGGCCGCCCCCGCCGCGACCACCACCACCGTCACCACGCCGGAGTCCACCGTCATCGAGACCCAGACCGTCGAGCAGTCCACCGACGTCAGCGGTTCCAATCCCTGAGCCCCGCGCCGATCAAAGGAGATTTTGAATGAAAAAACTCATAATACCCGCGATAATGCTCCTCGCCGCGTCCAACGCGGCCGCGATGGGCAACCTCAAGTTCGGCAACCTGGAGATTAACCCCTTTGTCGCCACCCAGGAGAGCTACGACAGCAATATCTACCTGGAGATGAACGGCAAAGACTCGTCGATGATAAACCGCACCTCGCTGGGCGTGGACCTGCTGCACAAGCTGGGCTCGCGCGTGAACCTCAAGGGCGGCTACACGATGGAACTGCTCTCCTACGACGAGAGCCCCACCACCAACAACGCCGTCCATAACCTGGCCAATATCGGCGCCACCGTCCGCCTGCCCAGGGACATGAAGCTGAGCGTGGACAATAAGTACGCCGACACCACCGACCAGGCCACCACGCAGGAGACCGACCGCGCCGAGCGCATACAGAACAGCGCCGTCGCGCGCTTCGAAGCTCCCATACGCGGCAAGTTCGGCTTCGCGCTGGAAGCGGGCCACACCTACCACGACTACGTCAAGGTCGCCGCCAACGACAAGCTCGACCGCGAGGAACTGCTCGCCGGCGCGGACCTGACCTACCAGCTCATGCCCAAGACCAAGGCCATGCTGTCCTACCGCTACGGCGACCTGGACTACCGCCTCGACACCGACAAGGGCGACGCCACCTACCACAACGTGGACCTCGGCCTGGTCGGGAACATCGCGCCCAAGCTGACCGGCACCGTCAGGGCCGGCGTGCAGATGCGCGATTACGACGCCAATACCGCCACCGCGCCCAACGCCAACGACGACATCGACACCTTCGGCTACAGCGCCCAGCTGGTCTGGAAGGCCGTGCCCAGGACCGACATCGTCCTCTACGCCAAGCGGGCCAACGTGGAGACCAGCTACGACACCAGCCGCTTCTACACCTCCACGCTGA
Organism: Elusimicrobiales bacterium; assembly: GCA_031082205.1. Taxonomy (GTDB): domain Bacteria; phylum Elusimicrobiota; class Elusimicrobia; order Elusimicrobiales; family UBA9959; genus UBA2231. Next base: position 23,835 of record JAVHLJ010000020.1, read on the forward strand.
CCGACCTCTCGTTCAGCCGCGAGGTGCGCAAGGTGAAGCTGACCCTGGGCGGCGGATACGAACTGGTCGAATACGCCGAGAACACCACCGGCTTCAGCCGCCCCCGCGAGGACCAGAACATCACCGCCCGCCTGAACGCCGACTACAACGTGCAGAAATGGCTCAAGGCCGGCCTGAGCTTCAGCCACAAGGCCCGCCTGTCCAACGACGGCGCCAGCGGCGTCGAGTTCGGCTACCGCAACAACATCATAGCCGCCTCGCTCAAGGCCATGTTCTAAGAACGGCCCCTTAAGGCCAATAAAAAACCGCCGGCAACAACCGGCGGTTTTTTTATGCCCCGCGAAAAGGCCTTACTTGCCTTCTATAAGGTTCAAAACGGCCCGCTTGACCTTCCCCATCACCTCGGCGTAAAGCTTGTCGTCGCCGCCCATCGGATCGCGCAGGTCGCCTTCTTCGCCCAGGTACTCCATTATCTTCCGCGTCTTCCGGATGCCCTGGGGGAAACGGTCGGCCAGCGCCTCGCGGTGCGCTTCCTCCATCACCACCACGAGGTCCGCCCAGTCTATATCCTCGTCGCGCACCAGCGCCGGCTTATGCGAGAGGTTGCGCACGCCCTCGGCCGCCAGGAACTCGGCCACGGCCTCGGTCATCGCCGAATAAGGCTGCGCCGCCGTCCCGCGCGACCGCGCCTCGAAACCCTTGCCCGCGCCGTAATGCGCCAGCAGCTTCTCCGCCGCCGGACTCCGGCACATATTCCCCGTGCAAACGAACAGAACTTTCATGGGATAGATTCTACCATAAGGCAACAGCGGACGCAGGCGAAGGCTCACCTAAGAAAAACCTTCCGAAGCCGCGAGCTTACGGAGTATGCGCCGGAGCTAGCCGGTGGGATCGCATCTCGAGGGCGCGGAGGCGCATACGAGCGCGAGCGGCGAGGAGGGAGCGCGAGCACGGTGTGCCGAGCGCGTTTTTTCGTGGTGAGCCTTTGACGGCGGCCGAATAGTTCTTCCTTGTTAATGCTAAAATTTCAGCCTATGCAGGCGGTACTGATACTGTCATTAATATTCGCGCCGCTGGCCTTCGCCTCCGTCGAGCCGTGGGCCCTGGGCCTCCTCCAGGCCGCCTACTTCGCCCTCGCCGCCCGCCTCTATATCAAAGGCCTCCACGTCAACCCCAACCCGCTTTACAAGAACCTCATCCCGGCAGTCCTGGCCATCGCAATCATCGGCCTTCTTCAGTCCCTCAACCAGAACCCCGTCACCGCCCCGTCGGCCACGCTGTTCACCGCCTGGCGCCCCGCAACCCTCGCCGCCGCGCATCTCTGGCTCTTCTACGCCGCCGTCCTCTTCACCGTGCCGCAGCTCATCGACACCCCCGAGCGCTTCCGCCGCCTGATGTGGACGATATTCATAATGGGCACGATAGTAGCGCTGCTTGGCATGCTGCAGAAGACCGGCGACAACACCCTGGTCTACGGCCTGCGCAAAGTCGCCGGCCAGCCCTTCGGCCCCTTCGTTAACCGCGATCACGGCGCCCATTTCCTGGCTATATCGGCCATGTGCGGCCTGGGACTTTTCTTCTCGGGCCTGCGCCCGCTCTTCGCCCAACAGAGCCACACCCGCCTCTTCGACCTGCTCGCCGTGCAGTTCATAAAGCTGGTCATGCTCTCCGCGCTCATCTACGGCATAGTGCATGCCGGCTCGCGCGGAGGGGGACATTCCTTCGCCGCGGCCGCCGCCATCACGGGATTTGCCGCCGCCGCCGCGCTGCGCTCGCGCAGGCAGAAGACCGTCGCCATAACGCTGATGACGCTGGCCGTCGTCGGCTATGGCATACTGCTGGCCAATAACGACAGGATGGCGGGTCGTATTTCTGGCGGTTGGGATAATTCCGTTAAGTATCGCTTCTCGATGTACGAAAGCTCCCGCCGCATGCTGGCCGATTTCCCGGCCTTCGGCGTCGGCCTCAAGGCCGTGCAATACGCCTTCCCGCATTACAAAAGCGATCCTCTCAAGGAAACCCAGCTCGTACTGCACGTCCACAGCGACTGGATAGAGCTCTTCCTCCAAAGCGGCCTCGCCGGCGGCCTCATCTACCTCGCCGGCCTCCTCGCCGCGCTCATCCATTTCTTCAGGAGCTGGCGCAGTAACTCCTCGTTCACGCTCAAATGCCTGCAGGGCGGCGCGATAGGCGCGGTCATCGCCGCCTGCGCCCATAACTTCACCGAGTTCGCCTCACAGATGCCCGCCAACGCCCTGCTGTTCTTCGTCGTGATCGGCGCCCTGGCCGGGCCCGGCACCCACCGCAGGGGCCGCGACGAAGACCAGGACGATCCCGAACCCGCCCCGCCGCCCCGCGCCCGGGCCAACGCCGCCGCGCTGATCGCGGTACTGCTCATCGCCGCCGCCATACCCCGCTTCATAGCGTGGCGTGCCGACTTCCTGGCCAAGGACAAAGACATCGCTCTCAAGACAAAGCTCGCCCACCGGCGGGCCTCGCTCCGATGGTATCCCGACCCGCAGGCCGCCTTCCGCCTGGGCGCCGATATCTACAACAACGCCCTCAAGGATAAGGACAACGCCACCCGCTGTCCCTCCATGGCCGAGGCTCAAAAAGCCATCGCCCTCTACCTCCAAACAGCCCCCGTCAACCAGGACCTCAACCGCCTCAATAAAAACCTGCGTCTCCAGCTGGCCCATTGCTACAACCCCCGGCCGGAGCCCAAAAAGCCTGCCGCCAAAGCCAAAACCCCCAAGAACCCGCCCCCGCCCACCCGCTCCGCCTCCCGCCCGTAACATTAGTCACTCTCATAGGGCCCCTACCCCCGTCTTTGCTATAATATCTAAATGAAATCATTGGGGATTTGGGGCCCCTTAGCCCTTGTTTTATCGTTATCAGCCTGCGCCGGCCTCGAGACCGGCCGCCATTACCCGGCCAAGAACCACACCAACCTCACGCCGGCCCAGGAAGAAGCCATCGAAGCGCGCATCCTCCAGACCGCCCAGGAGTACCGCGCCCAAAGCCAGGTCAATTATAAAGTACAGGCCGGCGACCTGCTGGAGATCGCCGTCTTCCAGGAAAAGGACATGGCCCGCACCGTCCGCGTCAGCGGCAACGGCACCATCACCTTCCCGCTGGCCGGCAACATAAAGCTCGCCGACCTCTCGGTCCCCGAGGCCGAGGCCATGCTGGCCCAGGCGCTGTCGGAATTCATCATAAACCCGCAGGTCACCGTCCTCATCAAAGAGTACTCCAATAAGCAGGTCTATGTGCTGGGCGAGGTCAAGAAGCCCGGCTCCATCACCCTGCCCGTCGAGCGCCGCCTCACCGTGCTGGAGGCCATCACCCTGGCGGGGGGATTTACGGACCTCGCCGCCCAGGACAAGACCAAGGTCCTGCGCAACAAGGACGGCCGCAGCGAGACCATAGAGGTCCAGATCTCAAAGATCACCAAGCAGGGCGACAAATCGGCCGACATCTTCCTCGAACCCAACGACACCGTCTTCGTCCCGCAGAGCTTCTTCTAAACCGATATGGCCAGGAATTACGATTTTATCAGCCGCGCCGACCTCAATCAGGAAGAGATAGCCTGGCTGCGGTTGTCGCCGGCCCAGCGCCTTACGGAGTCCGCCCGCTTGTGGCGGTTTTACATAGCTATGGGGGGCAAGAGTGATACCCAGCCCGATATTCAAAGTCCTTTCCGTTTTCAAAAAGCAAAAGGTTAAGTCGCTGCTTATAGGCGGGCAGGCCTGCATCGCCTACGGGGGAGCGGAATTCAGCAGGGACTCCGATTTTGTGGTGCTGGCTTCGCCGGGCAATCTCGCCCGCCTGCGCAAAGCCCTCGCTCTTTTAAAGGCCGAGCCGGTATATTTCCCGCCGCTTACCGCGGAAAACCTGGCCAAAGGCCACGCCTCCCATTTCCGCTGCGGCGCAAAGGGCCTGGAGGAACTGCGGGTGGACGTTATGGCCCGCCTGCGCGGCTGCGAGCCCTTTCCCCGGCTCTGGTCCCGCCGGCACCGGTTGACGATAAAGGGGATGGGCGTGATAAACCTCATCTCCCTGGAAGACCTTGTCAGCAGCAAAAAGACCCAGCGCGACAAGGACTGGCTGATGCTGGCTCGCCTTGTGGAGAACGATATTTACGTGCATAAAGCCAGGGGGGGCGCTTCTAAGGCGCGCTGGTGGCTGGCCCAGTCCCGGGTACCGGAAACCCTCATAGGGCTTTGCGCGGCCTACCCGGCCCAGGCGAGGGTGGCCAAAAGGAAGAGACCGTTATTGACCGCCGCCCTGAAAAAGGATACCGGCAGGCTGAAAACCCTCCTCAAAAAAGAGGAGAAACTCGAAAGGGACGCGGACATCAAGTACTGGACGCCCCTTAAAAAAGAGCTGGAGACCATGCGCCTCTCCCGTTCAAAAAGGTAAAGACATATGACCGAAGAAAAAGAACTCGAATTCGACCTTACCTACTACTGGGACCTCCTCATGCGCCGCCGCTGGGTGGCCCTCTCCGCCTGGCTGGCCGTCATCATCGTCACCGCCCTTGTCACCTTCAACATGCGCCCCGTCTTCCAGGCCCAGGCGCTGCTGGTTATAGAAAAAGAGCGCGGCAACAACGTAGTCTACCAGGGCGGCCCCTCCGTCGAGCGCAGCAATGAGGACTATTACCAGACCCAGTATAAACTGCTCAAGAGCGAAGCCCTGCTCAAAACCGTTCACGGTCGCCTCAACCTGGCCAAACACGACGAATTCAAAGACCCCTACGGCTACCGCAAGCTCATAAAGCCCGTCACCATCGCCCCCGTGCCGCGCAGCCGCCTGGTCTACATCAAGGTCGATTCCTACGACCGCCTCCTGGCCTCCAGGATCGCCAATACCATAGCCGAGGTCTTCATCGAGCAGAACCTCTCCAACCAGCTCTTCATCTCCAAAGACGTCCTCGCCGCCCTGCAGGACGACAAAAAAGGCCAGAGCCGCGCGATATACGAATCGCTCCCCGCCGTGGTCAATAACCCGCTCATCCAGCAGCTCAAGCAGGACACCGCCAAGCTGCAGGCGCAGGTGGCCGAGGCCTCCAACCGTTACACCGCCCGCCATCCCCAGCTGATGGCCATGACGGCCAATTACGAGGCGCTCCGTGGCCAGCTCAAGGCCGAGACCGACAAGATCATCCAGAGCCTCAAGATAGACCTCTCCGGCCAGCTGATGGGCAATAATATCCGCCTCATAGACGCCGCCATACCGCCGATGGGCCCGATAAAGCCGCGCAAGATGTTCAATATGCTGCTGGCCGTCATCGGCGGCTTCGTCCTGGCGATATTCGCGGCCGTGCTGGTGGAGTTCATCGATCAGACCGTCCGCACGCAGGAGGACGTAGAGAACAAGCTGGGCCTTCCCTTCCTGGGCTCCGTGCCGCTCACCAAGCAGAGCCGCCAGCATACCGCCTATAATCACCTGCTGCTACAGGAGCACTCCCTTATCAGCGAATCGGTGCGCAATCTGCGCACCATGGTGGACTTCGCCGAGGTGGGCCAGAAGAACAAATCGTTCATGGTCACCAGCTCCGTCCAGGGCGAGGGCAAGAGCTATGTCGGGGCGAATCTCGCCACCGCCTTCGCCCAGGCGGGGGAAAAGGTCCTCATAGTGGACGGCGACCTGCGCCGGTCCAACCTGCATAAGCTCTTCCGCGTGTCCAACTCAAAGGGCCTCAGCGATTTTCTCGCCGGCGGCCGCAGCACCGAGGACATCGCCCCGCTCATACAGGAGACCGATGTAAAGGGCCTCTCGATACTCACCTGCGGCCCGCGCCCGCCCAACCCGGCCGAACTGCTCAACACCCCGCGCCTGTCGGCCTTCCTCAACTGGGCCTCCACGGAATATGACCGCCTCATCATAGACTGTCCGCCCATGTTCCCGATAAGCGACGCACTGCTCTGGGGCAAGTACATAAAGAGCTGCGTATTCGTAACGGCCTTCGGCAAGACGCGCGTGCCGCTTATCAAGAACGCCGCCCGCCGCCTCAGTCAGGCCGGCATCAAGATACTGGGCAATGCCGTCAATATGGCCAAATTCGGCGGCCTGTCGTATTCGTATTATGGTTACTCCTACCAGTACAATTACCACTACGGCCCCGACGCCGAAGAGAAGACCAAAAAAGACCCGGTCAAAGCCTGACCGGGCTTATGGCCGGTGATCGCACGTAATCGTAATGAAATTCATCGAGACCGAGACACTGGAGCTTAAAAGGTCCACCTCCGAACTCAAGGAGGCGGTCATCTCCATCTGTGCCATGCTCAATAAGCACGGGCAGGGCACGCTCTGGTTCGGCATAGCCGACGACGGCGCCGTAGTGGGCCAGCAGGTGGGCCGGACCACGCTCAAAGACATCGCCAAAGCCCTCGCCGACCACCTGGAGCCGAAGATATTCCCTCAGATAACCGCGGAAGCAATCGGCGGCAAAAAATGCATCCGCGTGGATTTCTCCGGCAAGGACGGCCTCTATTCCGCCTACGGCCGATTCTACCTCCGCGTCGGCGAGGAGGACCGCAAGCTCTCCGTCAACGAGATACGCCGCCTGGTGCGCAAACTCGACAACTACGCCTATCCCTGGGGCACCGAAGCCTCCGACCAGACCGTAAAGGACGTTTCCACCGCGACCATAAAGGACTTCGTCCGCAGGGGCCGCAAGGCCGGCCGCATCAATTTCCCGTACGATACCGCCGCCAACGTGCTGCGCAAACTGGGTCTGCTGGCCGGCGGCCGCCTGCTCAACGCCGGCAAGGCGCTGTTCTCCCGGCGCGAGCCGCTCACCGTGCAGGCGGCCATCTTCGCCGGGCGCGACAAGCTCACTTTCCTGGATATCCAGAACTTCCAGGGCAATATCCTGGAACTCGCCGCCCGCGCCGAACTCTACGTGAAAGAGCATATACGCTGGCGCGCGGACCTGAGCGGCAGCTCCCGGGTGGAAATACCCGAGATCCCCGTGCGCGCGCTGAAAGAGGCCATAATAAATTCCCTCTGCCACAGGGATTTATCCAACCCCAAGAGCAACGAGGTTGCCATCTATAAGGACCGCATAGAGATCTACAACCCTGGGCGTTTCCCGGAGGAATACTCTCCCGAGGATTTCATAAAGGGTTCCGAGGCCAGCATCCCGCGCAATCCGTTGGTGGCCGAGGCGCTGTTCCGCTGCGAGGAAATAGAAAAGTGGGGCTCCGGCCTGCGCCGCATCAGCCGCGAATGCCGCGCCGGCGGCGTAAAAGTCGAATTCCGCCGCAGCAAAGGAGGCTTCTTCGCCACTTTCCGGCGTCCCGAAGCGGGCGCGGCTGCCGATGGTTTTTCTGGTACCACCCAGAAAACCACCCAGAAAACCACCCAGAAAACCACGCTGGCGGATAGAATGCTCCGGGCGATAGCGGGTTCTCCTGCGATAACCCGCACCCATTTAGCCGCGCAACTGGGCCTGAGCGAAAACACTATCAAGGAGTACTTGGCCAAATTAAAGACCGCCGGCCGCCTCCGCCGCGTAGGCCCCGACAAGGGCGGCCACTGGGAGGTCTTATGATAAAAACATCCGCCGCCGCCCTGACGCTGGCTCTTCTCTTTTCAGCCGCCCTCGCCCAGGCCGCCACAAATAAACCCGAACAGAAATGGGAGCCCTCGGGCGAGACCTATTTCGTCCTGCCTCTCAATCAGGACATCTACTACCCCGCCAATGACCGCAAGGTCTCGGCCGACGCCTGGGGCTTCGGCTACCGCTTCCTGGGCAACCGGGAAGGAGTCTCGCGCACCGCCGGCATGCAGCTGCAGCGCGTAAGCGCCCGCAACGCCGCCATAGGAGTGGACGGCGGCTTCTACATGCTTGAGATAATGGCCGGGGGGGAGTTCATCTCCGCCCAGAGCACCAATAAACTGCGCTTCACCGCCTCCGCCATGGCCGACTTCGGCTTTGCCGGCGGCGACCTCTTTATGGCACCCGTCCTCACCCTGGGCGCCCTCTACCAGGTCAAAAGCCTCTACGACCAGCCCTCCGGCCTGCACCTCTCCCTTTTCTACCGCCTCACCGAAGTCCACATAGGCGACGCCGCCGGGCGTACCGGCAAGCTCAAACCCGCCATCGGCCTCCGCCTTGGTTACGCCTTCCCGGGATTCTGGGGGACCTCCAAGTGAACCTGGCAGATAAGCGCATAATGCTAACCGGCGGCACCGGCTTCCTGGGCACATTCGTAGTCCAAAAGCTCAAAGCCCGCGGCTGCAAGGAGAAATTTAGTGCCCACGGAAAGAATGTGATATTTCCTTCTAGAAGTGCGACCCCACAAGGCTAACCGGATTAATTGTGCATTGCCAGTCCCCAAAGATGTGTTTTAAGAAAAGGTGGGATTTGTTTGTAGCGAAAAGGCCATGACCGATTAATATCGTATGGAACGTGATTTCGGATACTCGCTTTTACTTTGGATATTTGCATTCCTTGGGTTAGGAATGTTCTTCGCCGCAATCCTTAAGCCTCGCAGATTGTGGGGTTTAGTGCTTTTTTCTGCGGTGTTGGGGACTGGGCTTTATATTGATGGGTATGGACTGATAGACGAGGCTTTTCTTTTTCTTGTGCTGGTGGGATATGTTATAGCGGCCAGAGGGGGCGCTAAATCTCATGCCATAAGAGTGGGCGCGAAAAGTCCTTTTGCCGGTCGGCATTTCGGTGTGTTTTTTATGTTTATGGTTTACCTGGTGTTTCAGAGCCTGCGCGGACTTCTTGTGCTGGAAGACGTCCGGATGCTGAGGTTTGTGGCCTTCTTTTTTCTCCTCGCTGGATTGGCTTATATCTTCGCCAGAAATCAATCCGTATTCCCGCCGCCGCATAAAACAAGGGCGGTTCTGATATACGGCGCATTATTGCATTTTGCCCTGTATCTCGGATATGGTTATTACGTGGAGAATTTTAGGGGCCTTGATCGTTTTTTTGTTCAAGGGGATGAGTGGGCGGGCAGCACGGTTTCAATGTTCCCGCTGTTCTGCATTGCCGGTGCGGTATTCTTATCCCTCAGGAAATCTGCGGGTAAAGCCGCCGCGGCGGTCCGGCCGCGGGCTGTCGGCGTATGGGTTCTTCTCATAGTGGCCATGGCCACGTCCTTTTATTATGACTCCAGGATTTCGTGGATATTCATCACCGGATTTCTCGTTCTTTCCGCAAAAGATATCGGGCTGCTTAAAGTTTTAAAAATCTCATCTATCTTTGTGGCGTTCTTGTTGACTCTCTCCGTCTGGTTCTTGCCTGGCGAGGGAATAATCGAGCAGCTCTCCGCGTTTTACAGGGCGCTGTTCGTGGCGGGAACCGGCATGCAGGAATCCGACGTCGGGAGGAAATTGGAGATCGTTTCTGCGTTTAGAATGATTCTGCAGGACCCCGTAAGTTTTTTTATAGGGACAGGATTTTATACTGAAAGACACGCGCTCGCGCCGCATTTTGTTGATGTGCTGTCCCAGCATGGAGTTTACACGGATGTTTCGGATTTAATCCGGCCGGCGACATTCTCCGCTTTCCTGGCCGGCACAGGCATGGTCGGGATATCGTTCCTTCTTCTTTGTTTCGTGTTCACTGCCCTTGAAATCATTTATCATGCCAGAGGGGGGAATCTTCCGGCCAGGAAAATACTCCTGTTTTCTCTTTGCGGGATTTTGGGGTCTACCATTGTGTCCATAAATATCGATCTCGTGTTGTTCTATCTTGCGATTATGCCGTCCGGACTGCTTGTTCAACTTAGCCGGCAGGACGCTGTTGTATGAGAATTTGTTTTTTTGCCGGAGCCAATTCGGCGCATAGTTACAGGTGGATCAGGTATTTTGCCGGTGCGGGACATGAGGTGGATTGGATTTCCTTGGCCCCTTTGGCGCAGCCTATAGAGGGGGTGCGGTTTCATTATATAGGTCCGCTGTCGGGGAATCCTTTCCGCGTGCTGCGTCAGGGCTGGGAATTCCGGAGACTGTTGCGAAAGATCGGGTCGGAAGTTCTGCATGTTCACTCAGCCGGTACATACGGGCTGATCGCCTGGCTCTCCGGCTATCATCCTTTGATTGTCACCGCCTGGGGGTCTGATGTGCTGTTTTCCCTCGAATCGCCGCTCCGGAAACTACTGGTCAGACGTATCCTCAGGAGCGCGGAGATGGTTACCTGTGACGCCGAACATATGCGGAAAGTTCTGCTTGCTCTGGGAGTGCATGAGGAAAAGGTGAAGCGTATAAATTTCGGGGTTGAGCCGGACTTTTTTGCAAAAGGAGGCAAGGATATGCGTTTACTGAGGGCATGGGGCGCGGAAGGCCGCCGTGTGGTTATCAGCCTGCGTAATTTAGAGCCTGTCTATGATATCGACACTCTTATTCGCGCCGTTCCCATTGTAAAGGAAGCCAATCCTGACGTCAAATTTGTCATAGGCGGTGGCGGAACGCAGGAGTTGCGGCTGAAGTCCCTGACCAGAACTCTCGGAATTTCGGATTCAGTGGCCTTTATCGGGAGATATTCGCTGCCGGATCTCCCCAGATACCTCCAATCTTCGGATGTTTACGTTTCCACTTCGCTGTCGGACGCCGGAATAGCCGCCAGTACTGCCGAAGCGATGGCATGCTGTATCCCGGTCATTGTAAGTGATTCGGGCGAAAATACGGCATGGATAACGGACCTCGAGAACGGCGCTATTTTCCCGGCGCGCCGCCATGACATGCTGGCGGAAAAGATAAATCTCTTTCTTTCCGATCCTGCCTTGCGCGCAAGATGCGGCATGGCTGGACGGGAGAGAATAGTGCGCGATAACAATTATTACGTGGAGATGTCTAAAATGGAGGATATATACGGGGCCTTTGCCGCGACACCATGACCGTTTCCGTGATTATAGTAACGTACAACCGGCCTCATGACCTAGAGGTCTGCCTGAACTCCATCCTCTGGCAGTCCGTCCTGCCGATGGAGGTCGTGATAGTAGATAACGGCGCTGAAGAGCCGGCCCGGTCTGTTCTGGATAAAGTTGCCGGGAAGGCCGGTGAGTCAGGGGTAGGGCTCAAATACCTGCCCAACCGGAGGGAAAATAGCCTTGCGATAGGCAGAAACATGGGGGCGGGCGCGTCGAAAGGTGATATCGTTTTGTATCTTGACGACGACGTGGTTTTAGCCCCGGATTATATTAAGGAGATCCTGCGCGTCTATGCGGGGCATCCCGAGGCCGTGGGTGTCCAGGGATATATAACCAACCTGCGGACGAAATGGTCTCTTCTGACTGATTTTTTCGGCTGGTTTTTTTGCCTCGGATATTTATCGCCGGATAGGTGCTCTGTTCTCCCTTCCGCCGGAACTGTTTACCCGCGACCGTTGACCGGGGTTGTGAATTGCGAGTGGCTTTCAGGGGCGAATCAATCCTACAGGCGGGAACTTCTGGAAGCCTCCCGGTACGATGAGAATCTTAAAAAATGGAGCCAGTGCGAAGATATAGATTTTTCTTATCGGGCGTATAAAAGATACCCCAAAGGGCTTTATATAACGCCCGCCGCCGCGCTTAAGCATAACATCTCCACGGCCGGACGGATGGTAAAAAAAGAGCTGGTACATATGTGCGAAGTGTATGAGTTTTATTTTTACTACCGCAATATGCCTACGACCATGCTGAATTCGTTAATTTACGGTTGGAGCAGGCTGGGCAAGTTCTTCTACGGGGTATTCCGTGCCGTGCGAACGGGAGACATAAGCGAGATCGTTTATCTATGCGGAGCTCTTGCTGAGTGTCTGCGGCATAGGGCGGAGATCAAGCGCGGCGATCTCTCCTTTTTTAACGATACTTTAAAATAGCGCGGCGCTGTATACGGCGGCTACCTGTGAAAAAACTACTATCTCACCAAGTGATCCATTCAAGCTTCTGGGTCCTGCTGACCCGGGCGGCGCAGCAGGCGGTCGGGTTTTTACGGCTTATTGTCCTTGCCAGGATTCTCGCTCCGGAGGATTTCGGGCTGATGGGGATCGCCCTTCTGGTCATGACGGCTTTGGAAACTTTTACCCAGACGGGATTCCAGTCGGCTCTTATCCAGCGAAAGGGCGATATCGCTGGGTATCTGGACGCGGCCTGGACAATGCTGGTAATCCGCGGGCTGATAATCTTCGCGCTCCTGTTTCTCGCCGCCCCTGCCGCCGCGTCATTCTTCGGGACGCCGGAGGCCGAGGCGGTAATCAGGGTTATAGGGCTGTCGGTGGTCATATCCGCGTTTTCAAACATCGGGATAGTCGTGTTTCAAAAAGAACTGGACTTTAAGAAACTGGCAGGGTATCACCTCGCCACAGCTGTCGCGGATCTTGTTGTGGCGGTCGGCCTTGCCTATCTTCTAAAAGACGCCTGGGCTCTTGTTTTCGGCCTGCTGTCGGCAAGCGTAGTTGGGTGTGCGGCCAGTTATTTGATCCACCCTTATCGTCCCAGATTCGATCTTGACCGGGGAAAGATCCGGGAATTGTTTTCATTCGGCAAGTGGGTTCTGGGCTCAAGCGTCCTGGTCTATCTTGTCTCCCAGGGGGATGGTCTGCTGGTCGGGAAGATGCTCGGTGTGACGGCTCTCGGATTTTATCAGCTGGCCGCTAAAATAGCAAATACTCCCGCCACGGAAATCGTGCACATCGTGTCGCAGGTGACCTTTCCGGCTTATTCCAGTCTGCAGGATAGCGATGCCAGGCTGCGGGCCGCGTTTATCAAGGTTTCAGGGATTACTTCGGTTCTGTCTTTTGGAGTGGCGGGGCTGGTGGTTTTCCTCGCTCCGGAACTGGTGGAACTGTTTCTGGGCGCTAAATGGCGGCCGGTAATCCCTCTCCTGCAGGTTCTTGCTGGAGCCGGCCTCTTGCGGGCCTTGTCCGCTAATTCGGGGTATGTGTTTTATGCGGTCGGAAAGCCCGGAATCGACACGCGGCTTCAATTCGTCAGATTCGCCGCGTTGATTCTCCTGCTATATCCGTTGACGGCCGCGGCCGGAATGCTGGGGACATCTTTAGCGGTGTTTTTCAGCGTCCTGATCGCTTATATCGGGTATTACGCTAAAACTCTGGAGGTGGTCGGATGTTCGTTTCTCGGTTTGGCCCGGATCGTGTTTGTGCCGCTGCTGGCCGCGTCTTTTATGGGCTACGGCCTGTTTATCCTGAAGTTGTATTTTACGGCTACAGTGTCCGGGGTGGCGGTTCTCGTTCTTTTGGGGGCAGTATTCTATCTTGCCGCTGTTTTTGCGCTTGACATTGTTTTCAATTCACGGAGACTGGGGGCGGCTTTTCTGGAAACATTCGCCGCGGTCCGCCCAGTATAACTATGCCTAATCTGACTAGATATCACATGTATCAAAGAATCGGGGAATCGTTGGCCCGTCCGATCTCGGGGAAAGTCCTGGGGATAAGCGGTATCCAGAACTTCCGGCAGTTTATCGCGGACGCTTCGGAGGTGGTAGACGTCAGTTATCCGGAAGTGGATATCCAGAAACTGCCGTATCCCGATTGCAGTTTTGATTGCGTAATTACCGATCAGGTTCTGGAGCATGTGGAAAAACCCACCCTGGCGGTCGCCGAAACCTATAGGGTCCTGCGGCCGGGGGGGGTGGTTATCCATACAACTTGCTTTATCAATTACCTCCATTACGGCCCCAAAGACTATTGGAGATTTTCCGCGGACGGGTTAAGATGTCTCTGCGCGGATTTCTCCGGAATAATCGCCTGCGAGGGATGGGGAAATCGTCTCGCGATCCTGCTTTGCTTTATTAGTGATAGATTCAGGGGGATGAATATCCCCGATAAACGAGGCCTCCGCAGATTCCTGGCGACGCTTAACGAGGAGCGATACCCGGTTGTAACATGGATAATCGCAAAAAAATGACACAAGTCTCTTCTGCGCATTATTTAAGCGACTCTTACGACGAGAAGGGGCGGTTCGCCAGTTATTGGCATCAGATCTCCGAGATCCGCAGTCTGGCCCCCGAGTCTATACTGGAAATAGGCGTCGGGAACGCTTTGGTGGCCGGATATCTTAAGCGGAGGGGATTTAATCTGACGACAGCCGATATTGATGAGGCATTGAAGCCCGACCATATCTGCTCGGTGCTGGATCTGCCTTTCGCCGATTCCAAATTCAGCGTGGTCGCCTGTTTTGAAGTCCTTGAACATCTTCCGTACAAGGATTTCGCTGCGGCTCTTGCAGAATTGTATCGTGTCGCCGCCGGGAATGTCCTCATTTCGCTGCCGGACGCCACGCGCGCGTACCGGATAGATATCCAGGTCCCCAGGGTGGGGGAATTCAAGAAACTGGTCTCGATCCCTTTTGTGAGCCCTCCGGCGCATGAATTTAACGGCGAGCATTACTGGGAGATCGGCAAGGCAGGCTATCCTTTGCGCCGCATTACTGCCGCTATGGCTGCGCAAGGGTTCCATCTGGAAAAGACTTACCGCGTTTTCGAAATGCCCTATCACCGTTTTTTCGTGCTCGCTAAAAGGGGTAATACTGATGCGTCCTAAACTGGCGATCGTTCATCCGGAGGCCTGGTATGGCGGCGGAGCGGAGTCCCGGCCGCCCTGGATCATCCAGGCTTTGCGCGGGGACTATGATATTACGCTTATAACCACGGGCATTATAACCAACGGCACATACAGCGTTGACCGCGTTAATAAATACTACGGCACACAGATAAGCGAGGCCGATTTCAGGTTTGTTCATTATCGCCCGGGTTTTTTTCTGGATAAAACCCGGAGATTTTCCTCCCTCAAGAAAAGATTGTTCCAGAGGTTTCTCAGGAAGCACCTGCCGGGGTATGATGCCGTTATCAGCACAAGCTCTTTCACTCCGGTCGATCTGGGGCGGGCTATAATCAGGTTTGTGGTCGCATTTGATTTTGACAGGACCTTGTGCGACAAGTTGGAGCCTCCGCCCAGGGAGGACGTGACGGGTGGCTTTTTGGGAAAGGCATTGCAGTATATGCATCAGGCCTTTCTGGACCTGATTTCCCCCGTGGATAATAGTGCCTGGCTTAAGGATCAAATCGTTTCCAATTCCGACTGGACAGGGGGTGTGCTGTCCGACGCGTACAACATCAGGACTCGCACTTTATATCCGCCCGTGTGGTCGGAATTCCAGAAGGTTCCGTATGAGGAGAGGGGGCAGGGGTTTGTCTGGGTCGGTGTTTTCGCTCCTCAGAAGGAGGTGGAGTCCGCGATCGAAATCCTGAGCAGGGTCCGGGCCCGGGGCTACAATGTCCATCTCCATATAGTCGGGTGGGGGTATTCCGATTCTTATCTGGAACAAATCAAGGAGGCGCATTCCAGACATAAAGACTGGGTTTTTATGGAAGGGAGATGCGAGTTGGCGGAAAAATTGCGCCTGTTCTCAACTCATCGATACGGGATTAATTCAAGAGTTAAAGAGCCATTCGGGATTGCCGTCGCTGAAATGGTGAAAGCCGGGTGCATTGTTTTTTGCCCGGATAGCGGGGGGCAGGTTGAGATAGTTGGCGATGATAGGTTGACCTTTGGCTCCAGGGAAGAGGCTGTTGATAAGATATGCGCTGTTCTCGATAGCGAAAAGCTGCAAAAAGAGATGCTTTCCAAATTGGCAGAGCGAGCCGGTTTGTTCTCGGTTGAGACATTTCAGGCGGGAGTCCGCAGTATTGTCGAGGCACACATAAAAGAGAAAGCAAAGGAAAAACTGATATGAGGGTCGGGGTTCTGTCGGCCGAGGGGTTGAATTACAGTTTCAAAACCTATCTGGATAAACTCATTTATGGCCTTTCACTCCTTGGAGTGGAAATTCTGCCTTTTTCTGTGCGTGAAAAACTGCCTCCGGGGTTGGATATTGTCTGGGATCCATCGCAGACCCTTCCTGATCTATTGCATAAGGCGGAGTGCCCCGTAATTGTCACGATTCAGGGCGATTATGAATTGGGGGTGCCTTCAGGCGATATTTACGGGTACGGGATTCGCGGCCGTCTCGCCGCTTACAGGTCGAAATTATTGATCAGGCGTAAGTGGCGGTTGTTACGTGATAAGTGCTCCGCAATAATTACGATATCTCAATATGCCCGGAAGGTTCTCGCTGCGGAACTGGGGTTCCCTCCCGATAAATTGCATCTCGCATATCATGGAGTTGATACTAACGTATTCAATCCGCAGGGCATTGCTCATGTGCGGACGGCGCCTTACCTTTTACATGTCTCTCATTACAAGTACAAGCCCAACATCAGGCGCAAAAATCTGGAGCGTATAGTACAAGCGTATTCCATGCTCCCGCAGCGCAAAAAAGTGCAATTAAAACTTGTCGTTTCAGAATATTCCGGTCCTCCGATCAATATCGAGGGGGTCGAGATTATTACTAGCCGTATTCCGGCTGAAACTCTGGTAAGTTGTTACCGGGGCGCTATAGGTTTCGTTTTCCCATCCCTGCATGAGGGTTTCGGAGTCCCGATTCTGGAGGCCATGGCCTGCGGCTGTCCGGTAATAACTTCTGATGTGACTGCCTGTCCGGAAGTCGCCGGTGATGCGGCTATATTGGTTGCCCCGCATTCTGTAGACGCTATTGCGCACGCTATGCGCCGTCTTATAGGCAGCCCGGCTCTTTACGCTGAATTGCGGGAGAAGGGGTTGGCCAGGGCGGCTGAATTTTCCTGGGAGCGGAGCGCGCAAAGACATCTGGATGTTTTTCAGGGAGTCATTGAGGGCGGTGGTCAGGCGCGGGGTCCAGGGATTCGCGGTAAATCCGGGGAGATATGAATATCTGGCTGGTAACTATCGGAGAGCCTGTCCCGGATTCGGTGGATTTCCGGGGACGGTTGCATAGGACCGGGCAGTTCGCTCTTTCTTTCTCAAAGGACGCCGGGATCGAATGGTGGACTTCCGCCTTTGACCATTTTTCAAGGAAATTCATGGCGGAAGATGGCGCGAGTATCCAGATTGGCAGCGGCTTGCGGATATCGGTTTTCCGCGGGTGCGGATATTCATCCAATGTGTCGGTACGGCGTCTGCTAGATCAGCGTATTCTGGCAAAAAAAATGTATGCCGCTTTCTCGAGAGCTTCTAAACTACCAGATATCATCCTATGTTCGGTTCCTCCGGTTGGAATCGCTGGGGTTGCGGTTTCCTTTGCCGGCGAGGCCGGCGTTCCTGTTGTTCTGGATCTACGGGATATGTGGCCGGATATTTTTGTGGACCACGCTCCGAGTGGATTAAAAAGCGCCGCAAAACTCCTGTTGCGGCCGATGTTCCGCGAGGCAGAAAAGGTCTTTTCCCGCGCTGACGCGCTGATAGGGATAACCGACGAATTCTTGGAGTGGGGACTGGGAAAAGCCGGACGAGAGCGGAACAACTGGGACACGGTTATCCCTTTTGCGTATAATTCCGTTCCGCCAGCAGGAGACACCGTTGACGTAGCGGCAAGGGCCTGGGATAAGCTTGGGATTGGCGAGAAGCACCCTTTCAGGGTATGCTTTTTGGGTTCCTTAAGTCGTCAGTTTGATATCCCGACAGTAATTAAGGCTTCGGAGATGCTAAGGGCGCGGAAAATAGCGGTGCAGTTCGTTATATGCGGTGACGGAGATTGTTTGCGGAAATTCCGCAAAATGGCAGAGGGCAATCCCGACGTTATTTTCCCGGGCTGGGTTGACGCTGCCGCGATTTATACCCTTATGCGACGCTCGTCAGCCGGCATAGCCCCGTTGCCGGATAGATACGATTATCTCGCAACCATAAACAATAAATCGGTTGAGTATTTGAGTGCCTCTTTGCCTATTATTTCGTGTCCCTCAAAAGGGGCGCTCGCGCGTTTTCTGTCGGAACGAAAGTGCGGGGTGAGTTTTGATTATGGACGTCCGGAACTATTGGCCGAACTCATAGAGGGTCTGACCAGGTCTCCTGGACGACTGGCACAGATGTCTCATAATGCCAAGAACGCCTTTGAAGATAATTTTGTCGCTGAAAAAGTTAATTCCGCATTGCTGGCGCATCTTGAACGTATCGTAGCGGAGTATAAATCTGCTAAAAATTAATTGGGGAGCTAATTACGACTATGACTGAATCAAATCTGAAGTTTGCTTTTGTGGGTTGTGGCCGTATAGTAAAACGGCATGCTGAGCTTCTTGGCAATAAACTAATCCAGGGGGCAATGCTCTCTGCCGTATGTGACATCGATCAGCAAAAGGCCTCGGCTATCGGAGAGAAATACTCCGTCCCGCATTTTACGGACATGCATCAAATGATGGAGAAGATAAAGCCTGACGCTGTTTCTGTGCTTACCGAAAGCGGAAATCATGCGAGGCATGTTATTGAACTTGCCAGATATGGCGCACACGTTATCGTAGAAAAGCCAATGGCGCTGACTTTGGATGACGCGGATGCCATGATCCGGGCTTGTGACGCTGCCGGAGTTAAGCTGTTCGTAGTGAAGCAGAATCGGTTCAACGTTCCCGTTATTAAGTTGCGCGAGGCGCTGGAGTCCGGCCGTTTCGGGAAACTGGTTTTAGGAACGGTTCGGGTTCGGTGGTGCCGTGAACAGGCATACTATGATCAGGATAAATGGCGGGGCACTTGGGCTCTTGATGGCGGGGTTCTAGCCAACCAGGCGAGCCACCATATAGATTTGCTTGAGTGGATGATGGGGGAAGTGCGGAGCGTTTATGCTATGGCTGCGACCTCTTTGGTTAGGATCGAAGCGGAGGATACGGCGGTGGTCTCGCTGCGTTTTCGCAATGGAGCATTGGGTATAATTGAGGCGACTACCGCTGCCCGGCCTAAAGACCTTGAGGGCTCTATTTCTATTCTGGGGGAGAAAGGCGCTGTTGAAATAGGTGGGTTCGCCGTGAATCAGATGAAGACCTGGAATTTCACGGATCCAAAGCCTGACGATATGGAAGTCATGTCGAAATTTTCCGTAAACCCGCCGGATGTTTATGGTTTTGGCCATAAATCCTACTATCAGCATGTCGTGGAGTGTATTCGCGATAATAAACGTCAGTTGGTTGATGGACTTGAAGGGCGCAAAAGTCTGGAACTTATTTCAGCGATTTACGAGTCTATTGAATCCAAGCGCGAAGTCCCATTGCGCTTTACGGCCAATAAATGCCGGCTGGGAGTTGCTTAAATGACTGAGCCAAATATTAAGACCGCTGGAATAAAAGACGTTAAGTTTGGAGCAGGAGTTAAAGTCATTGCCCCTGCTAACCTGTATGGTTGTGAAATCGGGGACGGTGCTTTTATAGGCCCTTTTGTCGAGATACAAAGAGACGTAGTAATCGGCAAGCGCTGCAAGGTCCAGTCGCACACGTTTATCTGTGAACTTGTGACTATAGGGGACGACTGTTTTGTCGGCCACGGGGTCATGTTTATCAACGATACTTTCAATGCCGGCGGCCCTGCAGGGGGGGATAAGGACTTGTGGAGGTCTACCCGGATAGGGAATAAGGTGTCCATCGGTTCTAACGCGACTATATTGCCTGTAAGCATTGCGGACAATACCGTTATCGGGGCGGGTGCTGTGGTAACAAAAGACATATTAAAGTCAGGGATTTACGCGGGGAATCCGGCAAGATTTATTAAGGGAATTCCCAAATGATAAAAACCGCAATGGTTCCTTTCGCTGACCTGCACGCCCAGTACCTGACGATTAAGCCGGAAATAGACGCGGCGATATCTGAGGTTATCAGCCAATCTGCGTTCATTCGGGGGCGATTTGTTGATGCCTTTGAAAATGAATTTGCTTCTGCTGTCGGGACTAAACATTGCGTCTCATGCGGGAATGGGACGGATGCTCTTTATATCGCCATGCGCTCTTTGGGCGTGGCGGCCGGGGATGAGGTGATTACCACCGCTCACTCCTGGATAGCTACCAGCGAAACGATAACCCAGGCCGGCGGGAGCGTAGTCTTCTGTGACACGGATAAGGATGCTTTCACCATTGACCCCAAGCAGATAGAGCAGAAGATTACTCCAAGGACGGTGGGGATAATCCCTGTTCACTTGTACGGCCAGCCGGCGAATATGGATGAGATAATGGCCATCGCCAGGAAGCATAAGCTTTGGGTGCTTGAGGATTGCGCCCAGGCTCATTTCGCTAAGTTTAAGGGGCAAACAGTCGGTACCTTCGGCAATGCCGCCGCCTTCTCCTTTTATCCGGGAAAAAATCTGGGAGCTATGGGTGACGCCGGGGCGGTCGTCACTAATGACGCCGCTTTAGCGGAGAAGATGGCTATATTTGCCCGTCATGGAGGACTTGTAAAAGGCGATCATCGGAGTGAAGGTATAAATAGCCGCATGGATGGGCTTCAGGCCGCCATTCTTTCCGTTAAATTAAAAAAAATTTATGACTGGACGCAGATGCGCCAAAAGCTTGCGGCAGAATATTCCGGCAGGCTTGCCAATATCCCGGGCGTTGAGACCCCATTGTCCGGCGAGGACCGGGAGCATGTCTATCACCTTTATGTAATTCGCCACAAGAAGCGAGACTTGCTTAAAAAGTGGTTGGCTTCCTCCGGTATTGAGACGGTAATTAATTACCCTGTGGCGCTGCCCTTCCTGCCGGCATATTCCAGGCTGAAGTCCCGGCCGGAGGATTTTCCTAACGCATATGGGAATCAGTCTGTGATATTGTCGCTGCCGATATTCCCGGAAATGGCGTCCACACAGTTGGAGCAGGTTGTAAAGCAGATGGAACTCTTTGCCTTGCGTAAATAATGTATGCCGAAAACTAACCCGGATGTCAGGGGCGAAAGCTCCGTTAAAGAGTGGTACCGCAACTACTACTCCAAGAGCGGGCTGGACAGGAACGATATCCGCTTGAATCCGGGTGTCCTGTTCCAGATTCTTGCCGCGGAAGCCGCTTTTGTTGCGGCTATACGTGAGGTCGAGCGCAATCCGTCTACCGCGAAGGTTTTGGACGTCGGTTGTGGTAGCGGTGGGGACATGTTTCAATTGTTCCGGATTGGATATTTGCCCGAGAATGTATATGGTGTCGACATACAGAGGGAGCGCCTGGAGGCTGGTAAAAACCTGTGCCATTTGGTTAATTTCTTGTCGGAAGATGCCTCTAAAATGTCGTTCAATTCCGATTATTTTGATCTGGTTTTTGAGTCAACGATGTTCGCTACGCTGCCCGATGATAAGGTTCGGGCGGGTATAGCCTCTGAAATGATGAGGGTCTGTAAGTCCGGGGGGCATCTGCTACTTCTGGACTGGCGTACGCATAAGCCGGGGGATTCTAATTACAAAGCCCTTAGTAGACGGGAGTTGCAGAAACTGTTTAAGGTGGGGGTGGATACTGAGGTATATAATAGGCGGGAAAAACTGGACCACTTTTTAGGCCGACCTAAGGTGTAAAAAA
>JAVHLJ010000021.1 GCA_031082205.1 Elusimicrobiales bacterium
AGTTCACAAGCCGCTGCCCGAAATCGGGCCTGACCTTTGTGACCTACGCTCATGCCCTTAACCAGCTGACGGCGGTGAAGCACATATCGCTGCTGCTGGCTCATATACGCAACTGGTGCCCGGAGGCCAGGCCGGTGATACAGACCGACAACGGAATGGAATTCATAGGGCACGTCGGAGCATTCCAGGATAGCGCGTTTTCCAGGGTGGTGGAAAGCTGGAAACTCAAACACGTGACCATCCCGCCGGCGAACCCTAAATTCAACGGCTCGGTGGAACACTTCCACGGCAGGATAGAGCCGGAGCTTTACGAAGTGGAGCGTTTCGACAGGATATGGGACTTTCTGGGAAAGGCTTACAGCTATATTCTTTACTACAATTTCGAAAGGCCCAACATGAACCTTTCGGACAGAACGCCCTGGCAGGCGTTTTCGGAATGGAGCGCTATAAAAGTCAGTCCGAGGCTGGCGGACTTCCCGCCGGTGATACTGGACCCCGTTTCGCTGACACCGGAGGATTGCAGGCTGAAAAGTGTAAACGATCTACCTGATTACATCATCAAGAGCCGGGGGCCGGAAGCCGATGTCCGGCCGGGCGGTCCCGCCGCCCGGGCCCCGCCCGTTTTTGTAGAATATGGGGATGAGCGAAGAGATATCCTCGGCTGAAGATTTCGACCGCCTCGTCTCCCGGGCGAAAGGGAGCGCCGTGGTCGTCTTCCACTACCCCTACTGCCCCTATTGCGTCGAGTTCATCCCGGAGTTCGAAAAACTGGCGGCCGGACGGCCCGGGTTCTTCCGCCTAAGGGCCGACCTGCTGGGACAGATAGAGGACCGGCATTCGGTGGCGGTTGTCCCCACGGTCATACTCTTCGAGAGAGGAAGGGAATCCGCCAGGCTTGACGGCGTACAGGGACGCGGCCTTAGCGCGTCCGGGCTCAAAAATTTTCTTTCCGCGCGGGGATTTTAGATTGACCTCCACAGCCCTTCCCCTGCGAATAATACTGGCCCGCCCGCGCAATCCGATAAACATCGGCGCGGCGGCCAGGGCCAT
This sequence comes from Elusimicrobiales bacterium, assembly GCA_031082205.1. Classification (GTDB taxonomy): domain Bacteria; phylum Elusimicrobiota; class Elusimicrobia; order Elusimicrobiales; family UBA9959; genus UBA2231. Next base: position 1,051 of record JAVHLJ010000021.1, read on the forward strand.
GGCCAATTTCGGGCTGACGGACCTCGCCGCGGCCGCGCCGCATCCTCCGGTATGGAAAGAAGCCCTCCTGGAAAACCGGGCCGCCGTAGGGGCCGGGCACCTGCTGGAACAGGCCGCCCTGTTCGAATCCATTCCTTCCGCGGCGGAAGGCTGCTCTCTGGTCCTGGCGACTTCAGCGCTCAACAGGCGCAGCCCTGAGAGGGAGGTCGTACCGCTGCCTGCGGCCGCCGAATATATAAGGAGGCACTCGGGCGGCGGCCGGACGGCCATAGTCTTCGGACCCGAGAAGCACGGCCTTACCGGGGAGGACCTCTCGCATTGCCGCGCCATAATCGCGATCCCGACCGGCGACGCCCAGCCTTCGATGAACCTGGGGCACGCCGTCGCCGTGGTCTGCTACGAACTGGCCGGGAGGGACCTCGGGGTCCCGCGGAGGGCCGCCGTCCGGGAGAACCCGGCCGCTTCGGCGCGCGAACTGGAAGCCGCAGCGGACGAGATAATGACATTCCTGCAAAACACCGGCGGGGGCAAGTCCCCGGCCCAGGTCAGGCGGGCGGTACAGGACATCGCAGGGCGGAAACATGCCCTGGGCCTGATGCGCCTGCTTGCCCGGCGCGCGTCAAAATTGTAATCTCATTCCTCATGGCCGAAAAAATACTCCTTGTCGACGACGAAAAAGTGATAATCGATTCCGCGAGGCGCTACCTCGAGGGGAAGGGCTACCAGGTCATCTTCACGGACAACGGATCCGAGGCCGTCATCATGGCGAGGGAGTCCCGCCCGGACCTCATCGTCACCGACGCGGAGATGGCCGGCCTGGACGGCTTCGCACTGTGCCGCATCGTAAAGGAAACCCCCGAGATCGCGTCAACGCCGGTCATCATAATCTCCGGGCGCAAGGTGCAGGACGAGGACATAGTGGAGGGCTACGAGCGGGGAGCCGACGACTACGTCCTCAAGCCCGTGTCGCTGCCGGTGCTCCTGGCCAAGATAAAGGCCGTGCTCAAGCGCTACGCCGCGGCCCGCGGCAGGGGAGGGAAGATAGAGAACGGCGGCATCTCGATAGATCCATCCTCCAGGACCGTGTCCGTGGACGGCGATCCGGTCAAGCTGACGCGCAAGGAGTTCGACCTGCTCTCCCTGCTGGTGGGAGAGGCCGGCCGCATACTGGGCGTGCCCTACCTCCTGGAGACCGTCTGGGGCTACGACCCCGCCTCCTACAACGATCCGCACACCGTGGGCGTCCATGTCTCCTCCCTGCGCAAGAAGCTGGGGCCCGAGGCCGGATCCCGCATAACCAGCGTCACCGGACACGGCTACAAATTTGAGTAGGATTTGACGTTTCCCGGAAAAATCCCTGACATCCTTCCCGTATAATATCCCCGAAAAGGAGGGGGTATGAGAACGGGCACGACTCTTTCCGCCGTACTATTCGCGGCCGTAATCATCCACGCGCGCCCCCTTGCCGCGGCGCCGTCCGCGGACGAAGTGTACCGCAGGATGGCCGCCGATTTCGCCTCGTCCATGGCGGCTAAAAAGATAAAGACCGTGGCCATGGCCGGCTTCAGCCGGCGCGCCCGCGCTTCCGAAGAGGAGAGCGAGTACGCGGCCGAAAAACTGACCGAGCACCTCTCTCGCACGGGCAAAGCCAGCGTCTTCGAACGCAGCCGCCTGGAGTCCCTGCTGCGCGAACAGCGCCTCGGGCACTCCGGCGCCGCGGAGCAGAAGGACCGCCCCGGCGGGCTGGCGGCGGTGGAAGCCGTCATAACGGGCACGATATTCGGGACCGGGGATAAGCTCAGGATAACGGCCCGGCTGGTGAACCCGCGCAGCGGGGAGATAATACACGCGCTCGAGGGCGAGACGGACAGGCACTGGGACCTGCTGCCGGAGGTGATGCAGTTCCTGGTGCCGCTGCCTGACATCGAGCGCCTTCACCTGGACTTCAAGGACGTGGCCGTATACCCGGGGACTTTCAGGGACGCGCCGGGCCCCGGGCCCCGGGACCGCTGCGAAGAACTCTACGGCCGCCTGCACGAGCGGCAAACGGAGCTGCTGCACGAGAAAGCCCGCTTCTGGGCGCTCAGGATGCGCGAGCCCGGCTTCGCCAGGAAGAAACTGACAAGGAACCCCGGCGCGGAGATCTCCGACCCGGAACTGCGCAAGGCTTTCTACGAGGCCCTGAGGTCGTACTACCGCGCAGGCGGCGCGGTACGCCTTACGGACGGGGAAAGGGAGAAGGTAGCCGACCTGGCCGAGGACGAGAGGCGCGCCGCCGACGAATGCGGCCTGCGGTGAAGGCGAGAAAGCTACCGGCCGTTCAGGCGGGGAGATAGACGGTGAAGACGGTGCCGCCGGCCGGCAGGGACTCGGCCTCTATCACGCCGCCGTGGCGTTCCACTATGCCGTGACAGACCGAAAGACCGAGCCCCGTCCCCTTGCCGACAGGTTTGGTAGTGAAGAAAGGGTCGAAGACCTTGCCCAGCGTGTCCGGAGGTATCCCGGAGCCGCTGTCCTCTACCTGCGCCAGGACCGACGGCCTGCCCGAGGGGGAAAAACCGGTGCGCGTGGCCACCTTGAGAACGCCCCCGTCGGGCATCGCGTCCATGGCGTTATTGAAAAGGTTAAGGAAAACCTGCATCAGCTGCTGATGATCGGCCTTTATCGCCGGAAGGCCCCCGGAAAGAGCCTTTTCAACTCTCACTTTACGGAGCTCGAGCTGCCGCCCGCACAGTACCAGGGTCTCCTCCACCGCCGCGTTGAGGTCGGTCGGGACCAGGACGGAAGGCTGCTGCCTCGCGAACGAAAGGAGCGAAGTTATTATTTTCTTGCACCGGAAAACCTCTTTCTCTATTTCTTTGAGGTCCTTCCCGCTCTGGCTGCCGGGGTCGGTCTTCTCAAGGACCAGCTGCGTGAGGTTGAGTATCCCGGAGAGGGGGTTGTTTATCTCGTGCGCTATGCCGCCGGCCAGCTGGCCCAGCGCCGACATCTTCTCCGCCTGCGCCAGTTTCGACTGGGTATCCTTGAGGCGGCCGTAGAGGTCCGCGTTCTTGAGCGACAGGCTTACCAGCGAGCCGAAGATCCTTGCCCGCTGCATGTCGTTCTCGGAGAAAGGCTCGTCGAAAGCGGTCCGGTTGAGGTTTATCAGTCCGGCCGGCCTGTCGCCGGAAGTCAGCGGCATGAACATCGAATGCCGTATCTCCTCCGCGCAGTCCACGCCCGAGAAACGCGGATCGGAGGCGGGGGACTCCGCCACTATGAGCCGCCAGGCGCCGTCGCCGCGCAGGCTGGAGAGGGCGCGGGAACAGAGCTCGAGCCTGCAGGCCCTCTTCTTTTCGTCCTCGAGCCCGTCGGCCGCGGAAAGCTTTATTTCCCCGCCGGGACCGGCAAGGGCGAGCGCGGAGTCGTCGGCCTTTAGGATGCGCGCGGCGGAATCCAGTATGACGCGCAGCAGCTCGTCGGGGTCCAGCGTTGAAAATATGGCGCGCGCGAGTTCTGAGAACTTTCGCTTCTCCAGCGCTTTCTCGACCACCGCCTCGAGCTCCTTCAGCAGGAAAGGCTTGCTTATGTAGTCGAAGGCGCCCTTGCGCAGGCTCTGCACCGCCGTGCCGACCGAGCCGTGCCCGGTGGCCATTATCACCTCCAGCTCGGGGTCTATCTTCTTGAGCTCGCCCAGAGTCCGGATCCCGTCCCAGCCGGGCATCATTATGTCCAGGACGGCGATGTCGAAGCTCTCGGCTGCGGCCTTCTCGGCCGCCTCCTCGCCGGAGTGGGCGCGGACTATAAGGTAGCCGTGCTTGGACAGGCCCGAGGCGATCAGCTCCACCATCGTCGGATCGTCGTCGACCGCAAGTATCTTCGCTTTATGTCCCGTCATCTCACTTCCTTATCCCCTCAAGGTCCAGCATGAAGGCGTACTGGAGCGCGACAAGTTTCAGGGCCTCGAAGCGGCCGGATTTTCCGCCGTGGCCGACCTCCATGTCGGTCTTCAGCACCAGCAGGTTGTCGTCGGTCTTCATGTCGCGCAGGCGGGCCGCCCATTTCGCGGGTTCCCAGTACTGCACCTGCGAATCGTGCAGCCCGGCCGTGATGAAAAGGTTCGGATAGGCGCGGGCGCTCACATTGTCGTAAGGGGAATAGGAGAGCATGTACTCGTAATCCTCTTTGACGCCGGGATCGCCCCATTCGTCGTATTCCCCCGCGGTCAGGGGGATACTGTCGTCGAGCATGGTGGTGACAACGTCGACGAAAGGGACCTCGGCTATCGCCGACCCGTAGAGGCCTTCCGGGGCCATGTTAAGCACCGCCCCCACCAGCAGTCCGCCGGCGGAACCGCCCTCCGCGTGGACGCGGCCGCGGGCGGCGTAGCCCTCTTTCACCAGGTATTCCGTGGCGTCGATGAAGTCGGTGAAAGTGTTCATCTTTTTCTTCTGACGGCCGTCCTCGTACCAGGCCCGGCCCAGTTCGGAACCGCCGCGCACGTGCGGTATGGCGCAGACGAAGCCCCTGTCCAGCAGGGAGAGCCTGACGGAGCTGAAATAAGGATCGGAATTGGAGCCGTAGGAGCCGTAAGAGTAGATATGCGTCGGCGCCCCGGAACCGCGTCGGAAATCCTTGCGGTAGACCAGGGAGACCGGGATCTTCGCCCCGTCCCTGGCCGGCGCCCAGATCCGCTCCGAGACGTAATCCTCCGGCCTGAATCCGCCCAGGACCTCCTGCCGCTTGAGAAGCTTCTTTTCCCGCGAGCCCATATCGTAGTCGTAGACGGAATCGGGAGTGGTCAGCGACTCGTAATTGAAACGCAGCAGGCCGGAGCCGAACTCCCTGTTGACTCCCGGGGAAGCCAGGTAGGCGGGGTCGTCGAATTCCAGGTAATGTTCGCCTCCGCCGGAGCGGCTGATGACGCGGATCAGCGGCAGGCCGCCGCGGCGTTCCGAGACCACCAGCCAGTCCCTGAAGGCGTCGATGTCCTCTACGAGCGTATCCTCGCGGTGGGGCAGGATATCCGTCCAGGGGCCGGGGCCGCCCGGGAGGTCGGCCGCTTCGGAGACCATGAAGTTCCTGGCGCCCCGGTTGTGCAGGACGTAGAACCTGTCTCCCGCGTGTTCCGGAGCGTATTCCAGCCCCCGTTCGCGCGGACGGAACAGCTTCCATTCGCCGTCGGGCGAGGAGGCTTCCAGGTACCGGTACTCGGTGGTCAGCGTGGCCTGGGAGCCGATGAAAAGGTACTTGCGGCTGCGCGACTTGCCCACGAAGGCGGTGAAAGTCTCGTCAGGCTCGTAATAGACCTCCCTGTCCCCGGCGGAGCCCAGTTCGTGCCTGAATATCCTCTCCCAGCGGAGCGTCCCGGGATGCTGTTTCGCGTAGAAAAGCGTCCTGCCGTCCTCCGCCCAGGCCAGGTTGGGAGTGACGTTATCCAGGCGGTCGGGCAGGACCCTGCCGGTGCGCAGGTCCTTGAAGCGGACGGTGTAGAAACGGCGGCCTTTGGTGTCCGCGGCCCAGGCCATGATGTTATGGTCGGGGCTCATCACGGGGAAAGGGGCGTCGAAGAAGGCGTGCCCCCGCGCCTCCTTGTTGACGTCCAGCAGGATCTCCTCTTTCCCGGACGGGGAACCGGCGCGGCGGCAGTACAGCGGGTATTCGCCGCCCTTTTTATAGCGGGTGTAGTAATAGTACGGCCCGTCCTTGAACGGCGGGGTGGAATCGTCCTTCTTTATCCTGGATTTGATCTCCCTGAAAAGGGAGGAGGAGAACTTTTTCAAATGGGCCAGGGATGCGTCCGCGTAATCGTTCTCGGCTTTGAGGTATCCGATCGCGTCCGGGTTCTCCCGTTCGCGCAGCCAGAAATAATCGTCCACCCGCACGTGGCCGTGCTTCTCCAGGCGGTGGGGGACCTTGGCGGCCTTCGGCGGCGCCGGGCGCGGCCCCCCGGCGTGCGCCGCGCCCGCGGCGAAAATTCCCGCGAAGACCAGCAGCCAGTCAAGGTTGTTCATCGAAATCCCCCGATATTATCCTTTTAAGCCTGGCCTGCGCCGGGGTATCCGGCTTCATGACGCCCCAGGCCAGTATCAGGGCGGTGGCGAGTATCAGCAGCACGAGGGTCGAGGGCGGGATCCCGGGCATGAGCAGGTGCGGCGGGATACTGAGATAGAGCAGTATGGTTATCAGGCCCCGCGGGGCGATATAGGCCAGCGAATGCGCCGCCTCGCCGGCCGAGCGCTTCAGGGGCAGCCAGCGGCCTATGTATATGAAACCCAGCACGGGCAGAGCCACGCGGAAGGCTTCGGGAGAGAAGAGTTCCCGGAGGTCCGCGGAGTAACCCAGCAGCAGGAAGAAGAAGGTCTTTATCACGAAAGTGGTCTCGCGCACTATGGCGCCGAACTGGCCCATCTCGTCCCGCAGCCGGTCCACGTCGAAATAGAAGCGCAGGTTGCCGCGGACGAACTTGCCGATATTATTGGCGAACAGGCCGAAGACGAGGACCAGTATCAGCGGCGAAAAATGCATCATTTTGGCCAGCGCGTACACCAGCAGAAGGACCGAGAAGACCGGGAGGTACTTTATCTTGTGGTCGACGCGCTCGATCAGGGCCGCGAGGGCCAGAGAGAAGACCAGCGAAAGCATTATGGTCGCTATTATCTCGAAACCGAAGGCGAAATAGGCCCCGGGACCGAAGGTCTCGTTGAGGACGAGGAAATTGAAAACGAGGATACCCAGTATGTCCGACAGGGAGCTCTCGTACACTATGAACTCCTTCCTGTCCGAGGGGAGGTGGCTCACGCCCGGGATGGCTATGGCGCTGCTCATGACCGCCAGAGGAAGCGCGTTTACCAGGCAGACGCGCAGTTCCGCCCCGGGGAAGAGCAGCTTGTAGAAGGCGGCGATGAGCCCGAGAGTGGCCAGGAGGGAGAAAAAAGCGCTGAAGAGGCCGGCGCGTATCACGCGCACCTTCTCCCGGCCGAGCTCCAGGTCCAGGCCGGCCTCCAGCACTATCAGTATGAGTCCCAGCGTGCCGAGCGGCGGGAGTATTACGTGGAGGTACGGGACGGTCCAGCCCGCGCGGTCCATCAGGACGCGTATGACGACGCCCGAGAGTATCAGGAATACCAGCTGGGGGACCCGGGTCCTGGAAGAAAAAAAATCGAAAAGGTAGGAGACCAGTATTATCGAACTTACGGTGATAAGTATTATTTCGGCCGACATCTGGCGTCCTTCTATGGAGACATCATTATACAAGTAATGGGCTTTTCCTTGCGCCGGGCCGGCTAAGTGTTTATAATTTATCCGGAGCGGCGATATCCCGCTGGAACGCCTGGAGGACGGTATGTGGACTTCAGCTGACCTAGAGAACCTCGTCCGGGAAAAACTCGGCGACTACCTTTTCGTGCTGGTGTCCAACCGCCAGCCCTACGTTCACAAGTACCAGAAGGGCAGGGTCATCTGCCAGCGGGGGGCGGGCGGCGTGGTCACCGCCCTGGACCCGGTCATGCGCGCCTCCCGGGGCCTGTGGATAGCCTACGGCAACGGCGACGCCGACCGCCGCGTCACCGACGCCGCCGGGAAGATCGGCGTGCCGCCGGAGAAACCTTCCTACACGCTCAAGCGGATATGGCTCGACAAGGCCGAAGAGGAAGGCTACTACAACGGCTATTCCAACGACACGCTCTGGCCGCTCTGCCACCTGACCTTCAAGCGCCCGACGTTCCGCAAGCGGGACTGGGACTATTACAAGTCCGTGAACATGAAATTCGCCAGGGCGATAGCCGACGAGCTCGGCGGCCGCAAGGCCTTCGTCTGGATACAGGATTACCACCTCTGCCTGCTGCCCGCCATGCTCAAGGAACTCTGCGGGCCGCAGGTCATAACGGCGCATTTCTGGCACATACCGTGGCCCAGCCACGAGGTATTCCGCATCTGTCCCGACAAGAAGGAGCTGCTGGAGGGGCTGCTGGCCAACGACCTGCTGGGCTTCCACATCCGCCTGCACTGCAACAACTTCCTGGAGGCCGTGGACAGGGAACTGGAGAGCAAGATAGACCGCGAGCGCTTCTCCGTGGTCAAGGGAGGGCACGAGACGCTGGTCCGCCCCTATCCCATAAGCGTCGATTTTTCCGCCATCAGCGCCGACGCCGTCTCGCCGGCCGTCGAGGAAACGATGAGGTCGCTGAAAGAAGAGTTCCGCCTCGAAGGCCAGAAACTGATCCTGGGCATAGACCGCATCGACTACACCAAGGGCATACCGGAACGGCTGCAGGCGCTGGACATGCTGCTCGACGATCACCCCGAACTGAAGGAAAAGATAACCCTCCTGCAGATAGGCGAGATCAGCCGCATACACGTGCAGAAGTACAAGGACATCAACGACGAGATAAACGCCATCGTCGAGCGCATCAACTGGAAGCACTCCACGGAGAACTGGACGCCGGTGGTGCTGACCCGCCGCCACGTCTCCTACGAGGAGATCCTGGCCCTTTACCGCCTGTCCTCGGTCTGCATGGTCACCTCGCTGCACGACGGGATGAACCTGGTAGCCAAGGAGTTCGTCTCCTCCAAGACGGACGACACCGGGGTGCTGATGCTCAGCAATTTCACGGGCGCCGCGCGCGAACTGACGGAGGCCCTCGTTGTGAACCCCTACGACAGGGAACAGTGCGCGGCGGCGCTGCACCGGGCGCTGGTCATGCCGGAGGAGGAGGTCTCCCGGCGCATGCAGAAGCTCCGGGAGGCCGTGAAGAGCAACAATATCTACCACTGGGCGGGGAAGATAATATCCGACCTGCTCAAATTCGATTTCAAGGAATGACGGCATGAACCTCCGCACGCGCCTCTTCTCCATCTCGATGGCCATAGCCGCCGTCATGACCGCCGTGATGGTAGCCGACAGGGTCCAGACGCACCGGGCCGCGCTCATAGACAAGACGCAGAGCCGCAGCGCCGACCTCGCCGACCTGGCCTCGGAGGCCGCCGTTTACGCCCTGCGCAGCGGCCGGACGGAGCGCCTCGCCGAGCTGTTATCACCTTTCGCCGAGATGCGCCAGGTGGTCTATATCAAGGTGCTGGACAGGTCCGGCCGCCCCGTCCACCGCTCCGGCGCCATCGGAATAGACATAGACGCGCGCGACACGGACGCCTCCGTGACGGGCGTGGAGGACGGGATCTACGACGTCACCCGGAGGCTGATCAAGGACGACGAGGACTGGGGGACGCTCCGCCTCGGCATATCCACGGAGAGCATAGCGGAAAGCGTCGGGACGGCTCTGCGCAGGGGCCTCCTCATAGGCCTGTCTTTCCTCGCCCTCCTGGCGGCGCTGCTGTGGCGCATCTCGGCGCTGGGAGGCAGGGACATGGCCATGCTGGTGGAGGCCGCGGGCGGAATAAAATCCCGGACGCTGCCGCCCCTGCCAAAAGTCGATTCGGAAAGCGAAGTGGGCCGGCTTTCCAGCGCTTTCAGCGAGCTTCATTCCGGTCTGAAGGACGAAAGAGCCCGCAGGAAGGAACTGGAGGACAACCGGAAAGATTTTTTCGCCATGGCGGTGCACGACCTCAAGCAGCCGCTGACCGTGCTCAAGGCGGTCAATGAGATGGTGCTGGAGTCGGCGCAGTCCGGGCCGGACGGGGACAAGCGAGACCTGGGCAGGATATCGGAACTTTCCGGGGAATCAATAGAAAGGCTCAGCGACATGGTCGAGGACCTGCTCAACATCTCCAGGCTGGATTCGCCCGACATCCCGCTGGACAAGCGGCGCATAGGACTGTCGTCCTTCCTGCGCGGCTGCTCCAGGGATTTCTCGGCGGCCGCGGAAAGGGCGGGCCGCAAGTGGGTCTTCTCCGACGAGAGCGGCGAGGGCGCGTGGATATACGGGGACGAGAAGCTCCTCAAGCGCCTCGTCGGCAACCTCGTCATGAACGCCGTGCAGTACACCCCGGAAGGAGCGGCGATACACCTGGGCGCGCGCCTCGCGGAAGAGGGACACGTGGAGATATACGTCAGGGACGAGGGCGTGGGAATACCCGAAGAACTGCGCGAGGCCATCTTCGAGAAATACCGGACTTTCTCCGACAGCAACCGCAACGTGGGCTTGGGCCTGGCCTTCTGCAAGATGGCCGCCGAAAGACATTCGGGACGCATAAAAGTTTCCTCCGAGACCGGCAAGGGCACCGAGATCGCCGTTTCCCTCCCGGTGTCCGGGCAGAAAGAGAGCGGGGCCTGATGGACCGTATCGTACGCGAACTTTTCTGCCGGACCGGCGCCTCGCGCGGGCCGGGGCGGCTTTGCCTGATGCTGGATTTCGACGGGACCCTCTCGGAGATGGCGCCGACCCCGGAGAAGGCGCGCTTCTATCCGCCGTCGCGGCGGGCGCTAGATGAACTTTCCCGGCTGCCCGGAGTCACCGTGGCGCTTGTCAGCGGCCGGGACGTATCCGACCTTCGCCGCAAGGCGGGCCTCGGTCGGGCGGTTTACTGCGGCAATCACGGGCTGGAACTGCCCGGGTTCAGGCTCCCCGCGGACGTGGAGGCGGCGAAAAAGGCCTTCCGCCGCTCTTCGCTCCCCGCGCTGCGGCTGCTCAGGGAGATCTCCTCGCGCTACCCCGGCTCCAGGATACAGCGCAAGCGGTTCTCCATCTCGCTTCATTACCGGGCGCTGCGCCCCGTCGCGGCGCTCGCCATGGAAAGGGAACTCGGGGAGGCCGCGCGCGCTCTCGCGCGCATGCCGGGCGTCAGGACCGGGGCGGGCAAGAAAGTGCTCGAAGTGAAGGCGAAGGCGGATTTTCACAAGGGCGCGGCCTGCAGGCTGATACTGGAGAGGCGGGGCGGGGCCGGCCTCTACATGGGCGACGACGTCACGGACGAGGACGCGTTCAGGTCGCTGCGCGGCAGGGCGGTCACCGTATTCGTGGGGCCGCGGAGCCGCCGGACCGCGGCCATGCGGCGGGTCCCGGATCCCCGCTCAGCCGCGGCGCTGCTGGAGAAGATCCTGGAAGCCGCCGGGAGGGGAGGATGAAAGAGACGCGGAAGGCGACGGCGCCGTTCAGGTTCTACACCCGGCTGCAGCTGACCGAGCTTACGGGCCGCAGGGCGTCCAACCTCCAGCAGCTCGCGGACGGGCTCAGGGAGATAAGCGGCGCCTCCATATACCATCACACGCACAGGTTCCTCCAGCAGCACCAGTTCCTGTCGCCGGAGCCTCCCAACGACTTCGCTTACTGGACGGCGGGAGAACTCGGGGAGGAGGCGCTGGCCGAGCGCCTCTACAGCCTCGATATCATGCGCTTCGACTCGATACGCGCCCTGCGCGAGGCCATCATCGCGACGATAGAAGGCTACGTCAAGGCCAACCCGATGGCCTCCCTCAAATTCGCCGCGGAAGGCCGGGAGTTCCATTTCCTGAAATCGATAAGCTTCATCATGCCCACCCGCCACGAGGCCGCCGACCTGCGCGAATTCGCCGACATACTCTCCAGGATCACGGTCGATTCCATCTACTACCACGTCTTCGAGTCCCGCCTGCGCCTGGAGAAAGGCAGGAACGACTTCTCCAAGTGGTTCGAGGACTGCCTGGGGGAGCGGGAGCTCTCCGCCCTGGTGGAAAGGCTGGACCCCTACACGCAGACCCTGGAAGACCTGCGCCGCAACCTCCTGCGCGGCATAGAAAGGAGCCTTTGATGCCCCTGCTCGAGGATTACGCGCCCATCGTCGGACAGGACGTCATAGACGACCTCCGCCTCCTCTCGGAGCGCCTGCGCGGCCGGACGGTCAGGAACGTCAACTCCACGGCGGTCGGAGGAGGGGTGGCGGAGATACTCAACCGGCTGGTGCCTCTGCTGCGCCAGGTGGGGGTGGAGGCGTCGTGGGACGTCATAAAGGGCGGCGACGCCTTCTTCGCCGTGACCAAGAAGATACACAACGCGCTGCACGGCGGCGGGGAGGGCCTCACGCCGCAGGACAAAGAGATATTCATGGAGACCAGCCGCGCCAACATGGAGGCCGTGGACACCGGAGCGGATATAATGTTCATCCACGATCCCCAGCCCATGGCCCTGGTCGCCAGGAAGCGGGAAAACAAGTGGATCTGGCGCTGCCACGTGGACGTCTCCCGCCCCGAACCGGGCACCTGGGATTTCCTGATGAGCTTCATCGGCGGCTACGACGCGTCCGTCTTCTCCGCGCCCCAGTTCTCCAGGGAACTGCCCCTCCGCCAGTTCCAGATAGCGCCGTCCATAGACCCTCTCAGCGACAAGAACCGGGACCTTGAGCCGGGATTCATCGATTCCGTGATGGAGAAGCACTCGATCCCGCGCGACAAGCCGGTGGTGACGCAGATATCCCGTTTCGACCGCCTGAAGGACCCGCTCGGCGTGATAGAGGCCTGGCGGCTGGTGAAGAAGTACATCGACTGCCGCCTGGTGCTGGCCGGCGGCGGAGCGGCCGACGACCCGGAAGGGATGCAGGTCTACGCCGAGGTCATGGAGCGCGCCAAGGGAGACCCCGACCTGCACATACTGCTCATGAAGCAGGACGACCTGGAGGTCAACGCGCTGCAGCGCGCCTCCGACATCGTGATCCAGAAATCCCTGAAGGAGGGCTTCGGCCTCACGGTTTCCGAAGCGCTCTGGAAAGGCAAGCCGGTGGTCGCCTCCGCCGTCGGGGGCATCCCTCTACAGGTAGCCCACAAGCACTCGGGGCTCCTGTGCCATTCGGTCGAAGGCGCCGCCTTCGCGCTGAAGCAGCTTCTCAACAGCCCGGACTACGCCAGGAAACTCGGCGAGAACGGCAGGGAGCACGTCCGCCGGAACTTCCTTCTCACTCGCCACCTGAAAGAGTACATGCTCCTCTTCCTCGCCCTCGACCGGGGCGAGGACCTGGTGAACATATGAGGCCCGAGGCCGAACTGCTCTGCACGGGGTCCGAACTGGTCTCCTCCAAGGTGAACCTCTACTCCCCGCTGTTCGCCGCCAGGCTGCTCGGCCTGGGCGTGACGCTGCGCGGCGAAAGGTCGCTGCGCGACGACCTGCCGCTCATAACCCGCTCCATCCGCGAGGCAATGGCCTCCTGCCCGCTGGTCATAACCTGCGGCGGGCTGGGCCCAACCTTCGACGACCTTACGAGGAGGGCGGCGGCGCGGGCCCTGGGACTGCGCCTGGTATCCTCCCCGGACTGCGCCGCCGAGCTGCGCCGCCGGTACTCCCTGGAGAAGCTGCCCCCGAACATGGCGGACCAGGCGGTCGTCCTGGAGGGCGCCCGCACGATAAGCAACCGCAACGGCACGGCTTTCGGCCAGGTGATCAGGCGCGGCCGCCGGATGCTGGTCCTCCTGCCTGGTCCGCTGCGCGAATGGGAGCCGATGTTCGGCGACGGGCTCGCGCGGGAGATAAGCTCCTTCTTCGGCCTTAAATCCGGAACCGTCCTTTCGGCGAGACTGAAGGCCGCCGGGCTTAAAGAGGTACAGGCGGAACGCCTGGTGCGCCCGGTCCTGAGGTCTTTCGCCGGGACGGACTTCACCATACTCGCCGGCGCCGACGAGGTGGAGTTCTCTTTTACCGTACGGGGCCGCACGCCGGCGCTGGCGGAACGAAGGCTGGCCGCGGTCAAAAAAGCCGCGCGCCGGGCGCTGGGCGGAGCCGTTTATTCCGAAACGGGAGAAGGCCGGCACCAGGCGCTGGGGCGCCTGCTGAAAGACAGGGGCGCCACGCTGGCCCTCGCAGAATCGTGCACGGGCGGCCTGGCCTCGAAACTGATGACCGACGAGGCGGGCAGTTCGGACTTTTTCCTGGGCGGCGTAACTTCCTACTCCAACGCCGCCAAGGTCCGGCTGCTGGGAGTGAGCCCGGCCCTGGTCCGGCGCCGCGGGGCCGTCTCAGCTGAATGCGCCGCCGCGATGGCCCGGGGCGCCCGGCGGGCTTTCGGCTCCGATTACGCGGGCGCTGTTACCGGCATCGCGGGACCCGCGGGGGGGACCCCGGAGAAGCCCGTCGGAACCGTCTTCTTCGGGATATGCGGGCCCCGCGGGGTCAGTTCGCACAAGGCCTCTTTCCGGGGCACCAGGGACTTCATACGACTCTCTTCCGCCAACCGGCTTTTTGACCTCCTAGGAAAAATAATAGAATAGCCGGGTACAACGAAGACGCGTCAAAGGAGAATCAAATGAGGTCCCTGCTCACCGCCATGATAATTCCCGCCGCTATGCTGGCCGCCGGCTGCGGCAAAGTCCAGGAGCCGGGAACCGCGATGGAAAAGGCCGCCGAAACAGCCGTCGAGGCCAGCCCGGCCGCTACGGCGGCAGGCTACGTAAAAGGGCCCACCTACTTCGACCTGCCGGAACACAAGGGAGGCAGGCTGGACCTGGCCGCCTACGCCGGCAAGCCCGTGATGGTCATGTTCTTCACCGAGACCTGCCCCTACTGCCGCAAGGCCGCCCCCTTCGTGCAGTCCGTGAACGCGGAGTACGGCGGCAAGGGCCTGGCCGTGATGGCCGCGGCCCACGAACGGGAAGCGGCCCCCGCCGCGCGCTTCGTGAAGGATTTCGGGATAACTTTCCCGGTGGCCTACGACGCCGCCGCCACGGCGCGCGCCTACCAGACCCGCGGCGTACCCTACCTTTTCCTGCTCGACAGACAGCACAAGGTCTACAACCTCTGGGCCGGCTATGATCACTCCTTCGACAAGGAGATCAGGGCGTCCATAGAGGAAGTCCTCAAGAAGAGCTGACGCGTCGTCAGCCTATCGATCGAATTCGGAAGGCAGCAGCCGCCTGGCCTCGGCCAGGAAGGCTTTCTTGTCGCGCACCGGCGGCCCGCCGCCGGAGCGGTGCTTCAGCGAGAGAAAATTCACGTGCTTCCCGTTGTGCCTGACCCGGAAGTCCAGGTGTGGTCCGGTAGAGAGACCCGTGGAGCCGACATAGCCTATGACATCGCCCTGCTTCACGCGCCTGCCGGGCTTCGTTCCGGAGGCGTAGCGGCTCAGGTGTCCGTAAGCGGTGACATAACCGAACTGGTGGCGTATCTCGACGTAATGCCCGTAGCCGCCCTTCCACCCCGCGAAGACGACGGTCCCGTCAGCCACCGCGGAGACCGGCGTGCCGGTAGGCGCGGCGTAGTCTATGCCGAGGTGGGGCCTCACTATCTTCAGCACTGGGTGCCGCCGGGCTTTGGAGAAATAGGAGGAGATGCGCCGGTACTGCAGCGGGGCGCGCAGGAACAGGCTTCGCAGCGACTCTCCCTTCTCGTCGTAATAGCCGTCGCCGTGGCGGAAGGCCAGTTTACGCCCGGTCTCCTTCCCGTCATACACGCCGGCCAGTATCCTCCTGCCCGCGCTGCGGCCGTTCTCCGCGGTCCGCTGCTCGTAGACCAGTTCATAGACGTCGCCCTCGCGCACTTCGGTCAGGAAGTCCACGGACCAGGAGAAGACGTCGGCGAAATCAAGTATTGTCTCGGCGGGCACGCCGGAGGCGCTCATCGATTCCCACAGGGAGGAGGATATGGAGCCTTTCACGCGCAGCGTCTCCTCCGTCACCGCGAGGGAGGATATCTCCAGCGCGTAACCGCCCTCCGAGGGACGGACCAGGTAGCGGGAAACGCCCTTCAGGACGTAGGCGTTGACCAGCGCGCCCGAGGTGGAAAGCACAACCCCGTATTCGTCGGCGGGGGAAAGGCGGCGGAGGTTCAGTTTCTTCCTCAGCGCGGCCGCGACCCCGCCGGTCTCGGCGGGGGACAGGCCGGCGCCGGCAAGATGGGACGACAGGACCCCGGTAACCGGCCCGCTGGAGACGATGAATTCGGGAGCGGAAGGCGAAAAGATACGGCCGCGGCCCGCGAGGTAAAGGCCCCCCGTGAGCAGCATGACCGCCCCGGCCGCGTAAATAACGGCGGGCCGCAGACCGGCCAAACGCCGCGCCGCCGACACCCCCGATCTCCGCGACAGGTCCTTCATCAGCAGTAAAGGTACTCCTCTACGAGTTTCCTTATCTCTTCTTCCTTGCCGTAAAGGCGCTCGCTGAGATCGCGGTCGTCGAAAGCCCTGAGCCTGGCGGCGATCCCGTCCATGGTCTGGGGGGTGAAGATACCTCGCTCCTCGAAGGCCGCGCGGGACTTCTCCAGGCAGTCGGCCGATTCCGAGCAGGAGGCGGGGAGCTTTGGCAGTTTCTCCAGAAGGGCGGCGTGGGCCTTGTCGTGTATGTTCTTGTCAACGAAGAACTTCTCGGCGTACTCCAGCGCGTCCTTGCGCTCGAAACCCCGGCGCGCCGCTACGCACAGCCCGGCCATCAGGAAATGCAGGCTGGCGGAACCGTCGGCGGAGCGGAACTCCACTGTCTGCGCCGGTTCCAGCCTGGGCGCCTCGCAGCCCGGGTTGGCGTCCCTTATCATCCCGGCCGCGTCGGTCCAGCCCAGCGGGATGCGGACCAGGGACGAGCGGTTGCGGTAGGCCCAGCAGACGGTGGTGGGGGCCTCCTGGTGCGGCACCAGGCGCAGGTAAGAGGTGGGTACCGTGTTGCCGAAGGCGGTCATGGGCGCGGCCAGTTCCATGAAGCCGGCTATCAGCTTGCGGGCGGGGACGGAGAGGCCTCCCTGCTCCTGCATCACGTTCTTCCCGTTCTTCAGAAGACAGGTATGGACGTGCATGCCCGAGCCGGCGTGGCCGATCGAGATCTTGGGCGCGAAGGAGACCGTGACGCCGTACTTGCGGCCGATGGCGGAGAGCATCCACTTGGACATGGCTAGCTGGTCGGCGGCCTCGGAGGCCGGGACCGGCAGGAACTCTATCTCCTGCTGCGCCATCTCCAGGTCCGCGCCGCGGATCAGGCCCACTTCGGAATGGCCGTACTTTATGCGCCCGCCGGCCTCGGCTATCGCCGCCATGGCCTCGGTGCGCAGGCCCTCCCACTTGGCGAAGGGATGGGCCTCGTGATAGCCCCGCTGGGCGGCGGCGGGATAAAGCATGTCCTTGGGAGCGATCACGTAGTACTCGAGTTCGCCCAGGGCGTGGAACTCATAGCCCGTGACCCGGGTGAACTCCGCCTCGGCCCTGCGCAGGGTTTCGGCCGGGGCCCCCGCGAAGGGCCGGCCATCGGCGGTATAGAAAGAGCACATGATGTCCAGGGCGGGCACGGCTGAGAAAGGGTTGACGAAGGCCGTGCGGTAGCGCGGCACCACGTAGAGGTCGCTGGAGCCGGCGTCTATCATGCCCTTGAAGAGACTGGAGCCGTCCACCCGCTCGCCGGCGGACAGGATGCGGTCGAGGTACGCCTCGTCGCTGATCATGAAATTGAGCGTCTTCAGGCGGCCGTCTCCGGCGACGTAGCGGAAATTCACGAGCTTCACTCCGTTGGCCTTGACGTAACGGATGATGTCCTTCCTGGTGAAATCCCGGGGCTCCTTGTCGAGGAAAGCCGCTATCCTGCTGGAGTATATCTTCTTCGCGGAAGCCATTTCGTGTTCTCCTTAAAGGGTCCGTGCGCGTTAAATCTTACAAACTTTTAACCCCCGGAAAAAACCCGTCCTTATTTTATATCATTGACGGTGACATGGCGCCCCCCGACACTCTGGGTTCTCTCGAAAAGGCGGCCGACGGACTGATAGCCGCTGGCAGGCCCGCGGACGCGGTGCGCCTGGCCTTCGCGGCCGCGATGAAGGTCCCGGGCAGCTCCCGCGCGGCGCGCGCGCTGGAACGGACGCTCAGCCGCGCCGCCGACGTAAGAACCGCCGAAAGTCTTTACGCGCGGCTGCTGGCGACGGGCCGGGCGAGCTCGGACCATCATTACAGCCTCGCCATGTTCCGCAAGCGCGCGGGGGACCATGCCGGGATGCGCGCCGCATTCGAAGGGCTGCTGGCCGCGCCGGGCGGCGCTCCGGACATACACCGCTACATAGCGTTCTGCTCGCTGGACAGGTACGCCGAGGCCTTCGCCGCGGCGGAGCGCATAAGCGCGTCACCGCCGCCGGGGGAACCGGTCCTGTCCCGCCTCTGGAACCCCTGGGGAGACCGCTCGACCAGCCTTCCGGCGGGCTTCATGCCGGCCCGCCTTTCGGCCCTGCGCCGGGCGAGCCTCCCGGCGGAACTTGAAAACTACAGGCCCTTTCTCGCCGGGGCCATGCTCCTGTACATGGGGAAACCCGGGGAAGCACTTCGCGAATTCTCCCGGCTCCGGCCGTTCCGGGGCGGCAGCCGGGGCTGGACGCGGTTCCCGGAGGGCTGGGCCGCGCTCCGCCTCAGGCTTTTCGGCAGGGCGCGCGACGCTTTCTCCCGCGCCGCGGCCTCGCCGATATCGAGGATACAGGCGCTGGGCAGGCTGGCGGAGGTCGAGATCTGCTCAGGCCGGCGCGCGAGGGGATTCTCCCTTTTCGACAAGGCGATGCGCGAGGCCCACTTCAGCCAGCTGCCGGGGCTTCGCGCCTGGAAAGGCCAGATGCTCCTTTTCACCGACCGCTGCGCGGAGGCGGAAAAGCTGCTCGCCGGGGCGGGCCGCGACGGCGACGACGCGGCCTGGTGCTGGCGCGGCGCCGCGCTGGCGCGCCTGGGCAGGCTGCGGGAAGCTCTCTCGGAGCTCGACAGGGCCGTCCGGCTTTTCCCCACCGACATCGAAGCGCTGGTCTGGCGGGGGGAAGTGCTGCGCCTGATGGGACGCTACCGCGACTGCGCCGCGGAGCAGTCGGCCGTGCTGCGGAAAACCCCGGGCTATCCCTGGGCCCTGGTGAACAGGGGATTGTGCCGGCTCGCCCTTGGCGACGGCGCCGGGGCGGCGGAGGACTTCCGCGCCCTCGACGCGGAAATGAAGGAATTTCTCGAAAGGACCGTGAAGAAAGCGGCCGGTGAAAGCCGCGCGGAACGCGCCGGTCGGATGCTGGAAGCGGCCTGCCGCCTGGCAATGGGCGACCGCCGGGACGACCTTTATTTCCGCGGCGTCTGGATGCGCGCCGGCAAAGGGACCGGCGGGAAGTCTAAATTGTATAATCGTTCCCATACGGCAAGGCCGTCAAAAAAAGGGGGAAGAGGGCTGAAAGAGTCCTTATGAAAAACACCATCATCTCGGGAGCGCTTGCCACGGCGCTCCTCATCACGACAGCGAAAGCGGAGAGCGAGATACGCGTTTCGAACGAATTCTCCGCGGTTTACAACTCCGTAAGCGGGCCGGGAAAGGGAAGTTCCTCGCTCACCCCGGGGCTCAACTTCCTCGACACCTTGAGCCTCTACGGCGGCGGCACAGCCGCCGGGCGCTGGAACTACAGCTATAACGCCGGCCTGAAAGCCGGCGACGATCCGCGGGCTGACGCTAAAAAGGTCTCGCTGACCGGCCTCCAGGGCCGCCTCACCGATAAGACACATACGCTGTCGGCCGGCGACGTCTTCGAATCCTTCTCACAGTATTCCCTCGCCTCCTCGCTCAAGGGCGGTTCTTACAGGTTCGCAAAAGAGGGGTCCAGAATACCCGAGCTCACCGCCGTCTTCGGCTGGGCTTACCCGCGCTGGGACAGCCTCTGGCGCGATCCCGACACCAGGACGGTCAAGCGCCAGGTCTGGGGTTCCCGCCTCAAGACCGATCTTATACCGGACCTCGCCGCGGGAATAAGCGCGGTAGGCGTAAAGGACACCGAAAGGGTTTCGGCCGGCGACAGCAAGTACGACGGCTCCAACCTCACGCTGGACCTGGCCTATAACCCGATCCCGGGCCTGACCATAAGCGGCGAGCACTCCCGCTCCGACTACGACGAGGCGGCGGCCGGTTCCTCGGAAAAAGGCTCCGCCACGCGCATCGAGGCCATCGGCGACGCCGATCCCAGCCGGGTCTCGATGGAATACGAGCGGGTAGAGCCAGACTTCCTCTCGCCGATGGGCGCCTCGACACCCGACCGCCTTAAGTTCAAGACGCGCTGGCGCTACAAGGCCTCCAAGCGCGTAACCGTCAACTCCGGCCTGCTCTGGTACCGCAATAATCTCGACGGGCAGCTGTCCGGCACCTCGCGTTTCTGGAAGCCGGAGGTCAGCGTGGCAGTAAAGCGTCCCCTGGCCTCCAGGCCCTACTCCTTCGCCGACCTGTCCTACAAGTTCGACCGCAAGTACGGCGCCTCCGGCAGCGCCTCCGACCATTATCTAAGCGCCAACTGGCGCGACCGCTACGGGGAGATAGACCACGACCTGAACCTCGGCTACACGATGTACGACGCGGCCGGCGTGCGCGAGGCCGGCGAGGTCAACTTCAACACCTCCCTCAACACCCGCCTGCAGAAGGGGGACTTCGTCTGGAAACCGTCGCTGAACCTGGGCGGCTGGTACTCCAGCGACGAGCTCACCGACTTCGTGGACAAGGTCTACGAGTACTCGCTCGGCCTGGGCTTCGAGGCGCCCGAGAAGAATCTGAGCGCCGACCTGCGCCTCGGCAGGAACGAGCTGAAGAAAGAGGACCCGGCCCAGGACGATTCGGGCAGGTTCTTCGCGAATTTCGCCGCCTACTGGCGCCCCGCCGGCCTGAAGGAAAAGCTCGGCGACACCACGCTCTTCGTGCGCGCGGGCTTCAACGATTACACTTTCTCGACCGCCTCGAGGGAATTCAGCGAAAGGACGGTCACTGCCGGTATCAATACCGCTTTCTGAAAAGGGGGCAAAAGGGAAATAACATGAAAAAGATACTTACTATCGCAGCGGCGCTGATGCTGGCCGCGGGCGCGGCCCAGGCCAAGTGGTGGATATTCGGCAAGGGGGGCGGCGAGATAGGGCTCCGTTACCTTACGGTGAACGGCGCCTCCGCCGACGAAGCCGGCAGGAAGATGGTCATTTACAGGGAGACGCTGGGCCCCGACGGCCTGGTGCGGATACAGGGCCGCGCGCAGACCGGCCGCAACAAGGTCGGCGGCGTGCGCGTATCCCTCGACGACAAGGCGACCTGGCAGGACGCGAAAGTGGCGGACAACGGGACCTTCGAGTATGCTTTCAAGCCCGAAGAGGGGAAGAAATACGTACTCCTGGTGGAGGTAACCGACACCGCCGGCAAAACCAACAAGGTGGACGATACCCGCAAGGAGCTGGAACTCTCCGGCGAGAAGATACAGGCGGGCATACGCGCCGCGCTCGACGCCATGTTCGACGCCTACTCGAAAGAGCGGCTGGCGGCCTTCATGGCCCATGTCGGCGACGACTTCGCCGGCGACAAGATCCTGCTCGAGCGCGCCGTCAAGCGGGACTTCGACTCGCTCAGCGGCATCAATATCCGCTACACCCTCAATAATATCGCCGCCGGCGCCTCCGGCCGCGTGTTCGTATCCATAACCTACAACCGCTTCGTGGTGGTCAACAAGACCGGCGCCTCCAATACAGACAACGGCTCCACCGAGTTCGTCTTCACCATGAAGGAAGGCCGGCCGCTTCTCTACAGCATGAAGCAGCCGCTCATGTTCGGCCTCAGCGACGCCGAAAATGTGGCCACCGGCACCGTCCTTGGCGGCGGGGGGGAAGCGCTGGTCCTCGACGACGGGGGGAACCTGGGCGGCTCTTACACCCAGGTCACCGTCAGCGACGCGGACGGGGTATTCTCTTACGATATGGACACGCAGACCTCGGACGCCTCCCCGACCTTCACCGGCTGCGGCGGGACTTATAGCGGACAAATCACATTCTCCCTCGCCGGCCCCTCCATTTATTCGGGGACCGGAGATGAGATAGCCCAGATACCGGGCAAAAATATAACAACCGTTACCGCCGCGGATGTTCAGGCGATTACCGACAACTGCATGTCCAACAACGACAACGTCGGCAAAACCTACGGCGTGAAATCGGGGGGAGCTCTCTACGCCGTAGAGGTGGTCTCCATCTCGGGCAGCGGACCCTACAGCGTGACGTTCAAGTTCAGGAAATTCTAAAGCGGATAAGCGAAGGCCCCGGCGGCGGGGCCTTCTTCATTTAAGGACGGACCATGAAAACATTGCTCACCTTCCTGCTGGCGGCGGCGCTCGCGCCGGCGGCCGGGGCGGCCGACGCCCCAAAGACCTACGCCGACGCGCAGCGCGACCTCGCCCTCCTCTCAATGCGCGCCGCGGGAACGCACAAGGCCCTTAAAGCGAAAATACAGCAGAACGCCGCCGACATAGAAACGGTCAGGCGCCTGGAGCACGCCAAGATAAAAGTGGAGGAGATGATACAGCGCGACAATATCGCCAAGGCCTGCAAGGTCGTGGACGTGGCCTTCACCGTCGGCACGATGGGCGTCGGGGGAATAGCAGCCGCGACCAAGGAAGGGGTCAGCGTCCTCTCGAAAGAAGGCGCGAAGATAGCCGCCAAGTATATCGGCAAGAAAGCCGCCGTAGAGGCCGGCAAGGAAAGCGCGGGAGTGCCCGGCTACAGCGATTCGGTCAAGGTCGGCGTTTACATTTTCAACAAGGCCGATGAGAGCGAGCTGAAAGGCCAGCTGTCCAGGGACAATATAGACCTGCTGAACAGGGCGAAGAGGCTCCTCGAAGACACCTCGGACGACAGGAAGCTCAAGGATAAACTCCCGGAACTCCACCAGCTTTTGCTGGAGGCGGAGGGAAAAGCCGAGACTTCGCTCAACCAGGCCCGCGGCCTGGACAAGCTCATGGACGACTATAAGAAGGAAGGGGAAGCGCTGATAACGGAGGGCAGGCGGCTCAAGGCGGAAGAGAAGAAGGCCGCCGACGCCGAAGCCGCCAAAGCGAAGCTGGCCAAGCCCGCCGGCCTGGTCGACACCTCCTCGCCGAAACCGGCCGAAGTCCAGCCGCCCCCGGCCGCCCCGCAGGAGGACCCTGCGGCGAGGAAGCGCAGGATTCAAAGCGCCATCGACGCCTACATAGCCTCGCTGGGCGGAAAAATAGCCGCGGCGGAGAAGGAGGCGGAGAAGGCCTGGCTGGCCGCGCCCAAGCCCCCGGGGACCACCTACGATTACGACCCTTCCGGCCGGCTCGATTCCGACAACCGCTCGCTGGAATACCTGGAAGGACAACTGGCCGACGTCCTAACCTATTCGGCCATGCAGTCGCTGGAGAAGTCGGCCAGGACCCTGGCGAAGTCCGTAAACGAAGGCAGGGAAGCCCAGCGGTCTTACGCGGCCGTCATAAAGTCGGACGTAGAGCCCCACATAGCGGCGATGGCCGACCTCGCCGCCCGCTGGAAGTCCGTCTACGATACTTACGTCCCCCAGGGTTTCACGGTAGCCGACCCGCCCGTCATCCGCGGCGGCAGGACCTGGTCGCTGTATTACGAAGGCCCCCTGGGCTACGCTGAGGCCTATCTGCGCGGCACGGAAGGACTGGCGGACAAGTTCGGCGCCGTCGCCTCCAGGGCGCAGGCTTCGAAGAACGCCATATTCGCCGAGGCGAAGGAAGCCGCGGCGGCTTATTCGGCCAAACTCAAGGAATACGGGGACTACGCCCCGCAGGCCGCCGGACAGCTGGAGAAGCTCAACTCGCAGCTCGCCAAGCATTACGAGGTCCTTAACGGCCTGCCTCACGCCTTCGTCGTGGAATTCTCGAGGGAGGGGGCGGGGGACCTGGCCAGCCTGGAGGCCGTCATTCGCGGCGCGAGGAGCGCCTTTTCGGCCGCCCAGCGCCTGGAGGCCGGAGGCGCCGCGATATACCTGGACCTGACCGGCCGGCTCGAGGGATTGAAACAGCTCGGCGATTCGCCGGGCATGCAGGAGGCCCGGTTCATCTCCTACGGTGCCGAGGAACCGGCGCACAAGGAGGCGATAGCGCCGCTGCTCAAGAGCGAAGCCGGCTATACGCCGTCGCTTTCCGGGACCGAAGGCTGGCAGCACGAACGAACGGCCTCCTCGGAACTGATGTTCGGCGCGGAGGAAGCGCTCGCCTATCTCAAGTCGCAGGAGGCGAAACTGCTCGCCTCCTACGACAGGGCGATAGCCGCTTTCCGGGCCAACTCGGCCAGGGACCTCTCCTATCTTTCAAAGCTGCCGCCGGACGAATACGGCAAGGAGATAGACAGGATCTTCGCGCCCGCGCAAAGGGCGGAAGAGGAAAAGCAGGAGATAACCTCGGAAACCGCCGGGGCGCCCCTTTTCGGCGGCTCCGAAAGGCCCCTTCTGAAGAACACCGGCTTCTGGACCAAAGCCGCCGGGGAGAGAGCGTCGCAGCTTGAAAAAGCGACCGCGGCCTTCTGGGAAAGCGGGGCCGGCAAGGCCGTTGCTGAAGCCCGCCGCCTTCGCGAGCTCGGCGTAGACCCGGGCGGGGAGGACAAGGTACGGGCCTTCTACGATAAGTTCCGGACCGCCTACGAGGGCCGCAACGCCGGGGCCGTCATGAACCTCGTCTCGCCGGACTGGAGCTCCGGCGACGAGGTGGGTGATTTCCAGGAACTGGAATCCAGCCTGCGGGCCAGCTTCAGGCTTTACGACGAGATAAAGTATTCGGTGACCGGGCTGAAAGCGGAAAGCCTCGGCAGAGGTGGATGGCGGGCCTGCTACGAGGCCGCCATAACCAGCCGCATATTCAAGCGCAACCTGAAACACGAGGAAAAGTCCTCGGTCTGCGAGGAGCTCAGGGAAGAGGACGGAAAGCTCAGGATAGTCCGGACGCTGTCCGGCAGGTACTGGAGCGCCCAGTAGCCCCGCCGGCGGCGCTTTTTACGGCGCCAGGGCCCCTGTACAGGGGCCCTTTTCATTGACTAGGAGGCCCGGTGATTAATATAATAGGAACACGACAATAAACCTAATAAAAGAGAGTGTGAACTACGACAATGGCAATGACCAAAGGGAAAACCAAAGAAATAGTGGAGAAATTCGCCTCCAAGCCCACGGACACGGGCTCTCCGTCCGTTCAGGTGGCCCTCCTTACCGAGAGGATACAGTATCTTTCCAAGCACCAGACCACCGCGCCCAAGGACCATTCCACCAAGCGCGGACTGGCCATGCTCGTCGCCAAGCGCAAGCGCTTCCTCGCCTACATAGAGAAGCATGACAAGGAAGAGTACAAGAAAGTCATCAAAGCGCTCGGGCTGAGGAAATAAACGATGACCAATAACATGAAACCCACCCGCCTTGAAGTCAAGGTGGGCAATACCCTGATGTCATTCGAGACCGGGCTCCTGGCCAAGCAGGCCGGCGGCGCCGTACTCGCCCGCATCGGCGATACCCAGGTGCTCGCCGCCGCGGTGCAGGCCAAGAAGCCGCGCGAGAACCCGCCGGAGTTCGTGCCGCTCAGCGTAGACTACAAGGAGCGCACCTACGCCGCCGGCAAGATCCCGGGCGGCTTCTTCAAGCGCGAGGGCAAGGCCCGCGAGCGCGAGGTCCTGACCTCCCGCCTCGTCGACCGCTCCCTGCGGCCCCTGTTCCCCGAGTACTTCAACACCGAGACCCAGGTCGTCACGCTGGTGATGTCGAGCGACAGCAGCAACCCCGCCGACATCGCGGCCATCAACGCCGCCAGCGCGGCGCTGATGATCTCCGACATACCGTTCAACGGGCCCGTGTCCGCCGTGCGTCTGGGCAAGCTCGACGGCCAGTTCGTGGTCAACCCGACCAACGAGCAGCGCGAGGAATCGGAGATGGAACTGGTCATCTCCGGCACCCGCGAGGGCATACTGATGGTCGAAGGCGGCGGCGACGAGATCCCCAACTCCGACCTGGTCGCGGCTCTCGAGGCCGCCCGCCCCGAACTCGACAGGCTCTGCGACATGCAGCTGGAAATGCGCGAGCTCTGCGGCAAGGAAAAGACGAAGGTCGAGGCCCCCGCCTTCAACCCCGAGATCAAGAAGCACGTCGAGGAGAAGGCCAAGGCCGGGGTCGAGCAGCTGCTCAACTCCTTCCCGACCAAGGAAGTCATCGAATCCACCATCTCCGCCATCAAGGACGGCCTGATAAAAGAGATGACCGAGAAGTTCCCGTCCGAGAAGACCGTGAGCTACCAGGTCAAGACGCTGATGGAGGAGATCGTCTACAACATCTCCCGCTCCATACTGCTCGACAAGCGCCTGCGCTCCGACGGACGCAAGACCGACGAGATCCGCCAGATCACGATGCAGGCCGGCTACCTGGCCCGCACGCACGGCTCGGCGCTGTTCACCCGCGGCCAGACCCAGGCCATGGCGGTCGCGACGCTGGGCACGCCCGACGACAAGCAGATGCTCGACGACCTGGAGGGGAAAACCTTCGACAGGTTCATGCTCCACTACAACTTCCCGAGCTTCTCCGTCGGCGAAGTGAAGCCCGACAGGGGCCCGGGGCGCCGCGACATAGGCCACGGCCACCTGGCCAAGCGCGCGCTGCTGCCGCTGCTGCCGGACGAGGAGCAGTTCCCCTATACCATAAGGATAGTCTCCGATATCCTGGAGTCCAACGGTTCGTCCTCCATGGCGACCGTCTGCGGCGGCTCCCTGTCCATGTTCGACGCCGGCGTGCCGATGAAGGCCGCCTGCGCGGGCATAGCGATGGGCCTGGTCACCGACGGCTCCAAGTTCGCGGTGCTCTCCGACATCGCCGGCCTCGAGGACCATTACGGCGACATGGACTTCAAGCTGGCCGGCACCCGCAAGGGCATCACGGCCTTCCAGATGGACGTGAAGCTGGCCTCAGGCGTCCCGCTCAATATCCTCAAGGAAGCGATAGAGCAGGCCACCAAGGGCCGCAACCACATCCTGGACCTGATGGAGACCCACCTGCCCAAGCCGCGCCCCGAAGTCTCGCAGTACGCGCCCGGCATGGCCAGGCTGAGCATCCCCAAGGACAAGATCGGCCAGTTCATAGGCCCCGGCGGCAAGAACATACGCGGCATCATCGAGAAGACCGGCGCCGACATCGAGGTGGACGACGACGGCAACATCTTCATCTCCAGCGTCGACCGCAAGTGCCTCGACGCCGCCCGCCAGATGGTGGAGTATTTCACGATGGAAGCCGAGGTGGGCAAGGTCTACAAGGGCCGGGTCGTCTCCATAGTCGACTTCGGCGCCTTCCTGGAGATACTGCCCGGCAAGGAAGGCCTGCTGCACATCTCCGAGATAGACATAAACCGCGTCGAGCGCGTCGAGGACGTGCTCAACATGGGCGACGAAGTGGAGGTCAAGGTCGTCGACATGGACAACGCCGGCAAGATACGCCTCTCCAGGCGCGTGCTCCTGCCCGGCGGCGACACGGGGCGCGACTACAGCGCCCCGCGCGGCGGCGGGCGCGGCGGTCCCCGCGGCGGCGGACGCGGACGCAGGTAAAAGGCACCAGGAGGACGAAGACCAGGTATGAGCAAGAACAAAAAGGCGGTCGGCAAGGCTAGCGAAGGCGCTTTCGATCAGGTACAGAAGTTCTACCAGTTCATGAGCGCCAACAAGCTGGAGGTCATAGAGTTCGCCAAGGACGAGACCTACATAAAGCTGGTCCGCAAGCACTCGCAGACCTTCCACCCCATACCGGTCTTCGCGCCCGGAGCGGTCCAGCAGCCCGCGCCGCAGGCTTCCAAGGGGAAGCCCGCGGCCGGGCCCGCGGCCGCGCCCGCGGCGGCCGAGGGCGAGACGATAAAGGCGCCGATGTCCGGCATCTTTTACCGCGCGCCCAGCCCGTCCAGCCCTCCGTACGTCAGGGAAGGCGACTCGGTAAAGGACGGCCAGGTCATCTGCGTCATCGAGGCCATGAAAGTCTTCAACGAGATCAAGGCCGAAGAAGACTGCGTCATACTCAAGGTCCTCGTAGAGAACGGCAAGGCCGTGGAGCCCAACCAGGACATCTTCCTTATTAAGAAGAAATAGAGATGAGCGACAACAACAAGTTCACCGACGGCATAAAAGGCACGGCGGAGCAGGTCATGGACGTGATCACGGCCTCCGGCGAGACTACATCATGGGACATAAAGCTCAAGCTGCACCTTTCAAGCTCCTCCCTGTACCTCGCCCTGGGCTGGCTCATGTCGCAGGGCAGGATACAGCTCTACCCCAAGGACCTCAACTACACCATAAGGCCGGCCGCCGGCCAGCAGTGAGGCGGTAAAAAAAATGCTCAAACGCAGTTTCGCCGCGCCCGGCAGAAAGGGGGCCCCGTCCCCTTTTGCGGGAGCGCTTTACTGGATACTTTCCTTCGCCTTCGCCCTGTGGCTGATCTGGCTGACCTTCAGCCGCAGCCCCAAGGGAGTGGTGGGGGAATCCGTCTCCGGAGCGCTGCACGGCCTCCTCGGACAATCCGCCTATCTTTTTCCTTTCATCTTCCTCTACGGCCTTGCGGCCATACTGCTCAAGCTCGGCAAGCCTCACAAGGGATTGATGACGCTGACCGGGGGGATACTCCTCATGCTGGGAGCGCTCTCTTCGGGCCTGCAGCTGCTGGCCACCGCCTTCCCCGCCTCCGGTTTCGACGGGGGCTGGATCGGCTACGCCATGGAAAGCGTCCTGGAGAAAATGTTCGGCGCCGCCGGAGCCGGGGTATTCTCCTTCGCCCTGTTCCTGGTCGGGGCGCAGCTCCTTTTCAAGATATCGTGGGGCAAGGCCCTCAAAGCTTCCTGGTCGGCGATAGCCGACGACTACCGCAGCTGGTCCCAGGCCCGCCGCGACCTCAGGGCGAGGCTGAAGCAGATATCCGAAAAAGAAGGCCCCGAGCCGAAGTACGAGGCCAAACCGATACCGGAGGCGCTCAGGCCCGCCGAAGCTGCGGCCGCATCGGCGGGGGGCGCCATCCTGAACGGCGTCCCGGCTCAGCATACGGCCAGGGACGAAAAGCCCAGGCCACAGCCCCCGCTCCCGGTCAAGGAAAGGGAGAGAGAGAACCCCGACATCAGGGTCCAGCCGCACAAGAAGCCCAAGACCTACACGGCGCACTTCAAGGATTTCAAGCTGCCCACGGCCGATCTCCTGGACCCGCCCGCCAAGGAGACCGTGATAGGGCCGTCGCGGGAAGAGATGGAGGCCGCCCGCAACAAGCTCGAGGAAACTTTCAAGAGCTTCGACATAACCGTCCATGTCGCCGACATCTTCCCCGGGCCCGTCATCACCCGCTACGAAGTGACCCCCGCGCCCGGCGTGAAGATAAGCTCGATAGTCTCGCTGGCCAACGACGTGGCTCTGGCGATGAAGGCCGCCGGCATACGCGTCATAGCCCCGATACCCGGCAAGTCCGCGATCGGCTTCGAGATCCCGAACCAGAAGCGCGCCAAGGTCGGGCTGCGCGAGGTCCTGGAGAGCCCGGCCTTCAACGAGCGCCGCGAGCCGCTGGCCTTCGGCATAGGCCGCCACGCCGAAGGGTCCATCGCGCTGGCCAACCTCGAGGACATGCCGCACCTGCTGGTCGCCGGCTCCACCGGCTCGGGCAAGAGCGTCTTCCTGCAGTCCCTGATACTCTCGCTGATGTTCCGCAACACGCCGGACGAAGTGAAGTTCGTGATGATAGACCCAAAGCGTCTCGAGCTCTCCTTCTACCAGGACGTCCCGTATCTCTACGACCCGAAAGTGCTGCCGGACTCGGTCTCCGTCATCACCGACGCAAAGGACGCGGCCAAGACCCTGATCTGCCTCACCAAGGTGATGATGCAGCGCTACAAGAAGTTCGAGAAGGCGCGCGTGAAGAACATAGCGGGCTACAACCGCTGGGCCGCGGCCAACAACGAGCAGCCGGAGCATTACATCGTGGTGGTCATCGACGAACTGGCCGACCTGATGGTGCAGGCCAAGAACGTCGTCGAGGAGAACATACAGAGGCTCGCGCAGATGGCCCGCGCCGTCGGCATACACCTGGTGCTGGCCACCCAGCAGCCGTCGGTGGACGTCATCACCGGCGTCATCAAGGCGAACCTGCCTTCGCGCATAGCGCTGCAGGTCACCTCCAAGGTCAACTCCCGCGTCATCCTCGACACCTCCGGCGCCGAGGCGCTGATCGGCAAGGGCGACCTGCTCTACCTGACCAAGGACTCGCCCAAGCCGCTGCGCATACAGGGCGCCTTCGTCAGCGAAGCCGAGATCAACAAGGTCGTCGATTACCTCAAGACCCAGGGCCGCCCCGACTACCCGATGTTCGTGGAAGAGGACGAGACGGCCGCCGGCGGCAAGGGCGGCTCCTCCGAGGAGCTCATCGCCGCTCTCAGGCTCATAAACGAGAGGAGGCGCGTATCCCAGGACCTCCTCAAGGCCCACTTCGGCTCTTCGGCCCGCGCGACCAACATACTCAGCATACTGGAAGTCAACAAGTTCATACACAAGCCGGAAGGCTCCAACCGCTGGGAGATCTTCTTCGACAAGATAGAGAACCACCTGGCGAACCATCAGTCGGCCCCGGACCGGGGGGACTCCATGCCCCATGGCGTCCCCGGCGCGGCGTCGGAGCAGGAGGGGGTAAAATGAAAACATTGTTCATCGCGGCTCTGGCGGTCTGCCTGGCCTGTCCGGCGGCCCTGGCCGCGGAAAAAAAGGAGAAGACGGCTCCGGCTCCTCAGGCCGGAACGGCGGCGGCAGCGAAGGCCGGAGTGAAGAAGTCCACCGCCGCGGCCTCCTACACCGACCAGGTTATGGCGAAGCTGATTGAATGGGACTCGGCCCTCACCTCGCTCAAGGCGGGCTTCACGCAGACCGTGCTTTTCGCGGAAGCCGGCCTGGAACAGAAGGTGAAGGGAACGCTCTCCTACCTCAAACCCGACAAGCTGCGCATAGAACACTCCTCCCCGACCCGGCAGGTCATCGTGACCGACAAGAAGGATATCTGGATATACAAGCCCGACGACAACCAGGCGGTCAGGACGAAGTGGGAGGACTGGAAGAATCTCCAGAATTCCGGGTTCTCAGGCATAATGGATTTCGGGAACTACTCCGAGCTCGCCGAACGCAACAAAGTGACGGCGATCCCGCCGGCGGCGCCCGGGGAGATGATCCGGCTGATACTCACTCCCGTCGACCGCAGCGGGCTCTATACCCTGACGCTGATGCTCTCCGCCACGGATTATTTCCCGGCCAGGGCGGACCTGGTGGTGGAATCCGCCAAGATCAGCACCGCCCTCGACGAGACCGAGCGGAACGCCGGTCTCGACGAGAAGATCTTCGATTTCACGCCGCCCAAGGGCGCGGAGATAATCAACTTCAAGAAATGACCCTCGCCAACCGCATAACCTTAACGAGGCTGTTCCTGAGCCTGGCCGTCTTCTTCCTGGTGATACAGAAGACTTTCGTGACCGTCCTGATAGGACTGGTCGTCATGATAATCGCCAGCGTATCCGACGCGATAGACGGCATGATCGCCCGGCGCACGCAGACCACCACCTCGTTCGGCGCCATAGCGGACCCGTTCGCGGACAAGATCCTGGTCATGTCCGCGTTCATCGCCTTCGCCTCGGTCAAGCTGCTCGACGTCCCGCTCTGGGCCATCTTCCTGATACTGCTGCGGGAACTGACCATCTCAACGCTGCGCGTCCTGGCGGCGCTTCACGGCTCGGTCATGAAGGCGGAAGCCGCCGGCAAATTCAAGACCACGATACAGCTCATCGCCGGGTTCACCATCATGGCGCTGCTGCTCAACAGGGTCTGGGTGCTGGACCATCCCGGAACCCACAAATTCTTCCTGGCCATCGACGCCTGGGCCTCACCGGCTTCGTGGTGGCTCACCGTAGCCGCGGCCGCCGTCACCGTCGTCAGCGGGGTCATATACCTGACCAACCACAGGGAACTGCTCCGAAAATCCTGGAGCGAGAAGAAGAATGGCTGATCCGCGCGGATACCGGGCCGGCGCGCCGGGGCGCTTTACCGAGTTCCTCGCCACCGGCTGCTTCGTCGGACTGCTTCCGCAGGCTATGACCCCTTTCAAAAAATGCACCGGGGCGGGCATGCTGGGCTCGCTGCTCGCGCTGCTGGCGCTGCCGCTGCTCCCCACGGGGTGGGCCTACGCCGCGCTGCTGGCCGCCTTCTTCCCTTTCTCGGCCTGGATAGCCGGCCGGGCTTCGGCCGCCTACGGCAGGCATGACGACCCGCGCATAGTCATAGACGAGATACTCGGCTTCTGGACGGCCGCGGCGTTCCTGCCGCTGGAGCCGCTGCCGATAATAACGGCCTTCGTCGCTTTCCGTTTCCTCGACACCGTAAAGCCCTGGCCCATAAGCTTCGCCGAAAAGAACCTCCAGGGCGGTTTTGGTATAATTATGGACGACGTCATGGCCGGGATAGCCGCCAATGTCATAGCGCGTTTCGTAGCGGTTTTCATATGAGGAACACCGGTATCATAGCCCTCCTTTTGGCCCTCTGCGGCCCGTCCTTCGCGCAGGAGGTCTCCACGGCCCCGGCGGCGGGGGAAGTCTCCGTCTCCACGGCCCCGGCCGAGCTTCCCGGAATGGCCCCGTCCAAACCCGCGCGCGCGCCGGGCGTTTATCCCCAGGCGGCCGTTCCGATAAGCGGCATCGTCCTGACCCCGACGGCCTACCGCGGCCGCGGCAGGAACGAGATAGGCCTGGGCCTGGACTTCAACGCCGCCTATTATATCGGCCGCCTCTACGGCAAGAATTCTTTCGACTGGACGCTGGAGAAGAAGAATTACATAGACCGGCTCGGCGTCTGGTTCATAACCGCCGACGGCAAGATGCTCATACAGACCGAGGACGCCTGGAGGCCCGCCATGGCCGCGGGCGCGCAGGGCACCTTCGCTTTCCGGGACTCCAACCAGGCCGCCCTCAACAGCAACAGGCCTTCCGTATCGGTGGACGACGACAACACGAACACCTACGCGACCGCCTACCTCGCACTGACCAAGCACATCCATCCCAAGTTCATTATCAACGCGGGCTACGCGGACGGGGACCTGTCCAAGAGCGTCTACATGCTCTCCGAGTTCCTCTCGGAGCGCGCCCTGTCGCTCAACGGCTATACGGGGCGCGAGGTGCCGACGGGAGCGCTGTTCGCCGGCTTCATCTGGCTGCCCAGGCCCAACAATCCCCTGGCGGCAGAGGTCGTAATACCGCAGGGCGCGCCGATGAGCCCCAAGCTCGTCAACCTCCAGCTCGGCACCCTGCTCAAGCTCAACTTCCAGCTCTCGTACCTGAAGTTCGACGGCGGCTGGGACCTGCTCGGCATGTTCCAGTTCCGCTACTCCCACTTCCCCAAGTAAGCCTTCTCCTCCGCCCGCGCCTCCCGGAAAACAGGAAAACCTATGCCGGGGCATGGCGGCGTGCCAGCACGCAACACATGCGGCATAGGCTCCCGTCAGGGATACGCGCTCGTCACGGTTCGCTTTTTCCGGGCCCACCCTTCGCTCGTTCGGCCGGGCACGAACTCGGCCTGCGCGCATAGCGCGCTAGGCCTCAGACAATCATGCCCGTCCGGCAGTGCCGGTTCCCTCTCTCGCTCGGGGAGCCGGTGGAATCGCATCTCGAGGATGCGGAGGCGCGTACGAGCGCCCGCGGCGAGAACGGGAAGGGCGCGCACGGTGTGCGCGACCCTGTTTTTGCGGGGTGAGGGCACGCCATGCCCCCGGAATAGTTATTCCTTAACGGCGGGGGGACTGGAACTGGCGGAGGTAATGGGCGGCCTGCGCGTGGGAGGGATTCTTGCGCAGCGTCTCGGCGAGCTCGCGCGCGACGCGGTCCCAGTCGCGGTTCCAGTAGAGGATGGCGAGATTGTAGTTGGCGTCGGCCAGGCCCGGATTGCGGGCGGCCGCGCGCAGGTAGGCCTTCTCGGCCCCGTCCCTGTCCCCGGTCTTCTCCAGCGCGACGCCGTAATTGAGCCAGGCGTAAGCGCTGGACCTGCGCAGCGAGTCTTTGAGGTCCGGCAGCGAACGGTACTCGTCCGCCAGGGCAAGCAGTCTTTCGTAGCCGTCCACCGAGGACTTGAACCTGCCGCCGGCGCCGGCCCAGTCGCCGTCGGCGGAGAGCAGGAAGCCGGAGTACAGATGCGCGTCGGCCAGGTCGGGGTCCGCCGACGAGGCGTAATCCAGCCAGGCGGCGGCCTCCTTCTTCCTGCCGGCGGAACTGTGCAGGGAGCCGACGGCCAGCGCCCCCTGCGCGTAGGAAGAGATCACGTCTTTGGCGAAAAAATCGGGGAAGGGGCGCCCTATCTTCCAGCGATGGGAATAGACCGCGGAGGGGTCGGCCGGAGGCGTAAGGCCCTTTGGGGGATATACGGCCATGACCAGCCCCATCGGCACGGTAGGGGCCCCTGACGGGACCTCGCAGTCCACCGTCGCGTAGAAGTCCTTCCATGCGCGCCCGGCCGCGGCCCAGGCCTCCTGCCCGCCGGTGTTCAGGTTGAAGACCGGGAAACCCGGCTCTTTGCGCGCCCAGGCCGCCTGGTACCACGGCGCTCCGCTCAGGCCCTGCGCTATCACCCGCACGTCGGGCCGCAGCCCCTCTACCTGCTGGTAGTACCAGAGCGAGAAAAGCTGAACGTCCTTCTTGGCGACCAGCACCGCGCCGGCCGGCAGACCGCGCAGCGCGTCGGCCGCGTAATCCGCGGTCAGGAACATCCCGCGGCGGTCGGCCTTGCGCGCCGACGGCAGGCCGAAGAGAAGCAGCCCCGCCAGCGCCAGCGCGGCGGCGGCCGGGCGCCCGTACCCGCCGGCCGCCAGGAGCGCGTGCAGCCCCTCTCCCAGCCACCACGCGACGGCGATGTCCGGGAGCAGGTAGTAAGGCTCGACCACCGCCAGGGCGTGCGGGTTGGGCGGCATATTGGCGAGGAAAAGGAACAGCGGGCCCGAGGCGAGGAAGAAGAGCGACCAGAAGAGGCCGTCCCGGCGCGAGCGCCTCCAGGAATACCACGCGCCGGCGGCGGCGACGGCGAGGGCCGGGCCCATGTTCTCCCAGAGATGGAGCCCGTAGTAGCGGAGATTAACCCAGAACAGCTCGCCCTTGGCGTAATTGGTCGAGATAAGGTCGAGCGTGGAGCCGTAGCTGCGGCGGGTTATTATGCCCCAGAAATTGGCCCAGTCGGAGGGCCGGCCCCAGTCGAGGAAAGGGCCGGCGGCCGAGCGCAGCGGCAGGTAGAGATACAGGGAATAACCCGCGAGGAAGAACAGCGCGCAGAGGGGCAGGACCCTGTAATAGAGCCGCGGGCCCAGCGCGCGGGCCGCCGGCGGGAGGACCAGCGCCAGCGCGGCGGGGTAGACTAGCATCAGGTCCATCCGGTTGGTCAGGAAAAGACCGAACAGGAACGCCAGGAGATAGAGCTTCCTGGCCGAAAAATTTACCGCCGCGCGGAAGGAGAAGAAGGCGACCGCCACACCGAAGAGCGCGTGAAGCGAGTACATCTCGGGAACGCCCGATACGGTTATGAGAGTGAAGTTCAGTCCCAGCAGCAGCGCGGCGGCCAGCGAGGCCGAGGGCCTGAAAAAGCCCGACATGAAAAAGAAGATCAGCGCCGGCGCGGCCGCCCCGGCCGCGGCCGAAAAAAGGTGCAGCTTCCAGTCCTGGGCGCCGGGCAGCAGCGCCGAGAAGGCGCGCCCGGCGAGTACATAGAGCGGATAGCCGGGCGGATGCGGGATGCCCAGCGAATGGACGTCGCAGGCCAGTTCCCCGGCGTCCCGGTAGGGCGCCAGGACGGGAGGCATCAGGAAAACGTAGAGCGATATGAACAGGGCGAAAATGCCGGCGGCCGCCGCCGCCCTTTTCGGTACGCTGAGATCGCCGATCCTTGTGTCCATCGAGGGATAATTCTATTAGTTTAGATACCCGGCTAACAACGGGCCCGGCTCAATCGCGCCCGGCGCGGCGCCTCACGGCGAACTCAGCGGCAAGCAGAAGCATCAGGACGGCCAGAAGCCACGGAGAGCGGCCGGGCGCCGCCGACCAGGTCCGCACCTCCGTGGACGACGGGGGAGGCATAAGTTTCTCAAGGGCCGCCCCTCCCGACTCCTCCATCCGCGCGACGCTCCAGCCGCGGGGCCGGGCCATCTCCTCCAGCGCCCGCAGGTCGGGCGGGACGTAGGATGAAGGGCCGGCTGGGGAGAAAGAAAGCGAGGGGGAGCCGGCCGCGCGGCCGTCCACGGCGACCCGGGCGGAGACGGTCTGCCTTCCACCGAAAGGCGGGGGGACTTCCGCCTCGTAAATACCGCCCCCCCGGAAATAGAAGTCCGGCGCGCGCGCGCCGCCCGGACCGGAGACGGAAGCGCTTATGGATGCGGCGTCCCGGTCCAGCGGCCGGTAGTCGGGACCCAGAACGCGCAGCCGGAGCCGGGGCGGATAGTTCTCATCCGCCTCCAGCGAAACCCTTTCCAGTCCCAGGGTACCGTCCAGGAAGGAAAGCATCTTTTCCCAGAAAGCGGAGTAGCGGCCGCCGCCGGCGGACTTGAGCATCCAGGTCCGGGGGGACGCCATGACCACGACGCGGCCTTTCCCGTGTCCGCGCTCGGCGGCCAGCGCTCCGGCGGCGCCGGAGGCCGCGCGGTAACCGTAGATGAGCCTGGCTCCCTCCGCAGGCCCGCCGAGCAGGTTCAGCCCGCCCAGCTGCGGGGCGCCGGTTCCGGCGAAAGCTTCGGGCGCCGCCGCGGGATGACGCGCGGGCTCGACGGAAAAGGCCTCCTCAGAGTAATCCGGAGCGGCGGAAACTTCGGCGGGAAGCAGGGCCTGGAAAGGGCCCAGGCCGGCGTAGCCCCCGGAGCCGAAAGCCTGCGGGCCGCCGATGACGAGCAGGCCGCCTCCGCCCGCGACGAAGCTCTCTACGGCCTGCAGGTAGGGGCCGCCGATGGCGAAGCGCCGCAGGTCGAACGCGTGGAGGATCAGGACGTCGAAATTGCGGAGGTCCCTGATGAAAAGTTCGTGCACCGGGAAGGGGATGAGGGAGAGGTCCTTCTCCGCCACCCCCGCCGCGTCCTCCGGGTTGCGGAGTATCACGAAGGAGACCAGGTCCACGCCGGGGTCAGACTTCAGATGTCCTCTCAGCGCCGCGTAATCGAAGGAGGGGGGGCCGGACAAGTACAGCACCCTGAGTTTCTCCCGGACGGCCTGCACTCCGAAGCCGGAAACGGCGGTGAGCCCTCCCGCCCGCGCCCGCGCCCGGTACGCGGCGGAACCCAGCACGTCGGTGCGAAGCGGGAAAGTCGCGCCGAAAACCCCGTAGGCGTCCGTCCGCGCCGCCGCGGAGGATATCAGTTTTCCGTCGGAGGAAAGTATTTCCAGGGAAGCCGGCGCGCCTGGAGGCGCGTTCTCCAGCCGGGATTCGGCGAATACCCTGAAAGGCATGTGCAGGTAGGCGAAGGGCGGAGCCGAGACCCGCGGCGCCGACAGGCGGCGGCCCGCCGAAGGCGGACCCACGGAAAGCAGCGTCACGCCGGACCCGCAGGTCCCTACCGGCGGCGGCCGGAGATCATGGCCGGAGGTCAGGACGAACACCCGGTCCCAGGGGCCGCCTCCCTCCGAGGACAGCCAGGCCAGGGCGGCGCCCAGGTCCCTGTCCCTGGGGAAAGAGGCGGGCGGGTCCTCCTGGGCCGGGAGCAGCGGACCGGGGAAGTAGAAAACGGAAGCCGAAACTTTCTCTCCCGCCGAGGCCGCCGCCCGCCGGGCCCAGGCCCCGGCGCAGACGCGGCGGGTTTCCGCGGCCCCTTCATGACAGGGCCCGGCCATGGCCGCGCCGGCGTCAACCAGAAAGGCGACGCGCGAAGGCGAAGGCCTGCGTTCTACCCTGGATATCACGGGATCCGCCAGGGCCGCCGCCAGCAGCAGGAAGGAGGCCACCCGCAGGATCACGGAGGCCGAAGGCATGCTCCTGCCGCGGAATAAACGCAGCGCCGCGACGGGCAGCAGCGCCGCCGCCAGAAGAAGGCCCCAGCCCGATCCGAGCTCCAGCGTCACGGAGAAACATCCCCTTCGCCCGCGGCCAGGCGGCGCATTTTTTCCAGCAGGAAGGGCTGGTGCACTGCGTCTTCCTTATAGGAGCCGGTCAGCGAGTACATGACCATGTTCAGGAACAGCCTCCGCCCCTCCAGCCGCTGCGCCTCCCCGCCGGGCAGGCAGGGGTAGACCGGCGCGCCGGCGGCGGAAACGGGCCAGATCCCGGCCAGGTCGTT
Source organism: Elusimicrobiales bacterium (assembly GCA_031082205.1). Taxonomy (GTDB): domain Bacteria; phylum Elusimicrobiota; class Elusimicrobia; order Elusimicrobiales; family UBA9959; genus UBA2231. The sequence continues at coordinate 38,936 of JAVHLJ010000021.1, forward strand.
GGCGGAATAGAGTATCGCGGCGCGGCCGGCGTAGAAGGCCGCTTCGGGCGCGGCCTGCACGTCGAACCTTCCGCCGCGGCCGCGCGAGAGGAAAAAGCTCTTGAAAAGGGGGTGCGCGCCGTCCAGCGCCTCCAGTTCCCCGCCGGGCAGCAGCAGCCCCGCGAGGCGGCCGGCCCAGGATTCAAAAGACCCGCGCCTCGCGCCGGAGGAATTGTTCAGCAGCAGCGTACCGCCGCCGGCTATGTAGAGGCGCAGCGCCGCCGTCTCCCGGTAAGAGAGGGCGCGCGGCGCTTTACCGCAGGAAAGAACGAGGAAGGGGCGGTAATGGAGAAGCGGATCTTCCGGCTCCAGGCGGAGAACGGAGGGGTCCGGCTCCACGCTGGTATTGCGGCGTATGAATTCGAAAGCCTCCCGCCAGTTCCCTTCAGGGAGGCGGCAATCCGGACCAAGGTCCAGTTCCGCTATCGCGAAATCGCCGGCCGGGGCGGCAGCGCCGGAGGCCCATGCCGGAGCCGCCAGGGCGGCGACCAGAAGGACGCTCCTCACGGCCGCCTCCGCTGCAGCGCGGCTTCCGCCGAGAGCAGGAGAGCCGCGAGCAGGATGAACAACGGCCAGGCCTGTACCCCGCCGAGGAAAGCCGCCGCGCTCTCCGCCGCCGAAGACGCGGGGAGCCTGGTCCAGGGAACGGCGGCCGCAGGCTCGAGCAGGCTTTCCCGGGAGGAATGGTCCAGGTTCACCGCGTAATAACCGCTCTCGCTCCCGGCACGCCAGCGGTAAAGCCCGGGCTCCCTCTGGGGAGGGACCTCTATGACGCCCCGGCGGGAGCGGAGAGTTTCGGTCGCGCCGGAGGGTTTCACCAGCTCCGCCCCGCGGCCGTCCGCCGCGCTCCTGACGCGGATCTCTCCGGGCCTGCCCACCACCGAACCCAGGGCCGCGGATCCGCCGCCGGAAGCCAGCTCCAGCAGCGACGAGAAGAAATCCGGAAAAACGGGCTTTACCGCAAGGTCGCACCAGTCCAGGTCCAGCGAGGCGGTCCAGACATAGGCTCGCCCGGCCCCGCGCCCGACGGCGGCCAGGGCGGGGAACCTGCTCCCGCCCGGTCCGGCGAATTCAAGGAGGGTCTCATAACCGCCGGGGGCCAGCGGGTAGAGGGATGAGGCGGAGACGCGGGCGATATCGTAGGCTGACGGCGCCAGGCCGGGAAGCGCGCCTTCGCCCCAGCCCGAACCGCGGAAGATCCCCTCCGACGGCCCTTCGGAGACCAGGCCGAAATAGGCCTTGAGTTCCGCCGCCTGCGGGCGGGAAGAAGAAACGAAGGCCACGACGGTTCCCCCGGCAGCGAACCACCTTTCGAGTGCCGACGCGGCTTCCCGCGAAAAGGGAGGGAGTCCCGCCAGCACCAGCATCGCGCCCGCCGGGCCCGGCGCCGCCGGGTACGCTTCGCCGTAATGACGGAATTCGGCCGGCCGCGCGAGGGCGCCGGAAGAAAAAAGTTTCCTTATAAAATACGCGGAGGTGCCCGGCGGAGGGTCCTCCGGCCCGGGATGAAGGATCATGACGCCGGAGGATCCGGCCCCGGCGGGAAAAGCGTAATACGCCCTGTCGTCGGCCTCCAGGGCGTCGGGGCCCGCCGCCGCGCAGCCCCTGGCGGGGTCCGCCGCGAAGACGGCCGAGGCGGAAGCCGTTCCGGTCATGCGCAGCGGAGGCCCCGGCAGCGTCGCCCCGCCGGGGGCGCAGAGACGCAGCCTGCCGGGAGGGGAAGCCGCGGCGGCGGCGTTCCAGCCGACGAAAGCCTCGAGTGAGCGGGCGGACCGGGACCTGCGGGGCGGCAGCGCCCATGAATTGGCCGGACGCCCCGGGAAATCGAGGCCCGCCACCCTGAAGGACGGGTCGTAGCCTTCAAGAGACGCGAGACCTTCCTTCATCCCGGATAAGCCGTCGGCGGAGCCGTCCGAGAGCAGTATGACCGACTTTTTCGCACCAGGCCTTTCACCGTCTGAAAGAAGGGCGAAGGCCGCCTCAAGGGCGGGACGGTAGGCGGTGGAGTCCCAGCCCGGGGCCGCCGAAAGGGCGCGCCGGGCGAGCTCCTCCTTGTCTCGACCCCAAGAGGGACGGTCGCCCGGTTCACGGTCGAAAAAGACGAGCGCGGCCCTGTCCTCCGGGCCCAGGGACCTCAGGGCCGAGGCGGCCGTTTCAGCCGCCAGGGAGAACCTGTCGGAGCCCGTGTAGTCCGCGCGCATGGAATAGGACCGGTCCAGAAGGAATACCGTGTCGGAGGGCGCGCCGGGCGCGGCCCGTCCCAGCGGCAAAAGGGAACCTTCGAACACCGGCGCCGAGAAGGCGAAAGCGGCGGAGCCCGCGCCCAGGCAGCGCAAAAAGAGCGCCAGGGCGGGGCGGTATCTGCGGCCGGCGCGGATATCGGCGAGGGCCTCGCGCAGCACGGCCATAGCTCCGAAGCGGACCTCACGCCTGGGCGGCCTTACCAGCAGGCGCACGGCGGCGGGCAGCAGCAGAGCGGCCGGCACCAGCCAGAGCACCCATTCACGGCCGAAGGTCATGGGAGGCTCTCCCTCATTTCAGCCACCCGGCGAGGAAGCGGTCGAGATTGCGGAAAAGGGGGAGGTCGGTGCGCAGCGGGAAATACGAGAGGCGGGGGGAGGAGAAAAGGCCGGCGCACAGCGCGCGCCGCCGCGCGGCGGCCGCGCGGTAGGCCCCCTCCAGGTCGTCGGCGGCGGCGGAGACGGACCCCTCCTCCTCCAGGCCGGAGAACACCGTCTCTCCCCGCCACGGGAAACCGTCCTCTCCCGGGTCCAGCAGGTGCAGCACGAAGCATTTCCCGGCCCTCGCCGTGAGTTCCCTGGCCGAGGCTTCGAGCTCGGCCCGTCCGCAGAGCAGGTCGGAAAAGAAAAACACCGAAGGACGCTTTCCTCCGGCCGCGCCCGGAGCGAGGCCCTCGAGCCCGTCCCAGCGTCCGGCCGGCTTCACCGAAGAGAAAGCGGCGTCAAGACGCGCGAGATGCCCCGCCCCGGAGCCCTGCGGGACGCCGGGGCCGGAACCGGAAGGAAGGAACGCGAGCCCGCAGGGGTCGCGGCGATAAAGACAGAGGCAGGCCAGCGCCATCGCGAAACGGCAGGAGTACTCCCACTTGGACAGGACCGCCCCGGGCCCGGCGAAGGACATGGAGGCGGAAGCGTCGGCGAGTATCTCGAAACGTATGGACTCTTCCCTGCTGAACCGCCGGAGGTAATAACGGTCGCTGCGGGCGTAGAGCTTCCAGTCTATGGAGCGGACGGGGTCGCCCTCCGAATAGGCCCGGTACTCGGCGAACTCCTGGCCCGGGCCGTGGGAGGCCCGGGCCGCGTGAAAGCCTTCGGCCCTGCCGGAACCGGACAGGCGCAGAGGCCTCATGGCGCGCGCCCTGACGCGGGAAGCTGTCTCCTGGTCGAGGTATCTCATTCGGAAACCCGTGCCGCGCCGCCGTGGCGGAGGGACCGGTCAGGATATCTCAGAGACCATCCTGCCGATAAGGTCGTCCGGCCTGACGCCCTCGGCCTCGGCCTGGAAGGAGAGGACCAGCCGGTGGCGCAGCGCGGGCCCCGCGACGGCCTTTATATCCTCTATGGAAACGGCGAAACGCCCGTCGAGCACGGCCCTCGCCTTGGCCGCCAGCACCAGCGACTGGGAAGCGCGCGGGCCGGCGCCCCAGGTGACCAGGCGGGCCAGGTCCGAACCGGGAGCGGGCCTGCTGGCGCGGGCCAGTCTCACCGCGAAATCGAGCGCCGAATCCGTGACCGCGGCGCCGCGCACGGCCTCCTGCAGCCCAAGGACCTCCTCCGCCGAAAGCGCCCTGGCGGGCGCCGGCTGCGCGGCGGCGGTGGTCATGCTGACGATCTTTTTTTCCTCTTCGAGGGACGGGTAGGAGATGTTCACCTGCAGGAGGAAGCGGTCCAGCTGCGCCTCGGGGAGGGGATATGTCCCCTCCTGCTCGATGGGGTTCTGGGTGGCCAGCACCATGAAAGGCGACGGAAGCGGGCGGGTCTCTCCCCCGGAAGTGACGCGCCCTTCCTGCATGGCCTCCAGCAGCGCGGACTGCGTCTTCGGGGGGGTGCGGTTGATCTCGTCGGCGAGTATAACGTTGGCGAACACCGGCCCCTTTATGAACTGTATGTCCCTGGCTCCGGTACGCGGGTCCTGGCGGAGAACCTCGCAGCCCAGTATATCGGAAGGCATCAGGTCGGGGGTGAACTGTATGCGCGAGAAACTCAGGTCCAGTATCGACGCGAGCGTGGATACCATCAGGGTCTTGGCCAGCCCCGGCACTCCGACCAGCAGGACGTGGCCCCGCGCGAAGAGGGAGATCAGCAGCTGCTCGACCGCCTCGTCCTGGCCTACCACCAGCGAGCGCAGCGAGGACAGCACTTTCTCCTTCACCGCGGGCAGGGAACCGGCCCGTTCCAGCTTTTCTTCCTGGCGCATCGTACCTCCGTCCTGTTCCGCGCGCGCCCGCAGCGGCGCGTTCCCGAGATTATATTTTTTAGGGGAGGGGGCCGTCTATCAGCGGGCGGCGTCCGGCAAAAAAAAGGCAGGGCTGCCTTTTGGGGGGTAGGGTGAGGGAGGCAGCCCTGACAAAATCAATTCTAA
>JAVHLJ010000022.1 GCA_031082205.1 Elusimicrobiales bacterium
GCCTCGCCGAAGCGGCGCCGGCCCCGGCGCCCGCCGCCGCGCCCGGCCCCCCGGCCAAAGAGACGCGCGAGACCAGGGCCGCGATACGCAAGATAGAGAGCGAGATGAAGACCGCCGAGGAGCAGGCGGCCAGGGCGCGACTGGCCCTTGAAGACCCCGCCATCGCCACCGACGCCGCCGAGCTGGCCGCGCGCCAGAAGAAGCTTGACGAGGCCCTCGCCAAGGTCGACGCCCTCTTCGAGCGCTGGTCCTCCCTGCACGGCTGAACGAGGGTACAGCCGCCAGAAAAGGTAGCAGCTACCTTTTTGATTAAGGCCGTCGGAGAGGCCCGGCTCCTCTATTTCGGATTTGATAGGATTGTCGGATGAATAGCCGTCACGGTAAGCGTCGGAAAGAAAAATTGGCGTTGGAGCTGGTGCAACCGAGCAAAGTTTACGCCCGACTGATGCATCGCTGGATGCGGCAGCCTTCGTCCACCCGCTATTCTTCGATGAAGAGGCTTGGGGTGGAAAAGATAAAGAAGCGGATAATGCAGGAGAGGCAGGACCTGCGCCGCCGGCTGAAATTCCCATCGTGCAGGTGGTTCGTGCGCGCGGGTGATGAGATAGTCGGTACTGTTTCCCTTCACAGCATAAAGCGCGGGGACAAGGTCGCCGAGGTCGGCGCGATGATAGGGGAGGAGTACCAGGGCCGCGGCATAGCCGCGCGCGCCCTGGGTATGCTGGTGGATAAGGTCTTTGCCGAGACGGATATGCGCAAACTGCTCGCCTTTGTGAACGAGAAGAACCGCGCTTCGCGACGCCTGGCGGAAAGTCTCGGATTCAAGAAGGAAGGGCTGCTGCGCCGGCAGCTCCTTGTGAACGGCCGGCCCGCCAACGAGGTCGTTTACGGTTTGCTCCGCAATGAAAGTAAAAAACGGGGGCAGGGGTTCTTGGCCAGGTAACGATTAACGGAAGGGATGGAGGATTATGCTCAAGACGGTGTTGCTGAGCCTGGTCTTATCGGCCGGCGCGGGCCCAGGCTCCGCCGCTGCACAGAAAACCCCGGTCACCCTGGACCAATTGGCCGGCGGCTGGCTGAGCAAGGAATACCTGGCGGCCCTGAAAGAAACCCGGGACCCGATGGCCGCGATCGCGCGCGTTCCGGACGCCTGCAGCCTGAGTATCTTTAAGCCGGATGACGACGCCTTCCGCGGTCATTATACCCGGGGGTTCGTTTATAACTTCCACGAAGGAGGGGATTCCCCCGTATTGCTGGAGCTGAAGCCCGCCGGCGGCGATTCCTTTGTCCTTGTCTTTGGTACCAGGCAGCCCGGCAAGTCCCCCGGTGACCCGGGGAAACTGGTCCCAACGGTCTCGGACGAGCGGGTCAGGATAGTCTCCAGGACCGGAGCCGCCGTCCGGGAGATCGAATGGAGCAGGAGGGTCCTCGGCGAGAATCAAAAAACGGAATGGCGGAAGTCGGAGTTCGTAAAGATAGACAAGCCCGGCGGCAGGATAGTGAACGAGCTCGTACTCGCGGGCAAATATAAAGACCCGCGGGGAGCATCGTTCGTTTTCACCGATGAAAAAGCGGTCTGGCCCGGGCGGACGTTCAATTACGCCGTGCAGCGGGACTTCGTCGAAGGATGGCCCTCCGGGGACTGCCGGACATTCGACGTGCTCGACGACAAGAATCGTAATATAAAGGGAGCGAACGGCTTCCCCGAGCGCATGGGCTATCTCCGCGAGGGGAGCGCCTTGTACATTTACAACCTCGACTATCCCGAAGATACCGGCGAGATAGTCTGCGGAAAGGACCCGGTGTACGTCCTTAGCCAAGACCGGTAACCGCGCTGACGCGGGCAGGTCTTTGCTTTTGCCGGAAAAGGTAGCAGCTACCTTTTCGATTAAGGCCGCCGGGGAAGCCCGGCGGTTCTGTTCTTGTAGAATAGGCGTATGCGGGGGCTGGTTCGGGGGTAACAGTATGCGCGGCAAAGAAAAAATCGTCATAGTCGACGACCTGATGCAGAAAGGCTACAGGTACACGCTCTCGGCCCGGGCCGGCCGGGATTTCGATCCGCGGTTCAAGCCCGAGCTGACCCCGGCGCAGATGCTGCGGCTGGGCGTTTTCGGCGGCAAATACATGACGGACTGCCGGCGGGAGTTCCCGGCCGCCTGGTTCAGGGGCGCTAAGCTCTCTTCCACCGGCCGGCGCGAGGCTTCGCTCAATTATTTCGGGGTTAACGCCAGCCAGCCGCTGGGCGAGTGGCGGCGTAAGGGCTGGATAAGCGCGGAGGACCCGCGCGGCTGGTTCCAGTGGTACTGCCGCTATTATATGGGCCGGCGGCTGGGCGCGGAGGATGACAGGCAGATAAAGCGCTGGCTGGCCGCGCGCCGGCACCTGGCGCAGCTGCGCAAGAATTGCCGCCCCGGCCGGAAGGCCTGCCGCCCGCGCCAGAAGCAGGCGCTGCTGCATTGGGCATACGACACCAGGAAGTATTGACGGTCTTTTCGGCGCCCGTATGCCGCGGCCGCGAAGGCCGCGGTTATCTCAGCCCGCGGTGATGGCGCGGATGTGGACGCCGATGTAGTAAGGCCAGAGCAGTATGGCCATCACGCCCTTCCAGAAAGTGAGCTGCAGGAACCCGATGGTGAACAGCCAGCCCGAGAGCCATGAGAACCCGGTGAAGGCCTGGTTTTCCACTTTAATTTTGTTCATGGGGAAATGATACTACAGGGCCCGCTTCAATACAAATCGCGCCGCGTCGAAGCCGCCGGGGCGGCCCGGCGGTCCTCTTTTGTAGAATAATGTGATGGCGGGGGATGTCTGCGGTAAATACGAGAAGATAGCCGGGTGGTTCGACGCCAACCGCGGCCGGCAGCTGATGGAGCGCCAATACCTGGAGGCCCTGGCCGCGCGGCTGCCGGCGGGCGGCGCCGTGCTGGACCTGGGCTGCGGCTCGGGGGAGCCGCTGGCGGGCTTTTTCATCCGCAAGGGTTTCAGGGTGACCGGAGTGGACGGCTCGCCGGCCATGATAGCGCTTTGCCGCGAGCGCTTCCCGGGTATGGACTGGCTGGAGGGGGATATGCGCGGCCTGGCGCTGGGGCGCCGCTTCGACGCGGTCGTCGCCTGGGACAGCTTCTTCCATCTTTCGATGGACGAGCAGCGCGCCATGTTCCCGGTGTTCGGCGCGCATCTCGATCCCGGCGGCTGCCTGCTCTTCACCTCCGGCGCGTCGGCCGGCGATATCACCGGTTCCATGCAGGGAGAGGACTTCCCCTATTCCAGCCTGTCGCCGGAAGAGTACCGCCGTCTGCTGGCGGAACAGGGACTGGGCGTTGTGCTGCACAAGGCGGAGGACCCGGATTGCGGCAATCACACCGTCTGGCTGGCGGCGCGCGGAGGATGAGGGCGTGAAGATACTTATCGTCGAAGACAATCTCGACCTTTCGCTGATGCTGGCGGATTGCCTGAAGATATCCGGCTATAAGACGAAGATAGCCTCGAGCGGGGCGGAGGGCGTGAAGCTGGCGCTGTCGTACATGCCCGACCTCGTTCTGCTGGACTACAACCTGGGCGACATGACGGGGCACGACGTGGCCGTCGCTATCAGGAACATGCGCAAGACCTCGCAAATCCCTTTCGTGGTGCTGTCCGCGCACGGCGCCGACCCGATGCTTACGCAGGGGTTCGCCAAATTCCCGAATTGCCGCGGCTCGATGTCGAAGGTCCTTTCGATGAAGGCCGTGCTCACGGCCATACAGAAAGTGCTGCCCGCCAAAGCGGACAAGGTCCACGCGCATACGGAAAGCTGAGTTGCCGTGCGGCCGGGCGGCTGAAACTGCGAGGGGGGAGAATGAGGAAGATAAAAAAGATATTCAAGGCCAAGCCCACCATGGAGGGGGCCGGCGTCAGTCTTAAGCGCGGTTTCGGCCACGCCGAGGTGCCGCAGTTCGACCCGTTCCTGATGTTCGACGATTTTCGCTCGGAGGACCCTGATAAGTACCTGGCCGGCTTCCCCTGGCACCCGCACCGCGGCATAGAGACCATCACCTACATGATCGCCGGCACGGTGGAGCACGGCGACAGCATGGGGAACAAGGGCGTGATACGGCCCGGCGAGGTGCAGTGGATGACGGCCGGCTCCGGCGTGATACACCAGGAGATGCCCAAGGGCGATAAGAAGGGCGCGATGGGAGGCTTCCAGCTCTGGGCCAACCTGCCCGCCGCTCAGAAGATGATGGACCCGCGCTACCGCGAGGTGAAGAAGGCCGATATCCCGGAGGTGAAACTGGACGGCGGCGTCACCGCGCGGGTGGTGGCGGGCAAAGTGGGCGGCGTACGGGGGCCGGTGCGCGACATCGTCATAGATCCCGAGTACCTCGACGTGACGGTGCCGGCCGGCGCGGTCTTCGGGCACGCCATTCCCGACGGCCACACGGCGATAGCCTATGTCGTGGAGGGCGGGGGCTGGTTCGACGACGGGCGCGGGCCCTTCGACCACGAAGTGGCCGGCGGAAAATATTTCGACTTCAAGCCCGACTGTCTTGTGCGGGCGGAGAGCGTGGTCCTCTACGAGCGCGAGGGCGGCGCGGTCAGGGTGACGGCCGGCGACGCGCCGCTGCGGTTCCTGCTGGTCTCGGGCAAGCCGCTGGGCGAGCCCGTCGCCTGGTACGGGCCCATCGTGATGAACACGAAGGAAGAGCTGCGCCTGGCCTTCGAGGAGTTCGAGAACGGCACCTTCGTCAAAAAGGGCAGGGCGCCCAGGTGAGCGGCGCCGGCGGGCGGGGTTGCCCGGGCGGGACGGCATTTGGGAGAATATAGCCGATGGCCCTGATAATACAGAAATACGGCGGGACTTCCGTCGGCAGCATAGAGCGGGTGCGCTCCGTGGCGCGCCGCGTCATCGACAGCGCGCGCGGCGGCAACAAGGTGGTGGCGGTGGTGTCGGCCATGGCCGGCGAGACCAACCGCCTCATCGACCTGGGGAAGACGGTCTCTAAAAATACCGAGGGCCGCGAGTTCGACGTGCTGCTGGCCACCGGCGAGCAGGTGACCACGGCGCTGCTGGCGCTGGCCATCGAGGAGGCCGGGCGCAAGGCCGTGTCCTTCCTGGGCCACCAGGTGCAGATCACCACGACCGGCTCTTTCTCGCGGGCGCGCATCGAATCGGTCAACGCGGACCGCACGCTTAAAGCCCTCGAAGACGGCTATATAGTGGTGGTGGCGGGTTTCCAGGGCGCCACGCGCGAGGGCTCCATCACCACGCTCGGCCGCGGCGGCTCCGACATCACGGCCGTGGCGCTGGGCGTGGCGCTCAAGGCCGACCGCGTGGAGTTCTACAAGGACGTGGACGGCATCTTCACGGCCGACCCGGGCGTCTGCCCCGACGCGCGACTGCTGCCGCGCGTGGCCTACGAGGAGATGCTGGAGATGTCGTACCTCGGCGCCAAGGTGCTGCACCCGCGCTGCGTGGAACTGGCCCGCCGCAACAATATCCCGCTGGTGGTGCGCTCGTCGCTGAATTTCAATCCCGGCACCGTGGTGGTGCCCGAGGAGGAGCTGATGGAATACGCCGCGGTCGCGGGCATAGTCTGCGACAAGAACCAGGTGAAGGTCTCTCTGACGGGCATACCCGACAGGCCGGGCGTGCTGGCCGCCATCTTCAAGGCCGTCGCCGAGGCCGATATCAACATCGACATGATCGTGGAGGACGTTTCCTCCGCGGGCGGGGCCAACTCGGTCTCGTTCACCTGCGGCTCGGCCGACCAGGCCGCCGCCGAGCGTGTGGCGAAGAAACTCTCCGCCGCCTACCCTGGCGGGGCCTGGGGGACCAGGTCCGGGCTGGTGAAGCTCTCGATAGTGGGCGCGGGCATGCGGCTGCACAGCGGCGTGGCCGCGCGCATGTTCTCGGCGCTGGCGCGCGAGGGCGTGAGCGTCTACATGGTCAACACTTCGGACATCAAGGTATCCTGTCTTATAGAGTCGAAGTACGCTGAGCTGGCCGTGCGCACGCTGCACGAGGTCTTCGAGCTGGCCAGGCCGCGGGGCAGGGCGAAAAAGACAGCGCGCCGGAAACGGTAGCGCGCGGGGCGGGGGGGTCCAAAGACTTATCCCCGGGTGGGACTTTATGCTCTTTGTCCCCGCGGCGAAGTCCGCTACAATATTTCGAATCTGTGCAATACCCGGGAGTCCGGGACTAGGGGTGCGTTAAATGAAAAAGCCATTCCATGTGGTTTCGATGTTGCCGTCTCTTCTCATAGCTTCCACCGTGATACTCGCCGCCAGCGATAGATCCGTAAAGGAACTGTCCGACGTCGGCGAAAGCGTCAAGGAGATCCTGCAGGAGCAGAAAGACCTCCAGGGCAAGCCGGTCAGGCCGGAGCGTCCCGACAGGCCCGATCATCCGGTCAAGCCGCCGCGCCCCGACAATCCCAATCAGCCTCCCAAACCGCCCAAGCCGCCGCAGCCCCCGCAGCCTCCGCCGCCGCAGCCGCCCAAGCCGGTGGACACCACCCACGCCTATAACGCCGGCGTGAGGGACGGCTCGGTTAACGGCGAGCGCGAAGGCCGCCGCAACGGTTATTCCGAAGGCGTCGACGACGGCGAGCGGGAAGGCCGCCGCAACGGCACCAACGAGGGCGACAGGAACGGCCGCCAGGCCGGCTATAACGACGGCTATACCGTGGACCAGTCCGCCGGCACCCACCAGGGCAATATCGACGGCCGCAACGCCGGCGTCACCAACGGCACCGCCGCCGGCGAGCGCCGCTGCTACGACGAGGGTTATACCAGCGGCTATAACTCCGCTTACGCCGAGGCCAGGCAGCTGGGCCTGCAGGACCAGGCGTCCTACAGCTCGGGCTACGCCAAGGGCCAGGCCGACGCCGCCGTCATGGAGACCGAGAACGGCCGCAAGGCCGGCTACCAGGCGGGCTTCAGCCAGCGCGAGGCCGAGATCCAGGCCTCTTTCCCCGACATGATAGCGATGGCGGGCGGGATGGAGAAGGGCCTGACCCGGGGCGTCCTGGACCTGCCGATAGACCTGGCCCGCAACGGCTATTCGACGCCGGAGGAGCGGCAGGCCTACGAGCGGGGCTACCGCGAGGGCTACCAGCGCAGCTACCGCCGCGCCTACGACGACGCCAAGCGCCAGGGCTATAACGAGCGCTACCATACCGCCTACCGCCGGGCTTACGACAGCCAGTATTCGATAAGCTACCGCAGCGGCTATCTCGACGGCAAGGAGAAGGGCTACAAGGCCGCCTACAGGACCGCCTATAACACGGCCTACTCCATGTCCTACGCCGAGTACAGCAACAGGGATTACCCCGAGAAGCGCGCCCAGGGCCTGGAGACCGGCAGGATGAACGGCCGGACCGAGGGCTTCGAGGCAGGCTGCGCCGAGCAGCGCAAGCGCGGCTACAACGAGGGCTACCAGAAGAAGGCCGCCGAGGTTTACCCCGCCGCTTTCGAGGCCGGCAAGGCGTCCGGCGTCGCGGCGGCCGGCGCGTATTACGCCGGCAACGCGGTGGTCAAATCCTTCGGGGTCTCGTTCTACGACGCCAGCGGCGACGGCAAGTTCGAGGCGGGCGAGAGCGTAATGCTGAGGGCCGAGCTGCGCAATTTCGGCCTGCAGGCGTCCGACGCCGTGACCATAACGGTCAAGAGCGAGCGCGGCGGCATAGCGCTGGTCTCCGACCTGCGCGCCGACCCCGTGAGGGGCCGGGCCAGCGGCATGGTGAACCTGGATATCGGCAGGCTCTACGACATGGTGGCCCCCGACCAGGACGCCCTGACGGTCACGTTCACGGAAAAAGGCAGGCCCGTCGGCGATCACCGCCAGCTGTATGTGCGGACCAACAACAACAAGGTCGGCATCATAAATAAGGACGACACCGCCATCAAGGAAAAGGCGGGCTGGCTGTTCGTCGGCACGGTGGCCAAGCTCAACGCCGGCGAGAAGGTCCTGATAATCGGCGAGAAGGACGACTGGTACAAGGTGCGCAAGTCCGCCTTCGCGGCCGGCGACTGGACCGAGGGCTTCGTCAAGAAAGGAAAGCTGAGCCTGCAGTAAGGGCTCCGCGAGCCTGAAAAAGAAGCCGCCGGGGCGAACCCCCGGCGGCCTCTTTTTTGCGGAACGCTTAAGCCCGCTTTTTGAGTTTTTTTACCGCGCCTATCACGCTCGATACCACCAGCAGCGCTCCCAGGAACTGGGCGCCCGGGCTGTCGTCATGCCCTCCGTAGGCGACCAATAGCGCCCCGTTCGCTATCGCGAGCGCGTAATACGCGGCCTGGGTCCTGTCCATGGAAGATATCGCCCGGCGTCCGGAACCGGACGCGAAGGCGTCCCGCTTATTTCAGCAGGCTCAGGCCGCCGACCAGCGGGAGCGGCTTCATCTCGCCCCTGGAGGCGCCTATGATCCCTATGATCATCAGCGCCAGGATCCCCAGGCTCGCCAGCCCCGAGAGCAGCGCCCCGAAGAAGGGGACGAAGGCCAGTATGACGTGAGAGGCCACCGCCACCACGAAGAGGGAGAGGCCCTGGTTGGCGTGGTACATCGCGAACCTGGAATCTTTCGCCGCCAGCAGCGGTATTATGAAAAGTATGTAGGCCAGTATGCCCATCACCTTGTTGTTCTCTATGTCAGCGGTCTGGTCCTGCGCCGCGTCGGTCGTCGTCGCCTGTTCTTCCATCGTTCTCCTCCCTGTGTCCTTCAATATTCCACTATCTCGACGCGCCTGTTCCTGGCCCGGCCCTCTTCGGTCTTGTTGGTATCGACCGGGGCGGCCATGCCGACGCCCACCGGCTTGAGGCGTGAGGCGGGAATGGCGTGGCTTGAGATCAGTGCGTCGGTCACGGCCGCGGCCCTGAGCTCGGAAAGTTCCATGTTGTAGTCGAAATCGCCCTTGCCGTCGGTGTGGCCCACGACCAGCACCTTCAGCGAGGGCTTGTTCTTGAGCAGCCTGGCGATCTCGGTTATCTGTTTCGCCGACTCCGCCTTGAGAACGGATTTGTTGAAGTCGAAATAGATGCCGTAAAGGGCCACGCGCCCGGTCTTTTCCATGGCCTCCTGCATGGAGGCCGCGTCGACGAAGACCATCTTGCCGGTCTCCATCGGCCTGGTCTCCAGGACGCTGACGGCGAGACTGGGGGTCAGATCGCCGCCGTGCTGAAATTCCGACCCATAGAGGCTTACCCATATGTCCCCGGCGGAACTTTTCTTCTGCAGCAGCGTGTAAACTATAAGGTCCCTGTCAGAGCTCATGATGGGCTCGCTGTCTCTGGTGTGCGCCCTTGCCCCCCTGAAGTAGAGCCTCTGTATAGTGTGATTGGGCTGGCCGCATTCCTCGCCGCGGCATTTGGCGACGGTGGTGAACCCGGCGCCGCTGAGCCTGTCGATGTAGTTTTTGAGAACTTCCAGGATGGAGCGGCCATTGGGCCCGCGGTAGACTATTGTGGTGACGCGGCCGGCGAGAGGGATGCTGAAGGCGTCGGTAAGCGGCGCAGAGCCGTTCCCGGCCGCGTCCAGCGGCGGCTTGAGGAAGCGGACCTCCTCGTATTCCTTTTGAGAGTATTCCGTGATGTGGGAGCCCTGGTAGCGCCCCGTTATCTTGTGGTCCTTGGAGCCGTCCTTGTCCGGCTCCTGCCGGGCGGCCGCGCCGCCGGCGAGGAGAATGAGGGAAAGCGCGGTGAGTTTCAGCGCCGAGTCGGAAAGTTTCACGGTCATGAATAGCAGCCCCCTCCGTCCATTGTCGCGCGTATCCGCGCACGGGCTTATTTAAGCATTTTTGCGCGGATAATTTATCCGCTCCGGACCCCGGGCGGGGGAGTTTTTGATATCATTAGCGGAACGCGCCGTGAAAGCGCGCGGCGGCGGGAGGCAATATGCTGGATCTGGAGACCTGGGAACTTCTCAGCTACGTGGTGACCGTGGTCGGTCTGCCCATGGCGATAGTCGTCTTCATCTACGAACAGCGCAGGGAGCGCGAGAACGAGGAAGACGAGGTATACCAGCTGCTCTCCGACAGCTACGATAAATTCCTGCACGTGGCGCTGGCCAACCCGGACCTGCGGCTTTTCTCGCAGGAGAAGGGCCCGGAACTGTCGCCGGACCAGCGCGAGCGGATGCTGATCATCTTCGACATGCTCATCTCGCTGTTCGAACGCGCCTACCTGCTGCTCTACGACGACAAGATGGACGAGAAGCAGGCGCGCCGCTGGGCCTCCTGGGCGGACTACATGGGGGACTGGTGCCGCCGCGACGATTTCCGCACCGAGCTGCCGGGGCTGCTGCACGGCGAGGACCCCGAGTTCTCGGACTATATCCAGGCCCTGGCGGCGAAGGCGGAAGCGGCGAAATAGCGGGGACGGCGGTAAGGGATGGAATTCTCTTTAACACACAATATCCCGCGCGGGGACATCGGCGTAGCGGTCGTTGCGGCTTCAGGGCTTAACGGCGGCGCGCCGCTGGACCCTGAGACCGAACGGGAGCTGGCCGCGCTGCTGGAGGCGCGTAAAGATTCTCCGCTGACCCCGGACGAGGAGAAGAGGCGCGCGGCTTGCCGCGATATGCTCCGCAACGGTTCTTACAAGCCCACCGGCCGGGGCAAGCCGGCCAGCGAATACCTCCTGGGCGCCGCGAAAGAAGGCGCCTTTCCGCGAGTCTGCGCGCCGGTGGACGTCAATAATTTTATCAGCCTTAAGTATGTCCTGCCGATATCGCTCTGGGACGCGGGCCGCTGCTCAGCGGCGGCGTTCGAGTTCCGGCTGGGGCGGGCGGGCGAGAAGTATGTCTTCAACAATTCCGGCCAGGAGATAGACCTGCGCGACCTGGTCTGCGGCTGCGAGGTCCTGCCGGACGGCGGCTCAAGGCCCATAGTCAACCCGATCAAGGACGGCATGGCCACCAAGGTCCGTCCGGAGACCGCCGCCGTTATAGGAGCGATCTTCTACCCCCTGGACGCCATAAGCCGGGCGGAGATAGACGCCGCGGCCGGCGAGTTCCTGGCCAAACTCCTGCGCGGCTCCTCCTTGGCCTCAGGCGGAAAAGTTCTGCTGGCGCCCGGGGAGGGGACGTTGTTGACTTGTTGAGTTGTTGAGTTGTTGGCCGCTCAGGAAAACCCCGCCGGGGGCCGACACTACGCTGTCGCCCCAATGTTTTATAATTACCTTAATGAAACTCGAGGTCATCGGCCATAAAGAGAGCCTGGCGGAGCGGGCGGGGGAGATCCTGCTCGGCGCCCGGTCATTGGCCGATAATATAGTCGTCTTCCCCGGCAAGCGGCCGGGGCACTTCCTGCGGCGTTACCTGGCGGAGAAGCGCGGCTCGGCCCAGCGCGCGCCGGTCATCGTCTCGATGGACGGCTTCGTGGACCTTGCGGCGGAGCGGCTGGGCGTAAAGGGGACCGCGGCTTCGTCGCTGGACCTGGCCGGCCTGCTCTACGAGCGCCTCAACAGGGAAACGCGCGGCCTGGTCGCGGGCGGGACGGAGGAAATGACGCTGGACGCCTTCCTCCCCTGGGCGCTGAAGCTGACCGGAGATTTCGAGGAGCTCAGGGTCGGGCGCAAGACGGCGCGCGACCTGGCGGCCTACGACCAGCTGCTGCCAGGGGACCTGCGCAGCGAGGCTTTCATCAGAAGGCTGGAGAGTTTCAGCCGGCTTTACGAGGACTTCTATAAGGAGGTCGAAAAGGCCGGCCTGCTGACGCGCTCGATGAAATACTCGGCGGTGGCCGAAGGCGTCGCCGGCCTGGACCTGGGAGAGTACGAGAACATTATTTTCGCGGGGCTCTTCGCCCTGACCGCTTCGGAGAAGGCGATACTTAAACACCTCGCCTCGCGCGGCGCCCGCGTGCTGCTCGAACCCGGCCCCGGGCTGGAGGAACAGTTCGCCTTTCTCGGCAAGGCGGAGCTGCCGCCGGCGGAGGAGCGGCCGGCGCCGTTCTTCTACAAGGCGGCCGACCTGCACGGCGAGGTATTCGGCCTGGCGCGGGCGCTGAAGGACCCTTCGCCCGGCGACGTGGTGGTCCTGCCCGAGCCGCGGGCTCTGTTCCCGGTCATGGAGCACGTGCTGCCGGCCGCCGGCGAATACAATGTCTCGATGGGCTACCCGCTCGCCGCCACGCCGGTGTACGCGCTCATCGACGCGCTGGGCGACCTGCTGGACAAGCGCAGCGGCGACGCCTACTTCGCGCCCAACTACCTCAAGTTCGTCTTCCATCCTTACGTGAAGAACCTCTATCTCGGCGGCTCGGCCGAGCCCGGCCGCGTCATCTTCCAGACCGCCGAGGAGGTCCTCTCGGAGAGCATGGACAAGTATATCCGGCTGGAAGAGATCGAGAACGACGAGCGGATACTGGCGGGCGCGGCGGCCCGCCTGAAAGATTACGGCCACGGCGTCACAAAGGACGAAGTGCGCGCCCACCTGGCCGGGCTGCACGGCGCGCTGATACGGCCTTTCGAGCGCGTGAGGGACGTCGCCGGCTTCGCCGACCGGCTGCTGGCGCTGGTCTCGCACATCTCGGAGAACAGCACGGCGCCGCTGCATCCCTACTGGGCGCCCTTCGTCGAGAAGGCGATGGAGCACATACTGGAGCTGAAGACCTGCCGGCTGGCCGGCGCGGGCTTCGACGCTCCGGCCGGCTATTTCAAGTTCTTCAAGACCGCGCTCGCCGGAGCGGCCTATCCTTTCCCGGGCACGCCGCTGCGCGGCCTGCAGGTGCTGGGCCTGCTGGAGACGCGCGGCCTGCGCTTCGACCGGGTGTTCTTCCTGGACGCCAACGCCGACGTGCTGCCGGCCGCGCGCAAGGAGGACACGCTGCTGCCGCATTTCGTGCGCGAGGGGCTGGGGCTGTCCACCTACAAGACGCGCGAGCGGCTGGCGCGCTACCATTTCTCCGCGCTGGTCTCCGGCGCGCGCGAGGCGCATATCTTCTACAAGGACTCGGCCGAGCAGGAGCGCAGCCCCTTCGTCGAGCGGCTGGCCTGGGAGCGGGAGCGCGCGGGAGCCGTGCCGTCCGGCGAAGAGGTGCACCTGCGCGTGGACTTCTCGCAGGCCGAACCGCGGCCGGCGCCCAAGACGCCGGAGCTGCTGGCGGCGCTAAAGAAGCGCGAGTTCTCGCCTTCCGCGATAGATTCCTACCTGGCCTGCGGCCTGCGGTTCTATTACCGCTACGCGCTGGGGCTGGACGAGAAAGCGGAGATAGCCGACGAGGTGGAGCAGCGCGACATAGGCGTGGTGGTCCACTCGGTGCTGGAGGATTTCTTCAAGGCCCGCGCGGGCCGGCCGCTCGAGATAGGCGAAGAGGACTACGCCGCCGTCCTGGAGTCGGCCGGCCGGGTCTTCGATAAGCTGATGCGCGGCCACGGCGCGGGAGTGGAGTACCTTATCAAGCGGCAGGTGGAGCGGCGGCTGCGCGACATACTGGATTATCACCGGGCCAACCTCGCCGGCGTGAAGATACTCGGCTGCGAGACGAAATTGCGCGCGGAGCTGGCCACCCGCTTCGGCCCGGTGGCCCTGCGCGGCTTCGCCGACCGCGTGGACGAGCGGGACGGCGTGACGCATATACTCGATTACAAGACCGGCGCCAGCGCCCATGTGCCCAACTGGCAGAAGTTCGACCTGGGCATGCGCGAGGACTGGCCGCGCACCCTCAGGTCCGTGCAGCTGCCTTTCTACATACTGGCCTGGATGGACGCCAACGGGGTGAAGGACCCGGCGCGGATGGACGCCTCGCTGATGCTGCTGGGCTCGGAGACCATAACCGAGGAAACGCTCTACCGCGAACGCAATAAGAAGTCCCCGGACAAGGCGGTGGTCTTCGGCATCTACAAAGAGGCGATAAAGACGCTGATCGAGGAGATACTCGACCCGGACCTGCCTTTCTCGCCGCCGGCGGACGAGGAGCCCTGCCGGGGCTGCGCCTTCCGCGGCCTCTGCGGCCGCCAATGGACCTCCTAAAAAGGTAGCTGCTACCTTTTTCTGCTGCGACACTACGTCGTCGCACCCGTTCCTTATCCTATTTTAAGTCGGCCACCGCCTTTGTAGGGGGTATTATGCCTTCACCACCCAGGATTGTTTTTCCGGGAGCGTGTCTTCATGTGATGAGCCGGGGGAACAACAAGAGTGAAATATTTTTGGATGATAGCGATCGACGCTTCTATCTCGGCCTTCTCAGGGATAAGTTCGCTGAGTTCAAGTGTATTGTATACGCATACTCCCTGATGCCCAATCATGTGCATATATTCCTGCGGACTGAGTCCGGGAATATAAGCGATTGCATGTTCCGGATAAATCTGGGGTACAGTAAATATTTCAATGACAAATATGGCCGCAGCGGACACCTTTTCGGCGCCAGGTTCAAAAGCCGTCTGGTGCAGGAGAACCGGTATTTTCTTTCGTTGCTTAGGTATATACACCTCAATCCTGTTAAAGCCGGTTTATCCGCCAGGGCCGAGGACTATCCCTGGTCCAGCCATCTTGCTTATCTTGGTAAGGGGGACCGTCTTGTGACCGATACATCGGCTGCTATGAGCATGTTGGGGCAGGAGCCCGGCAGCGCCAGGTTGAGGTACATGGAACTCATGGGGAAGAAAATGACGGATGATGAGTGGAAGGTTTTAAACCGGGCCCGTAATGGCATTCTTGGCGATTCTGATTTTCGAAAGAAAAAAGGTAGCAGCTACCTTTCTTAAAGGGTGTTTCGCCAGGAGCCGGCGTTGGTGACGTCCCTGAATCCCATGGCGCGCAGTATGCCGGCGGCCACGCCGCTGCGGGCGCCCGAGGCGCAGGAAAGTATCACCGGCCTGTCCTTGTCCAGCTTCTTCGCCCCTTCCGCTATCGAGTCCAGCGGTATATTCAGGCTGCCCGGTCTATTGCCGGCGGCGAACTCGGCGGGCGTGCGCACGTCCACGAATACGGCGCCGCGCGCGGCCAGTTCCGGCAGTTTTCTCTTTACGGCCATGAATCGCACCTGCCTGAATACAAGGTAGCCGGCAATCAGCGCCGGCAGTATGTAGGGCTTGATAGTTTCCAGTTCCATCGCCTTTTAGATGCCGCCGGCCGCGGAAAGTTTCAGGCCCGCGGGCGCTTGTTTTGTAGAATCTGGTCATGAAAGGTCCCGCCCCCGCGCCTCACCGCGAGGAATGCTACGCCTGCTTCAGGGTGAAGAAGAACTGCCTCTGCGGCAGCGTCAGGCCTTTCGCCACCCGGATGCGTTTCGTCATACTGATGCATACCAAGGAGGCGCGCAAGCAGCGGACGGGCACGGCGCGGCTGGCCTGGATGTGCCTGAAGAACGCCGACCTTTTCATCGGCACGGAATTCGGTGATGACGGGCGGGTGAACGCGCTGCTGCGCGACCCGGCTTATGTCCCGTTCGTGCTCTACCCGGGACCGGCGGCGGTCAATTTCAGGGACATGGGCCCTGAGGCTTTGCCCGCCGGGAAGATCCCGCTCGTTTTCGTGATAGACGGTACCTGGAACACAGCCCGCGCGCTGCTCAATAAAAGTCCGAACGTCAAGGCCCTGCCGCGCCTCTCTTTCGCCGGGAAATACGTCTCGCGCTTCGCCATCAAGCGCCAGCCGATGGCTCATTGCGTCTCGACCATAGAGGCGGTCTATCATCTCTGCCGCGAGGCCGAGGCGGCCGGCCATGAGCGCCTGGGCGCGAAAGCGGAAGTGCTGATGGAACTGCTCGGAAAGATCGTGGAGACGCAGCTCTGGTACAGCCGGCGGCACCGCCACCGCCGCGAGGACAATAAGAAAATGAAGCGCGCCTGACCGCCGGGGAGACCCGGCGGGTTTGTTTTGTAGAATGAAGATATGGCTAACATCAACGGCGGCGGCGGTAACCGGCTGATCATAATAGCGTCGATAATATCGCTGACGCTGCTGGCGCTGGCCGGCATAAAGTTCATGATGAGCGGGGGGGAGGAGGCGTCCGCGCCGGCGGCGGCGCAGCGGGAGGATATTTTCAGCTCTTCCGGCGAGGACGCCCCGCCGCCGGAGCTGAACCCGCTCGCGCGCTCGGAGAATCCCGGCGGCGGCAGCCTGGACATGTTCAGCGAGACCAACGCCGGCTATTACGGCGAGGACGAAGAAAAGGCGGAGGTTCCGGACGCTTCGCCCGCGCCCGCGGCGAAGGTGGCCGGGCCAACGGCCCCCGCCGCCGGGAAGACGGCCGCGAAGCCGAAAGCCGGGACCAATTCCACCGTAGTGCCGCGCATGAAGATGGTCCCGTTCAAGTCCATAACCCCCACCAATGTGGCCCCGTCCAATGCCGCCGGCCGGCAGGGCATGCCCGACCTCTCGACGATAATGAAACAGGCGCAGGAGCAGTCCGGCCGGAGCGGCTCCGGCGACTGACTGCTCCGAACGCCCGTGACGCGCGCGGCCGCCGGGACGACCCCGGCGGTTTTTTTGTCTATTGCTGCGGGGCCAGCCGCGGCTCCGGCGGGGCCAGCAGCCGCAGCGTGCTCCCTCCGCGGTGGAAGAGCCAGGAGGCCCAGACCCCTTTCAGCAGGGTGGAAACGCTTATCGCCCACCAGACGCCGGCCGTGCCCAGTCCCAGCGTCACGGCCAGCAGCCAGGCGGCGGGCCAGCGGGCCACTGTCAGCGGCACGGCGATGAGCATGTAGTCGCGAGTGTGGCCCAGCCCGGTGAAAACCCCTTCGAACATCAGTTCCCACCCCAGGAAGACCTCGAAATAGCCGATGACCCGCAGATATCTCGCGGCGTGGGCTATCACCTCGGGGTCCTGCGTGAGCGGGCGCACGAGCAGTTCCGGGATGAGGATGAAAGCCAGCGCCACCGGCATGAGCAGGGCCGTTATCAGGAAGCGGCCGCGCGCCACCACCTGCCTGACGCGCGCCATGTCGCCGCGGCCGTAGGCCTGGCCCACCAGCGCGGCCATGGCCGTGGAGAAGCCGATGCCCAGGAAGTAGGGGAACCCTTCGAGGCGGAAACAGACGCTCAGCCCCGCCAGCGGCGCCTCGCCGAAGCGGGTGATGATGGAGGTCAGCGCCGGGTAGATCAGCGACCATACCACGTTGACCGCGGCGGCCGGCACTCCTATCCGGAGTATCCTCAGCGAACGCCTGAAGGCCGGTACGCGCAGCACTTCGGAGAGCGGCGGCAGGTATTCCCGCCGGCGCAGGAAGACTACCTGGACGGCGAGGGCGCAGGCGGTGCAGACGGCGGAGGCGGAGGCCGCGCCGGCCGCGCCGAAAGGCCGCCCCGTGCCCCAGCCCAGTATCAGCACCGGGTCCAGTATTATGTTGAGCGCCACCGACGAGGACATTATGATGACGTTGGTGCGCGTGTCGCCGTAGGCGTTGAAGACGGCGCCGGCCAGGTTGCAGAGGTAGTAGAGGGGCATGGCCAGTGTGAAGATCGTGAGGTACTGCCTGGCGTAGGCGGCCGTCTCGGGCTGCAGTCCCATGAGGCTGAAGATCCCCCCGATGGACGGGAGCAGCAGGGCCATGAACAGCAGTCCGGCGCCGAGGCCGAGCCAGGCGGCCTCGACGGCGATGTCGCGCGCCTCGTCCCGCCTGCCCGCGCCGAAAGCCTGGGCTATGAGGCTGTTGGCGCCGGCGTTGGTGGCGTTCATGGCGGCGTAGACGGCCCAGGTCAGGAAGGCGGCCGAAGCCACGCCGGCTATGGCGGAGGTCCCCATCCTGCCTATCCAGAAGATGTTGACGGCGTCGAAGAGGATGAAGGCCAGGAAGCCGAGGAAGGCCGGGAAGGCTATGCGGTAGATGTCGCGGTCCAGGGGGTTTTTCAGCCAGCGCATGTCCACAAGTTTACCTTATAGCCGGGGACGTTGTTTAGTGGCCTGGTTTCATCGCGGTTTTCGCGGCTATTTTCGGGAGGACGGGCGCGGAAAGGCTCAAAAAGGTATAAAATATCGTGAATATGGCCGACAACGACAAGAAAGATAAGCCCGACCTGCTCAGGCAGATGGCCAGCGTGGTCAGCCACGAGCTGCGCAACCCGCTGGCGATAATCTCCAATTCGCTCTATTTCATAAAGACCAAGCTGTCCGCCGGCGGGGCCGGACCGGACCCCAAGGTAGCCAAGCACCTGGGGATAATAGAGGGAGAGGTGAAGCACGGCAACGACGTTATCGAGGAGATGCTGGCCTTCACGCGCGAGCGCGACCTCCAGCTGGCGCCCGCCAGGATGAACGCGGGCATAGACGACCTGGCCGGCGCTTTCCCGCTGCCGCAGGGCGTCACGCTCAAGACGGTCTACGATCCGGAGGACCCCAAGGTCAGCGTGGACATAGAGGCGATGCGCTACGCGCTGCGGCAGGTGATGGCCAACGCGGCGCAGGCCATGCCGGAGGGAGGCGTGATAACCATCGAGTGCTCGCACGACGATAAGATGGCGCACCTCTCGTTCACCGACACCGGCCCGGGTTTTCCCGGCGGCGACGGAGAGAAGGCCTTCGAGCCTTTCTTCACGACCAGGCCGCGCGGCGTGGGGCTGGGGCTGAGCATAGCGCGGAAGTACGCCGAGCGCCACGGCGGTTCGGCGAAGGCGGGGAACGCGCCCGGAGGCGGCGCCAGGGTGACCGTTTCGCTGCCGCTGCTGAAGTAGCCCGGTCTGATTTCGCGGCCGGTTTTATAGTATAAAGATGAGCGATGTTTACGGAGGAGGGCTGCCCGATGACCGATTGTCCCAAGTGCGATCACGAGACGCTGGTGAAGACCGAGGAGCTCGGGAAGATCCCACTCGACGTCTGTCCCGGCTGCCACGGAATCTTTTTCGACAAGGGAGAGCTGGAGGCGCTGCTGAAGCAGTCCCAGGGGGAAGTCCCCGCGGGTTTCGGCCTGATCTCGCCGAAGCCCGACACTATCGACTGCCCCCGCTGCAAGGTCAAAATGTCGCGCGGGGGCCTGGTGAATCCCATGCTGCTGGTGGATAAATGCGACTCCTGCGGCGGGATCTGGCTGGACCCGCGCGAGCTGTCGCTGCTAAAGAAACTGCTGGGCCTCAGCGGCGGGCCGGAAGGCGTGCAGGTCGCCAGGCCGGCCCCGGCCGCCGTCGGGCCGGAGGAGAAGGGGTTCCCGGTCCTTAAATACGCCATGGTGCTGGCCGCCCTTCTGGGCCTGGCCCTGGTCAGCTACGAGCTTTACGTTTACTTCAGCCCCGCCGGTTCCGTGGAGAGGGAATTCTCCGCGGGGATGACGGCTTTCGGCGCGCTTCTGCTGGCCGGCGGGGGAATAGGCGCGATAAAAGCGTAATAATCCCGCTGTATCACGGGCAGTAAAAGCCGCCGGTTTTCCCGGCGGCTTTTCTTTTGCCTTTCCCGGGTCGTGGTCCGGCGGGCCGACTTTTTTATATCCTTGCAGTTACTTTGAACCGGAGGACATCGATGAGCGACGCGTACGTTGACAAAATTTCCGGCGAGCTTGGCCTCAACGCTTCAGGCGTGGCCGCGGCCATAAAACTCTTCAAAGAGGACGCCACCATCCCTTTCATCTCCCGCTACCGCAAGGAGGCCACCGGCGGCCTGGACGAGGTGCAGCTGGGCAATATCAAGGACCGGCTTGAGCGGCTCGAGGAACTCGACGCCCGCCGCGACGCCATACTCAAGTCGCTGACCGAGCGCGGCCTGCTCACCGACGAGCTCAAGGCGAAGGTGGAAGGCGCGCAGACCATGGCCAGGCTGGAGGACATATACCTGCCCTACCGGCCCAAGCGCCGCACCCGCGCCATGATCGCCAAAGAAAAAGGCCTGGAGCCGCTGGCCGATAAGATTTACGGGCAGGGCGGCGACGACCCTTTCCAGCTGGCGGCGGCCTATGTCAGCGAAGAGAAAGGCGTTAAGGACGCCGGCGAGGCCCTGGCCGGGGCGCGCGACATCATCGCCGAGCGGGTGAGCGAGGACGAGACCGCCCGCGCCCGGCTGCGGCAGCTTTTCGCCAACAAGGGCTTCTTCCATTCAAAGGCGCTGGCGGGCAAGGAGGAGGAGGGGGCCAAGTTCAAGGATTATTTCGACTGGAAGGAGCCGGCGGCCAAGGCCCCGTCGCACCGGATACTCGCGATGCGCCGCGGCGAGGCCGAGGGCTTCCTTTCGATGCGCATAGAAGCGGACCGCGACGAGGCGCTGGCGCTGCTGGAGCCGCTGTTCGTGAAGAACGGCTCCGCCTGCGGGGCGCAGGTGAAGGAGGCCGTGACCGACGCCTACGACCGGCTGCTGGTCTTCTCGATGGAGGGCGAGGCGCGGCTGGAGACCAAGAAGCGCGCCGACGCGCAGGCGATAGAGGTCTTCGCGCGCAACCTGCGCGAGATACTGATGGCCTCGCCGCTGGGGCACAGGAGCGTGCTGGCGCTGGACCCCGGCTTCCGCACCGGCTGCAAGCTGGTCTGCCTGGACCGCAACGGCAAGCTGGTGCACGACGACGTGATCTACCCGCATAACGGCGAGGGCGCGGCCGCCGGCGCCGCGGAGAAGGTGAAGAAGCTGGCCGCCCATTTCAAGACCGAGGTCATAGCCATCGGCAACGGCACCGCCGGCCGCGAGACCGAGGAGTTCGTCCGCGGGCTGAAGCTGGACGGCGTCATAATAGTCATGGTGAACGAGAGCGGCGCGTCGGTCTATTCGGCCTCCGAGGCCGCGCGCACGGAGTTCCCGGACAAGGACGTCACCGTGCGCGGCGCGGTCAGCATCGGCCGCCGGCTGATGGACCCGCTGGCGGAACTCGTCAAGATAGATCCCAAGTCCATAGGCGTGGGCCAGTACCAGCACGACGTGGACCAGAACGGCCTCAAGAAGAGCCTCGACACGGTGGTGGAAAGCTGCGTCAACAGCGTCGGCGTGGAGGTCAATACCGCCAGCCGCGAGCTGCTCTCCTATGTTTCCGGCCTCAATTCGGCGCTCGCCAAGAACATCGTGGATTACCGCAACGAGAACGGCGGCTTCGCCAGCCGCGCGGCGCTCAAGAAGGTGCCGCGGCTCGGTCCCAAGGCCTTCGAGCAGGCCGCCGGCTTCCTGCGCATACGCGAGGGGAAGAACCCGCTCGACGCCAGCGCCGTCCACCCCGAACGCTACGCGATAGTGGAACAGATGGCCAAAGACCTGGGCTGCAGGGTGCAGGACCTGGTGGCCGACGCCGGCCTGCGGGCGAAGATAGAGATAAAGAACTACATCTCCGAAGGCGCCGGCGAGCCTACGCTGCGCGACATCCTGGCCGAGCTGGCCAAGCCCGGGCGCGACCCGAGAAAACAGTTCGAGGCCTTCTCTTTCGGCGACGCGCAGAAGATGGACGACCTCAAGCCGGGACAGAAGCTGCCCGGCATAGTGACCAATGTCGCCGCCTTCGGCGCCTTCGTCGATATCGGCGTGCACCAGGACGGCCTGGTCCACATCAGCGAGCTGGCCGACCGCTTCATCAGCGACGCCGCCTCTGTGGTCAAGGTCGGCCAGCGCGTCAGCGTCACCGTGCTGGACGTGGACACGGCCCGCAAGCGCATCGCCCTGTCGATGAAATCCAACCCGGTCATAGGCCCGCGCGAGAGCCGCGGCGGCCGCCCGGCCGGGAACGCCCCCGCCGGCCCGCGTCAGGAACGGCCGCAGCGCCGGCCCGACCAGCGGCCGCGCCGCGAAGAGCCGATGGGCGCCATGGCCGAGGCCATGCGCGCCTTCATGGAAAAACAGGGCCGCTGAAAGCCCGCCGCGGGGACGATAAAGAGCCCGGGACCGGCGTATCCGGCCCCGGGCTTTATTTTCCGCGCTTTCTCAGTCCACTATCGAGAGATAGACCACGTTCACGTGGTAGTTGTATTTCCAGCCCATCCAGTTCTGGTCGTAATATTTATCCTCGTAGATGGTGCCGAACAGCGTCTCGAATCCCCTGCTGCGCAGGTTGTACTCCGTGTCCGACTTCACTCTTTCAGCTTTGTTACGAGAGTCGGCGAATTCGTAGGTATACTGCAGGGTCGGCTTGGACTTATACCTGATGTAACTGATGTGATTGCCGTTGGAGGAGACGATATGCGCCTTGAACCGCTTGAGGGCGGATACCGCCGAGTCCAGCTGCCACTGGTCCATCGCCACCTTGGGGGGGCTGAAGCCGTCCAGGACGACCTGCGCCCCCTGGTATTCGATTATGTAGCCGTACTTAGTGTAGCTTCCCATTCCGTTGTAATTGGGTTCCAGGTACGAGTAAACCCCGCCCTCCGGCGATTCCACGACCTTGATCCCCATCTGGCGCAGCGCGTTGAGGACCTCCCGGTAGCTCTGCATTGCCGTTACCCTGGAAGAGAACCCGTCCCTGCCCAGGATGTTCTGGCCAGGCTGGGGAAGGTTGCGGTTTTTCAGCGCGGAGTCCGTGTCCCCGGCTCCCGCTATTACGCGGGCTGAAGCCTCCGGCAGTTCTATCTCCGGGGGATTCTCACCGAAAAGCTGCTCCCTGGCCGTTTGCGCCTGCGCCGTTCCGGCCGCGGCCATCGCTATCGCTATAGAGAATAGTATCGATCTTTTCATCACTTTTTACCTCGCTTGTCTGGGTTTCAGGCTTATGCCGAGATTGGAGCAATTTTAATGCCAATAGGCCTAAAAACCTGACGCTCTTGGGTCCATAGCCCCGTGCGCGGACGGCCCCATACCGCTACTATATATATGTGAAGTTACTCCCTAAAAAGCTGGCCGCCTGCCTGCTCCTGTCCGCCTCCTTGTTCATCGCGACCGGGGCTGAAGCGGCGCGAGTCTACGATTTCGACTCGCTCTACCGCGGCCTGGGCTATCCATCCGAGGACTATTTCGGCTCCACAGATGACGAGGTAATGGACGTGGAGACCTATATCAGCAAGGACGACACCTATTACGGCGAGATAAACGGCTACCTGCGCTTTTACCCGGAGCCCTACGACTGGTACGGCATAAGCCCGGAGTCGGCGAGGGAGATGGTCGGGCGCATCGACCGCGTGATGGAGCGGGCGCCGGCCATCCCAGGCGATATCGTGGTTTTCCGCGGCCTCGGGCTCGGCTGGCGCGGGAACAAGCCTTTCGAAGAGGGAGAGGAGTTCACGGACAAGGCCTATGTCTCGGCCTCGGCCGATTTCGGCGTCGCGCGCTATTTCGCCGTCGAGAAGGACCCGGAGGACGAGTCCCGCCGGGCGGTATTCGCGATCTATTTCACCCGCCCCGAGGAACGGGCCCTGCTCATAGACCAGGGCGAGGACGAGGTCATGCTGGAGCGCGGGCGCAGGTTCCGCGTGATGGCGCGGAGGCACGGCGTAAAAAAGTATGATCTGTACCTGGTGCAGGCCTGCACGGAAACCTGCGAGCCCGGCCTGAGCCCCGAAGCGGCCGTTTTCTGGTCCGGTTTCGCGGTAGAAGACTGAGGCAAGATGAAGAGGGAACACATGGTCCTGGTAGTGGACGACGACAAGAAGATCTGTGGCCTGATAAGCGCCGCGCTGGCCGAGAAAGGCTGGCGCACTGCCGTCGCTCACAACGGGAAAGAGGCGCTGGATTACCTCAAGAGGACCGACAGCCCTCCGGACCTGATCCTTCTCGACCTGATGATGCCCGAGATGAACGGCTGGGAGTTCCGCAAGGCGCAGCAGGAGGACCCGGAGCTGGCCAAGATACCCGTGGCCATAATCACCGGCGTGGACTCGGCCGACGGCAAGACCGGGGGGCTGGGGGCCGTGGACGTGCTCCACAAGCCCTCGCGCATAGAGAAGCTGACTTCGCTGGTATCGCGCTTCTGCGGCGGCTGAAGCCGACGGCTCCCGCCCCGCGCGGCGGCCGCCCTCACGGGCGGCCTTTTTATTGAGGCCGGGGGAAATGTAAAATCAGGTATGCGCAGGATCATAGACTGGACGCTGCTGATAGCCGTCGCCGCGGCCGCGGCCTGGTACTGGTACTCGCACCGCGCCGAACTGTCCTCGACGGCCGGCGTAATCAGGGCCAGGCTGATGCCCTGCTCTTCGCCGGTCTCCTATCACATATCCGGCATAGACCCGCGCTACGGCCTGACCGAGGAGGAGTTCGCCGCCATCCTCAGGGACGCCGAAGCGATCTGGGAGGGGCTCTCCGGCCTGGACCTGCTCGAGCGCAGGGACGGCGGGGGGGATATAGCCGTAAGCATGGTTTACGACGTCAGGCAGGAGTCCGTGGACCGTCTCAGGAGGCTGGGCCTGAATACCGACCGCACGGCCGCGGCCTACGAGCAGATGAAGAAGCGCTACGACGCCGTGGCGGCGGCGCTGGCGCCTCACCGGGCCCGGCTGGACGCCCGGCTGGCCGCCTACAAGCGGGACGAGGCGGAGTACAATTCCGTCATAGCCGAGTATAATCAGATCGGTCACGCCACGCCGGCGCAGAAACGTATCTTCGATACCGTCAGGTCGCGGCTGGCCCGCGAATACGCCGGGCTGAAGAGGCTGGAGTCCGCCGTAAACGCCGATATAGACACGCTCAACGCGCTGGCCACGGCCATGAACCAGCTTATAGTCGACCTGAACATGAACGTGAGTCAGTACAACCGCGAGGGCTCGGCCATGGGCGTCTACGAGGAAGGGATATACAGGCAGGACGAGCGCGGCCGGGCCATAGAGCTTTACAAGTACCACGACAGGGAGCAGCTGACGCGGCTGGCGGCGCACGAGATGGGCCACGCGCTGGGCCTGGACCACGTGGACGACGAGCGCGCCGTCATGTCCGCGCTCAACAACGGCAGGAATTTCGAGCTGCGCCCTGCCGACCTGGCCGAGCTGCGGCGGGCCTGCACGCCGCCGCTGCGCAGGGCTTTCGACCGCCTTTTCAGCCGCGGGGAGGGGCGAAAGCCCGCGTGACGCCGCCCGACGCGAACTCCCTGACGGACGGCGCGCTGGCGCTGTGGAACTCGCCGGGTTTCCAGGCCCTGCTGGTCCCGGTGCGCACGCTGAGCAGCATCAGCGCGATGTTCTGGATGCTGTCGCGGCTCTCCGACCTGGTGATGGCCGCGGTGAAGCGGGTGATCTTCGCCGAGGCTTACGCGCTGCTCAACGTCGTTTACGCCGCGCTTCTTTCCGCCGCCTACGCGCTGATGATGTTCTATACCGCGCTCAACGGGCAATGGCATCCTTCGCTGCTGTGGCGGGAGATCTGCGGCTTCGGCTTCATGTACGTGATGCTGGGCGTGACTTTCAGGGACCGGCGCACGGGCAGGCTGAAGCCGCATACGCCGCCAGCCTTCTTCCTGGGCGTCGTCGGCTATCTTTTCCTGTCCAGGGCGCCTTCGCTCATAAAGCTGCCGGGCGTGGCGGAGTTCCACCGCGTGCTGGAACTTTTCGCGGCTGGCGGCTGGGGCTGGGTGATGACCGGCTTCACGGTCCTGGTCATGGCCTGGTCGCTGCTGCACATGCTGGTCTCCGAGCTGGCCTTCGGCCTGAGCCCGCTGCTCTTCCGCCTCAAGCTCATAAGGTCGCTGCCCATACGCTTCCGCTTCGACGAGGGCGTGGGCCGCGGGGTCGTCCCGTCCCTGTCGCGCTCCTGGTTCCTGCTCACTCTCCTGGCCGGAGGGGCGGCCGTGGTCTGGCACTGGTGGCCGAAACTGCGCGCCGCCGGCGAGGCCGCGGCGCCGGCCATACAGAGCCGGGCCCAGTCGCCGGAGGCCGCGGAGGCGGCCGCCAGGCTCAGGAGCGTCCTGCCCGCGGTCTCCTTCACGGCGGTGGGCTCCCTGCCGCGGGAGGGCGCGATGGCCGACCTGGCGCGGCCCGTGTTCCGCAAGCTGCTCTCGGCTCCGCGCGCGGCCGACCGCTGGCTGGCGGCGGCCGCGCTGGACCGCGCCGACCCGTCTTTCTCCGTTTCCCGGGAGGAACTGTTCCGCTCTTCCGCGCCGGCCGCGGCGGACTGTTCCCGCGGCGGCTTCGATTTCGCCCTGCTTTCCGCGGCGCTGCCGGACGACCCGGCGGAGAGTTCGGCGCTGTTCTGGATAGAGGACGCCCGCGGCGTCCATTTTTCCGGCATAGGCCCCGGCGGGTTCTCGCCGGCCGGCGGACGGGACGGCTGCCCGGCGGGTGTGTTCGGCGCGGAGCGGGGCCCTTTCCTGCTGGCCTTCTCCGAGCGGCCCGGCGAGACCGGCGGACCGTTCCGGCTCTGGTTCTCGGCCTATGACGCCGCGGGGAAGCGGGTGATAGCGGCCGCCCGGGCCGGCGCCGGAGTTTCGGGGGATTTCTCCCTCGCGGCAACGCGCGACGGGGTGACCTGGGCGGACGCGCCGGTCAGCTCGGCCGCCGCATCCTGCGCCGGCGGCTGCGGGAATATAGCCGGGTCAGCCGCTCTTTCCGTGACGACGGAGCCGCTGGCGGAATACCGCGGCGCGGCCGTCGACGGCGGCTCTATACGGATAGCGGCTCTGCCCGCCCTCACCTACGAGCGCAGCGGGCTGGCCGCGCATTTCAGGTCGAGGGACGATTTCGAGGCCGCTTTCCGTTTCGACCCGGCCGCGGGCTTCCTGAACCGCTGGTACCGCCTGGCCAGGCTGGCCGACGGGCGCAGCTGCGTCAGCGTATCGCTGGACCCCGCCCTGCCGGGGGCCGGCGAGAGCCCGGACTGGGCCTGCGCCCGGTGAAACGGCGGCTTTTGTTTTGTAGAATAGGGCGGGAGACGAGGGGGGGAGAATGTCAGCCATACTTCTGATAGACGACGACAGGGACTTCAGCGGCCTCGCCGCGTCCCATTTTTCCAGGCAGGGGCACGCGGTGACGCTGGCGGGGGGAGGCAGGGAGGGCCTGGAGAAGGCCGCCTCCGCAAGGCCCGACATAGTCCTGCTGGACATCATGATGCCCGACATGAACGGGATAGAAGTGCTGCGGGAACTCAACTCGGACCCGGACACTTCGGACATCCCGGTGATCATTCTCACGGGCAAGTACATAGACCCGGGCATGGGCGACATGTTCGGCCAGGAGCGCAACTTCCGGGGCGTCGTGGCCAAACCGGTGGACTTCGCCATGCTGCAGCGAAAGATAGAGGAACTGCTGGCCGTGTGAGCCCTCTCCGTTCCGCGAAGGCCGCCCCCCGGCGGCCTTTTGTTTTTGTAGAATAGGAGGCCGGAGAACCCTATGCCTTCCATACTGATGATAGACGATGACGACGACTTCAGCGGCCTGACCTCCGAGTTCTTCACCCGGCGCGGCTACAGGATCGAGCTGGCGGCGGGCGGCCGGACCGGCCTGGCCAAGGTAGCCGCCGCCCAGCCCGACCTGATCCTGCTCGACATCATGATGCCGGACATGAACGGCATAGAGGTGCTGCGGGAGCTCGGCTCGGATTACGACACCGCCGGCATCCCCGTGCTGGTCATGAGCAGCCGCAACATCGACGAGGGCATGCAGAAGATGTTCGCGCAGGAGCGCAACTTCAGGGGCTTCGTGCCCAAGCCGCCGAACTTCGAAACGCTGGAAATGAAGGTCGCCGGCCTGCTGCGCGGCCGCTGAGCCGCCCCGTCTCCCGGATGGACTCGCCCCAGAAACATAAGCGCGACCCGCTGCACGGCGTGACGCTCGAGGCCGTTGTGAAAACCCTCGCCCGGCGTTACGGCTGGCGTGAAATGGCCCGCCGCGTCCCGGTACGCTGCTTCATGTTCGACCCCACCGTGAAGTCCAGCCTCACCTTCCTGCGCAAGACCCCTTGGGCGCGCCGGAAGATAGAGGACTGGTATGTCGCCGACCTGCGGGGCAAATAGCTCCCGTCCTTTATGGAATTATCGCACGACCAGGAAAAGGCGCTGGCCGCCCTGCTTGGCTGGTATAAAGATCCGGCCCGCCGGCCTTTCATAACCCTGGGCGGCTACGCCGGCACCGGCAAGACCACGCTCATCGCCGTGTTCAGGCGCGAGCTGGCCCGCCTTCAGAAAGGGCTCAAGGTCTCTTTCTGCAGCTATACCGGCAAGGCCGCGCAGAACATGCGCGGCCGGCTGAAGGAATCCGGCGCGACGATGCCCGGCGACACGGTCGGCACCATACACGGCCTCATCTACACGCCTCGCGAGACTTCCGACGGCCGCATAGCCGGCTGGGACCGCAAGGAGTCGCTCGAGCGCCACCTGATAATAGTCGACGAGGCGTCGATGGTGGACTCGGTCATCTGGCACGACCTGCTCTCCTACGGCGTGCCGGTGGCGGCGGTGGGCGACCACGGCCAGCTGCCGCCCATCGAGGGGAAGTTCAACCTGATGCGCGCGCCGGAGATCATGCTTACGCACATACACCGCCAGGCGCGCGGCAATCCCATCATCGAAGTTTCCGAAGCCGCCCGCTCGACGGGCATCATCGGGCCGCGCAGGTACGGGCAGGGCGTCGTCAAGTACCTGAAAGACGACCCCGACGCGGCGGAGAAGTCGGGCGAGCTGCTGGAGAGCTGGTCGCCGGAGACCATGATACTCTGCGGCTACAACTCCACGCGCAATAAACTCAACCAGTTCATACGCGGCAACCGCGGCTTCGAGACGGCCGAGCCGTCGAGCGGCGACCGGGTCATCTGCCTGCGCAACAACCGCAAGAAAGGCGTATTCAACGGCATGCTGGGGACCTTGTCCCATATCGCTTCTTACAATAAGGACTGGTACGAGGCGGAGATAGACCTCGACGACCGGGACAGGCCCTATCACGGGCTGATCTACGCGCCGCAGTTCGGCGCGAAAACAGGCGTGAATTTCACGGCCGACCGCAAGCTGGCGATGCTGGGGGACCTTTTCGATTTCGGATACGCGCTGACCGTGCACAAGGCGCAGGGCGGCCAGGCCCGGCGGGTGGTGATGTTCGAGGAGCGTTTTCCGAAGATGGACGACGACACCTGGCGGCGCTGGCTCTACACCGGGGTCACGCGCGCGGAAGAGGAACTCTACCTTTTCGGCTGAGCCCGAACGGCGCGGCCGCGCCCTAATGTTTTATAATCTTCCTTAGATGACGGGGGACAAGGATATCGTTTTTTTCGACCCGGCCGCGGGGGAGGGTATATGAGGCTCGGAATTTTCACGGGGTTTTTGGCCGTATCGCTCTGCTGCCCCGCGGCGACGGTGCGTGCAGGATATGAGAAGGCCGTGGCCGGCGTGCGCGTGGACGACCTGCAGCTGGGCCTGGTGGACGGGCTTCTCTCCAGGGACGGGCGCTCCCTGTCCCGCGACGGCGGGGTAGAGATCCTGCTTTCCGACAACGCCCTGCCCATGGAAATGTTCCGTCGGGCGGCGGCCCTGCCCAGCGACGGCTTCCTGCTGGCCGCGAAAACGGAGCGTCCGGCGTCCCGCGGTCAGGGGCCGGACTACGGTCCCCATCTCAAGATATTCCGGCTGATGCTTATAGACGCCCGCCGCCGGGCCGCGTCCGGGGACCGGGCCGGCGCCGAGGCCGGCCTGCTGGCCGCGGCCGGCTTCATCGCCCAGCTGGCGGAGCAGAAAGCCTTCACCCTCTACGGGGCCGCGGCGCTGGGCGAATGCGCGGAGAAGGCCTATCCCTTTTTCGCCGAGAGCCTGCGCGGCCGGACTCCCTCCCCTTCCTACATGCGCGAGCTGGCCGTCCGGCTGGGCCGGGCCCTGGCCGCGATGGAGAGGATGCCGGAGCTGATGTGCGCCGAGTCGGCCGAACTGGAGAAGAACCAGCTGCGCCAGGATCTCAACCCGGAGAAGGCCGTGCTCGAGCGCGGCGTCATGCCTTTCTACAGGCGTTACGCCTACCGGCGGCTGCAGAACGACGATTATTTCGCGCTCGTCTATTCGCGCTTCGACGCCGCGGCCGACGCGAGGGCGTCCGCTCTCAGGGAGGCCTTCCTCCGGAACGATCCCGCCGCCGCGGAGGACTTCGTTAAGGGCCAGCTCCGGGAGCTGGCGGCGAAGGACGCGCGCGGCGGGAAACTCGGGGTGATCGGCGGCTACAAGGTGACGGTCGGCGACGCGCACGCCGTGAGGTCCGGTATGGCGGATTCCATGGTCCATATCCTCACCGCCCGGAACGCCGCCGGTTACTGGAAAATTTTCCCCGTTCATCATTCCGCCGCGGCCAGGCTTGGCCTGCTGCGCGCCGCCCTGGCGGTCAAGGAATACCAGCGCCGCCGCGGCCGCCTGCCTGACGCGCTTGAGCGGGTAGTCCCGGCCCTGCTGCCGGAAATCCCTAAAGACCCTTTCAACGGGTTCGCCCCCGCGGCCTACTCGGCGTCGCCGCGGGGCTTCTCGCTGCGCTCCGGGGATATCGTTTACGAGGATTGACGGTTTCTAGACTGGAGATCGACGGAGGTTCACATGGGCACAAGAGCGAGGGAGATAGTCGGGCTGGACGTGGATGAGCTGCTGAAGAAGCTCAACAGCGCCTTCGCCAGCGAGTGGCTGGCCTATTACCAGTACTGGCTGGGCGCCAAGGTCATCAAGGGCCCGATGAAGGACGCCGTGGCTTCCGAACTCAACCTTCACGCCACCGAGGAGCTTAACCACGCCGTGATGCTGGCGGGCCGCATCATACAGCTGGGCGGCACCCCGGTGCTGACCCCGGAGGGCTGGGGCAAGGAGTCTCCGTGCAAGTACGACGCGCCCGCCGACCCCTACGTGGCCGTCCTGCTGGACCAGAACATAGCCGGCGAGCAGTGCGCGATAAGCGCCTACAAGGCGCTGATGGACATGACCAAGGACAAGGACATGGTCACCTACAACATGGCGCTCACGATACTCGAGCAGGAAGTGGAGCACGAAGAGGACCTGCAGAGCCTGCGCGAGGACCTTGACCTGATGGTCCGCCGCGGCAGCAGGTAAAAAGCGGGGCTATTTCCCGGAGAGCCGCAGGTAGAGCGCTTCCGACCTGGCGGCCGCCGCGGGGCCGGGCGTGAAACCGCCGCCCGGGTGGACGACCCGGCACGGGCCGCCCAGTTTGTCCGATATCGCTTTATGGACCACCCGTTCCACGGCGTCCTCGGCCCAGTTCTGCGTCCCGTAAAGCGAGGTGAAGGGGGACTTTTCAAGCCAGGCGTATAGGGCGCCCGCTTCGGATATGTCCAGGAGCGGGCCGCCGCCCATGCCGTAGAAGCGCAGCTTCGTCCTGAGCGGGTGGTCGTGTTCCGGCAGGGGTTTCTCGTAGGCGGCCCATACGTCCCAGCGCTGCCTTTTCTTCGGCGGCCGCCCGCGGAGCAGTTCTTCCCATTCCCTTTCCACGTAAGGAGTTATCCCGGACGTATAGTCGTAGGCGTGGGTCATTTCGTGGAAGAAGGTGTAGAAGGCCCCGGGCGGCTCGCCCGCGCCGCCGCAGTCCACGCTTACGCCGCCGCCTTTGAAGACCGACGCTTCGCGCTCGGTGAGCGTCCCCGACAGGGTTTTGGAGAGGCCGGCGGTGTTTATCACCGCCCATGAATATTTCCCGCCGTCGCTGCCGAGGACCAGGTTGCTCAGGCCGTTGCCCAGGAAATCGTTGACCAGGTAGACGCCCAGAAGCCTCTCACGCAGGACCTCCCGCATATTTCCGGGCAGCAGGTCGAACCAGGCGGCTATCATGCGGCGCTGGGCCGGGGTCGGAGTGTAGCCCGTGTAGCCGGGCCGGTCGTCCAGCGACCTGAGCCAGTTAAGCAGGAAGAGGGGGGGCGGGCCTATGCGGCTTTCGAGGGTCGAAGCGGGGTCGAAGCGGTAATTGGCGGCGTGCAGCACGGGCTGTGACAGCAGTTCCCGCCGCTTCTCGGCGCTCATGGGTTCGGGGTAGACCGCTCGCAGATAGGCGGCGCGGCCCAGCCAGGCCAGCAGGAAGGCGGCGGCCGCGGCCAGGGTTATCTTGAGCGTCCTGTTCATATCGTTCCGACATTATATAAATCATCGGGGCCCGTTCCCGGAGGCGGGAGCGGGCCCCGTCGGAGCGCCGGCTCAGGGAGCCGTCGGGTTGTCTTCGTCGCCGTTGACGTGCGTGAGGGCGGTCATGTCGCCCTCGGCGGCGTGTATGCGGTTGATCACCGTCTGCCAGGAGGGGCGGTTGCCCATGGTCACGCTGGTCAGGAAGGCCGCGTCGGCCCTGGCTCCCACTTCGAAGGCGGCGCCTATGCCGGTTGTGACGATGTCGAGGTTTTTGGTCCCCTTCGGGTCGCCGGGGCCGCGCTTGAGGCGGAAATAATTGCCGTTGTAATAGGCGTAGGTGGAGCAGCCCTGGAAGACGAAGATCTGGTACTTCTCCTTAGGCAGTTCGAGCGGGGCGCCGGCGTCGGCGGCGAGGCGCTCGGGGTCCAGGTAGCCGCCCAGGCCCGAGTGGCCGTCGTAGAGGAAGATGTCGGAGGTCCGCATCGCCTCGACGGCCGCGGCCGCGAACTCGGCGCTGTCGGGGTCCACAAGGCGCATGTCGATCACGGTGCGGGCGGAGCCGCGGCGGAAATAGAGCGACTTGCGCCGGCTCTCGTCGGCCGAGACCTCGAAGCCGGCGTCCTTGAGCAGGCCGAAGGCGTCGCGGAAGGTGCGGCGGCCCAGGTCGCCGCTGTGGAAACTTTCGTCTATGCCGACCAGGTAGGTCACTTTCAGCTCGGGGCCGTTGCCGTTGTCGCCGTAGAGCCGGTCGTACTCAGGGTAGGTGCCGCGCGTCATCGGCAGGGGCTCCAGGTCGGTCTCGACGATTATGAGCTCGTCCTCCGTGACGGGGCAGCCCGCCTGGTAGGGGTTCCAGAAGTACCAGAAGTCGCCTTCGCCGTTGTAATGCTCGTCCGTGCAGAGGTTCTTGCGCGCGCCGGGATGGGGGAAGCCGCTGGAATATATGGTGGACGGGTCCACCGGCAGGGCGAAGCGTATCTTTTGCGTACCGCCGCCGGAAAATATTTTGGACGAGAAGACGGCCAGGTCGTCGTAGGAGTAGCTGATCCAGGCGTAAGGCTCGTTGGGCACCTTCTGGGCCTCCAGCAGGCGCAGTTTGTAGTCGCCGGAGGGGATGCCGGGATTCTCCGTGAAGCCGGGGTGCATGGTGAAGGCGCCGTACATGTGCTGCAACTGCAGGCGCACGAGCTCCTCGATCTTTTCCCGCTGGCCGCGGTCCTCCAGTATGCGCGAGACGGCGCCGGTGTAGCTTTTCGGCACCCGGTAGAGCATGTAGGTGCCGAAGCGCAGGCGCACCTGGCGGGAATCGGCGCCGTACCAGCGGTCGCCGTCCTTCCGCTCTCCGGCGCCGGGCGTCGCGAGCGCGGCGGCCGGCGGCGGGACGAATGTGCGCCCGGACAGGGAGGCGGCGCTGACGGCGAGGTCGCCGAAGCCGGCGGAGAACGAAGCGGAGGGGAGCAGGAGTATTAAAGCGGCTATGGCTCTGTTCATTACGGTCCTTTGGCGCGGTATCGATCTGCCTTCATATTATGCGATAACCGGAGAGGCTCTTGATGGGGCTTAAAGCCCAGGCCCGGGGCGTTTTATTTCCCTGCCCCGCCTGGGCCCTTGGGGCCCGGGGTCCGCTTTTGGTATATTTGCCGCATGAGGATAAACGAATATTTCTCCGCGATGGAAAATGTGCGCAAGGAGGTGTACTCCCTGCCGGGGATGAGCGACACCCGCGCCACGCTGGGCGCGGGGCTGGCCGGCTTCTGGGAGCGGGCCAAATTCGCCGCGGGCCTGATGTTCAAGGAGAAGGAGCTCATAGTCTTCGCCCTCCTGCAGTGGGCCTGCATAGCGGCCGGCTACTATCTATGGGTGGAGATCATCGGCTGGATACCCGAGGAGGCCTGGCGCAGGGCCTCCAATTCCGACGGCGCCACTCCGGGCGACGTCATCCTATTCCTCTGGTCTTTCGCGGTGGTGGGGATGGTCGCCTTCCCCCTCGGCATACTCTCGGGCGCGATGGGCGCGGTGCACGTCCAGTCGCGGCTGGGCTGCGAGTCCACCGTCGCGGGCTGCATGCGCATGGCGCTGCCGCGCGCGATGCCGCTGTGGATCTTCCACTGGATAGACGGCTGGTGGACGGTGACGCGCATACTCGACCGTCTTCCCAAGAAGCGCGACCGCCGCACGCCGCTGGAAAAGGCGATGAGCGAGGCGCTCTACTACGCCTGGAAGGTCGCGACCATCGGCATACTGCCCGGGCTGGTCACCGGCCGGGGCCTGATAGACGCGGGCCGGCGGTCGGTCGGGATGGTCAGGGCCAGGTTCAGCGACGTAATGATACTGAGGGGGGGATATTCGGCCCTCTGCTGGATAGTGGGCATAGGCGCCTACATAGGCACGATAGTTTTCTTCGTGACGTTCCCGGGACTGGTGGATTTCGACCTGCCGATAGAGAGCACGATCTACAAGTTCTATTTCTGGGCGGGAGTGCCGATAGTGGTGGCGGCGGGCATGGTGCTGCTTTTCCTGCGGCCGATATACATCATCTCGGCCTGCGACATATACGCCGACTATGTGAGGGAGAAGGGGGAGAACCTGGTGCTGCCGGCGCCGCCGCGCGGCGCCGTGGGCGGCGACACTTTCGCCTTCCTCTTCTTCGCGATACTGGCCTTCATCATGCTGGCGGTGTTCAGGTTCCGCCACGAGCTGGGGCTGATGGACCTGCTGGCCCGCTAGCGGGGGAGCTCAGTCCGGTTCGGACGGGTAGACGCCTTTCGCTATAAGTTCCGATATCTTTTCCATCAGCCGCGCGTCGGCAGGGCAGGTCAGCGCGGCGTTGAGGCATGTCCAGAGCGCCTCGCCCGGCAGGTCCTGCCGCTCGAACCACAGCGCCAGGGCGTAGTGGGTGTAGGGATCGTAAGGGTCGGCCTTGAGCGCCCTGTCGATGAAATCCGAGGCCTTGTTCAGATCGCCCAGCTCCGTGTAGCAGCGGCCGATATTGGCCATGGCCTGCGGGTTCTTCCTGTCGGCGGCCAGCGCCTCGCGGAAATGGGCCATCGCCCCGCGGTAATCCTCTCCCGCCGCCGCCAGCCAGCCCAGTATCAGCCGAGGCCAGGCGTCCTTGTGGCCCATGTCCACCGCGCGCCGCGCGTCGGCGGCGGCCTCCCCGGGCCTGTCGAGGTTGAAGAGCGCCAGGGCGCGGTGCGTGCGCACTTCGCTGTCGTCGCGGCCCAGCTCAAGCGCCCGGTCGCAGTCGGCCAGCGCCGCGGCGTGGGCGTCGCGGTAGATATGGGCAAGCGCCCGCTCCGCGTAAAGCTGCGGGGCGTCCGGCTTGAGGGCTATCGCCCGGGTGAGGTCGGCCACGGCCTCGCCGCTCCAGTCCCGGCCCGGGTCGTCGATGCCGTACCAGCGCAGGCGGTCCGAAGCGCGGTAGCCGGCGCGGTGCATCGAGGCTATCTCGCTCTTGAGCTGGGAGCGCAGGACCAGCAGGTTCTCGTTCTCGCCGTCGGCCTTGACGGCCCGGTCCAGGTCGGCCAGCGCGCGGCCGTAGTCGGCCTTCTCCCACCAGCAAAGCGCGCGGCCCGAAAGGGCGCGCGGCTCGGGCGATTTCTTTATGACGGAATTGAAGCGCCTCAGGGCCGGAGCCAGGCGGCGGCGGCCGAGCAGCTTCATCGCCGCCTCCAGCGACTTGCCGCGCGCGGCGGACGGCTTGTAGCCGGGCAGGACGTCGCGCATGATGCTGTCGAAACGGGCGGCGGACCCGTCCTGGCGGGCTTTCTTTATGAGGCTGAAACGTTTCTTGAGGTCCATACGCCTCCGTCATTTTAGCAGTTTGGCGGGCGCCGACGGAAATTTGCCGCGCCGCCGCGAAAAGGTGTAACATTCCCGGACCAGATTTTTTCCCGGAGAATAAAATGCCCCATACCAGGAAGCGGCCCTACAAGATCTCTCTCATCTCGACCCACGGAACCGGCAAGACCACCCTCTGCTACGAGGTGGCCGCCGAGCTCAAGAAGCGCGGCCTCAAGGTCAAGGTCTTCTCCGAGATAGCGGCCACCGCCTTCGAACAGGGCATACCGATAAACGAGAGCACCACGCTGCCCGCCCAGATGTACATCATGATGCAGCATATCACCGAGGAACTTCGCGGCACCCTGCGCCATTACCAGGTGGTGGTCTGCGACCGCAGCGTCTTCGACAACCTGGTCTACCTGGAGCGGCGCTGCGGCGAGAACAAGATGCTGCGCGATTTCCTGCGCGGCTACGCCGAGACCTTCCCCTACGACGTCATCTACAAGCTGCCCATGGTGGGAGAGCTGGTGGACGACGGCATACGCGACGCGCAGAGCGAGGAGTTCCGCAAGGACATATACGACCGCCTCAACACCCTGCTCGACGAGTTCAATATAAACCACCGCACGCTGCCCGAGCCCACGACCGAACTGCGCAAGGAATGGGCCGACCATATAGTGGACGAGACCCTGGCCGCCCTCGACTGGCACCCGTCCAAGACCCCCAAAAAGACCGCCGCCGCGGCCTGACCCCCGCGGCAATAGAAAAGCCCCCGGGCCCGTTAAGGCCGGGGGCTTTTTCATGCCCGGGCTCAAAAGTTGTAGGATTGTTTCCGGCGCGGCAGAGCGCCGGAAAGAAGGTCCTTTAGGAGACAACCATGAAATACCCGATACTTGCGGTAAGTCTGGCGTTGCTCGGCGCCGCGGCCTGCCAGCAGAAAAGCGCGGAGGCTCCCGCCGCCGAAAATGCCGCCGCTCCCGCCGAAGGCTTCGAGTTCACCGTGCGGAAGAGCGGCCTGGAAATGGCTTTTAAGGGCGCGAGGGGCACCCAGTGGCGGGAGTTGAAGCACTCCTGCGCGGCGGTTCCCTGCGAGTTCGTGCTGGACAGCACCGGGGTGAACACCGACAGGCCCGTCGCGGGTTTCGGCATAGCTTTCAGCGTGGGCGAAAAAAGCGTGGACATGATGTCCGCCGCCGGAGCCTCCTGGCTCACGCTCAACTACGCCTGCGAGGGTGAACAGTGTTCCTTCAAGGTCGACGATAAGGGCGTTGCCGGTATCTGACGGGCCCGGCCGGCGGGACAAGCCGCCGCGGAGGATCAGGGACATGGAATCCATACGGGAGATATACAGGATAGGCCGGGGCCCGTCCAGCAGCCATACAATGGGCCCGCTGAAAGCGGCCGAGGCTTACCGCGCCCGCACGCCGGAGGCCAGAGCCTACCGCGTGACCCTCTACGGCAGCCTGGCCGCCACCGGGCGCGGCCACCTCACGGACAAGGCCGTGGAGGCGGGCCTGGCTCCGGCGCGGGTAGAGATAGCCTGGGAGCCGGAGAAGTTCCTGGATTTCCACCCCAACGCGCTGCGCTTCGAAGTAGCTGACGGGCCGCGGGCCGAGCCCTGGACCGCCTACAGCACCGGCGGCGGCCGCGTCAGCGACGGCGCCGAAAGCGGGGCCCCTGAGATCTACTCGCTGAACACGATGCAGGAGATACTGGCCTGGAGCCGCCGGACCGGACGATCCTTCTGGGAATACGCGGCCGAGACCGAGGGTCCGGGGATATTCGAATATATGGCCGAGGTCTGGGCCGCCATGCAGGACTGCATACGCCGCGGCCTGGAGGCCGAAGGCGTCCTGCCCGGCGGCCTTCACCTGCGCCGCAAGGCGGCTTCCTTCTACGTGAAGTCGGCCAGTTTCAGCGGATCGCTGAAGAAGAAGACGCTCTCGTTCGCCTACGCGCTGGCCGTGGGAGAGGAGAACGCCTCAGGCGGGGTGGTGGTGACGGCGCCAACCTGCGGCTCGGCCGGCGTGCTGCCCGCCGTGCTCTACCGCATCAGGGAGAGCCAGGGGCTTTCAGAGGTGAAGATACACCGCGCTCTGCTGACCGCGGGGCTTATCGGCAACCTCGTCAAGAAGAACGCCTCCATCTCCGGCGCCGAGGTGGGCTGCCAGGGCGAGGTCGGCACCGCCTGCGCCATGGCGGCGGCCGCCGCCACCCAGCTCCTGGGCGGCAGCGAGAGGCAGATAGAGTACGCCGCGGAGATGGGCATGGAGCATCACCTGGGCCTGACCTGCGACCCGATAGGCGGACTGGTGCAGGCGCCCTGCATAGAGCGCAACGCCTTCGCCGCCGAGAAGGCCATGAACGCCGCCACTTTCTCCCTGCTGGGCGACGGCGGGCATTTGGTTAGTTTCGACAAGGTGGTCAAGGCCATGAACCAGACCGGCCACGACCTGCCCAGCATCTATAAGGAGACCTCCGCCGGAGGCCTGGCTTCGCTGGGCTACGGCGAGAACGGCGGCGGCGCCTGACCGGGCGGCTGGTTTTACCCGGCCGCTTCTTTTAGGGCCGACTGCACGGCGGCCGTCATCAGCGCCAGCGGCAGCGAGGGGGAGACTCCCTTCCCGGGCTTCTCTTTAAGCGCCATCTCGGTGCTGACGGGTATGTGTATGAAGGCGTAGCGCGTGGCCAGGCCGGCCTTGTCGATGGCGCGCATGGCGCGGTACATGAGCGTATTGCAGACGTATCCGCCCGCGTGATTGCTGACATAGGCGGGCGCGCCCGCGCGGCGGCAGGCGGCCGCGAGCTTGAGCGGGTCGACCGTGACGAAATACCCGGCCGGTCCGGCCGGGTCCAGCTTCTCGCCTTCGGGGCTCCAGCCGGCGTTATCCTTTATCCTGTAATCCGCGATATTGAGACCGAACCTCTCCACCCTTATGGCGGCTTCGCCGGCCGCCAGCCCCAGCGAGATCAGCAGGTCCGGCTTCAGCCGTGACAGCAGCGCTTCTGTCTTTTTTCCGACGGCCTTGCCTTCCACCGGCAGCCTCGCCCTTAAGAGACGCGCGCCGGGCGGGGCCTTGAGCGCCGCCAGCACGCGCAGGGTGGGGTTCTCTGCCCTGCCGCCGAAAGCTTCGAAAGCTGTAACGAGTATTTTCTTCGCCATGGCGATATTATATGTAAGTTGACAGCCGTTTCCGTAAGGCCTAAAATCTCTTGGACGAATTCAGCGGGGGGAGGAAGAGATGACCGGGAAAAAGAAATACGACCAGGGCGCCGAGATGGCCAAGGGCGCCAAGCTTACGGCGCTTTCCTTCGACAAACTGCAGAAAG
Organism: Elusimicrobiales bacterium; assembly: GCA_031082205.1. Taxonomy (GTDB): domain Bacteria; phylum Elusimicrobiota; class Elusimicrobia; order Elusimicrobiales; family UBA9959; genus UBA2231. Next base: position 38,861 of record JAVHLJ010000022.1, read on the forward strand.
TTTCGGTGACCAAGCCCCTGGTGACGGTGGGCGGCCAGCCGGGCGGCGTGGAGTTCTCGGGCAGGGCCAAGGGCCGCGGCACCGGCATAGACGGTACGATGTCCATATGGCTTTCCATCTTCCGCTATAACCGCCCCGACGGCACGGTCAACCACGTGGCGGGCTGGAACGTGACCCTGCCGCTCAAGCCCGGCCAGAAGCCGGAGACCACCGCCAAGGATTTCGAGAAGTTCATCAACTCCGCTTCGCGTCCCTACCTGGCGAAGGCGGTCAAAAGTTCGCTGAGCATCACCTACCGGGCAAAGGACTGAACCGTGAACACATCCGTGATCGACAACCCCGCTGAAACCGATATCCCCTCTTCACCGGAAGGATTGGCCCAGGCGCTGTCCGGGCTGGACGCTCCCGCCGGGGCGGCGATGCTGGAGAAGGCTGAAACCGTTCCGGCGATGGGGGCCCTGCGCCTGATGGACCCGCAGGCCGCCGAACACATACTTTCGGCATTGCCGGCCGAACACAGGGACAGGATAACCGGGGCCCTTCCCAAAGAGGTGCGGGACCAGTGGGCCTCGAACCTCACCTTCCCCAATCACAGCGTCGGCCGCATGATGGACCCGGTCTGGGCGGTTTTCCGGCCGGAGATGACCGTCGCGCAGGCCGTGGAGGAGCTGCGCGAGCTGGTAAAGCGCGAGTTCATCACCTACGCCTTCGTGACGGACACGGAGAACCGCCTGATAGGCGTCATAGTGATGCGCGACCTGCTGTTCGCCGATACCCGCGCGCGGCTGGAAGAGGTGATGCTCAAGAACCCTTTCAGCCTCCGGGCCGACATGCAGCTGATGGACGCCATGCGCGAGGTGCTGACCCGCCATTTCCCGGTCTATCCGGTGACGAATTCGCTCGGGGTGCTCGTCGGCGCCGTGCGCGGCCGGCGTCTCTTCGAGGCGCAGGCCATAGAGATAAGCGCGCAGGCCGGCAGCATGGTCGGCGTGGAAAAGGAGGAGAAGCTCTCCACCCCCTGGCCCAGGAGTTTCAAGTACCGCCACCCCTGGCTGCAGCTCAACCTCCTGACCGCCTTCGTCGCGGGCGGCGTGGTCAGCCTGTTCCAGGGCACTATAGACCAGATAGTCATACTCGCGGCTTTCCTGCCGGTGCTGGCCGGGCAGTCCGGCAACGCCGGCTGCCAGGCCCTGGCCGTTACGATACGGGGCATGACGCTCCATGAACTGAAGAAAGGCTCGGCCTGGCGGCTGATGAGCAAAGAGAGCCTGCTGGGCCTGCTCAACGGTTTCATCGTGGGCCTGGTGGCCGGGCTGGGAATGTTCCTGCTGGCCAAGGGGCAGGGCAATCCGCAGGCGCTGCCGCTGGCGCTCATAGTGGTCGCCGCCATGACCGGCAGCTGCGTGGTCAGCGGCCTTTTCGGCGCCGTGGTCCCTATAGCGCTCAAGCGCCTCGGCGCGGACCCGGCCACGGCCTCCAGCATCTTCCTGACCACGGCCACCGACGTGGCCAGCATGGGACTGCTGCTGGGGCTGGCGACCGTCTTCCTGCTCTGACGGCGGTCCCGGTCCGGGCCTTTTGACGCGGCGGGCCTGGGACTTTGTTCCCTGTCGCGGGCGCGCCGGTAATATTAAAATAGACGCATGGGCAAAAAACTCCCGCGTCTTTTCGTTCTCCCGTTTTATCTCTTAACCCTCCCGCTCTTCCTCTCGGCGCAGTCCGTGCCGGCGGAGCTCTCCGCCGCGGCGGAGAAGGCCGCCTCTTCCGGCTATTACCTGGACCCCGCGGCGCTGGACCTGCGGGCGGTCCCGCCGGCCCCGGCCCCCGGCTCCCGGGCGGACCTGGAGGACTTCGAGCTCATTTTCGCCTGGCAGCAGCAACGCACGGCCGAGCAGTGCTCCGCGGCCAAAGCCGAGATGTCCCATAACTTCCAGGTCTTCTTCGGCGCAATCGACCCGTTCCGCGACGACCAGGCGCCGGAAGTGAAGGCTTTCTTTAAAAATGTGGAGAAGGATTCCACGGCCGCGCACCGTTATGTCAAGGAGATCTACCGCCGGGACCGACCTTTCGTGCGCGACGCCCGCGTCACGCCCTGCCTGCCGCGGGTGAAGGGCTACGCCTATCCCAGCGGCCATACCACGATGGCGCGCCTTTTCGCGCGCGTGCTGGCCGACCTGGTGCCGTCGCGCTCGGCGGAGTTCATGGCCCGCGCCGACCAGGCCGCTCTCAACCGCCTTATCGGCGGCGTCCATCACCCCACCGACCTGGAGGCCGGCAAGGCGCTGGCCGACGCGCTTTACGCGGAGCTGCGCGCCCTGCCTTCTTTCAATTCCGACATGAACGCGCTGCGCGCCCACCTGCGCTGAACGCGAACCGCGGTTTTTTGTATCATTTAGGCTTACAAGGGCCCGCTGAGACGCGGGCCTTATCAATGGGAGCGAGGGAAAAATGAAGAACACTATACTCGTGGTGGGGTCGGTGGCGCTGGATTCGGTCAAGACCATACACGGCAGCACCGACAGGGCGCTGGGCGGCTCGGCGGTGCATTTCTCGCTCTCGGCCTCCAATTTCTCCCCCGTGAAAATGGTCGGCGTCGTCGGCCAGGATTTTCCGGCCCATTTCAGCCGCTTCCTCTCCCGCCGCAATATCTGCACCGAGGGCCTGCAGGTAGAACCCGGCCGGACCTTCCACTGGGTGGGGGAATACGACAAGGATTTCAAGAACGCCACCACGATAGCGACCCACCTCAACGTCTTCCAGCAGTTCCGGCCCTGCCTGAACAAGGACCACGCGCGCTGCGGCGTGCTCTTCCTGGCGAATATCGACCCGGACCTGCAGCGCGGCGTTCTCAAGCAGGCCAGGACCAGCCGGCTGGTGGCCTGCGACACCATGAACTACTGGATCTCGCTCAAGCGCCGCTCGCTGCTCAAGCTGCTGCCGGACGTGGACCTGCTGTTCGTCAACGAGGAGGAGGCACGCCAGCTGACCGGCGAGCATAACCTGATAAGGGCCGCCAGGATAATCTCGAAGATGGGGCCCGACGCGGTGGTCATAAAGCGCGGCGACAGCGGCGCCATGCTGTTCTACGGCGGCGAGACCCTCTCCATGCCGGCCCACCCCGTGGAGAAGGTGGTGGACCCCACCGGGGCGGGCGACACCTTCGCCGGCGGTTTCGTGGGCTACCTGGCCTCGGCCCCCGACTGGAAGAATTTCGCCGCGCTGCGCCGGGCCATGGCCTACGGGACCGTGATGTCCTCGTTCAGCGTGGAGGATTTCAGCGTGCGGCGCATGGGCCGGCTTTCCAAAACCGAGATGTGCCGCCGCTATGAGAAGTACGTAAGCGCCCTAAGGGTGTCCTGATATCTGATGTAATCAGGTAGATCGTTTACACTTTTCAGCCTGCAATCCTCCGGTGTCAG
>JAVHLJ010000023.1:0-22617 GCA_031082205.1 Elusimicrobiales bacterium
CTGACACCGGAGGATTGCAGGCTGAAAAGTGTAAACGATCTACCTGATTACATCAACCGTCAGCCAGGCGAACAGGGTTATGATGACCGTCCACAGCATGTACCAGAGGTTCGGCGGCCTGAAAAGGTCCATGGGGTCGAAAGGCTGCGCGCGGCGGTAGCTCATGCGCTCGATCGTCACCAGGTCCTCCCTGTCGGCGGGGACCTGCAGGAGGCCCGCGGCCAGCTTGCGGGCGAGCTGCACGTCCTCTTCGGGAAGGGCCTTGTCCAGGATTATGGTGGCGGATATCTTCTTGACCATGCTCAGCGAGCGGGAGATGCTGGTCTCGCCGGGGCGGGCCCGCTCGGGTATGCCCGGGAGTATGTCGAGGGCCCCCTTCTTCTTCTCCTCCAGCATCTCGGCGGAGATCATGACGATGATGTCCTCGCTGCCGAGGGCTTCGGACAACACCAGCTTGAGCTTTTTTTCCAGGGAACTTTCCAGCGCCAGCTTGGCTTCGAGCGAGGAACTGGCCTGCTGGGCCGCCGCGGGCTGGATAAAAAATAACGCGGACAGTATCGCCGCCGGCAGGATATTGACTCTCATTTTGGCAAAAGCCCCCTATAGTTTCTGACGGTCCATTATATTACTTTAGCAGTATGAGCGCAAAGTGTTGTGGATTTGTTTCGCGCGTACCGAAAAAGGGCGGGCGGGGGAGGGAACCCGCCCCGGCCGGCTGCCTGTAACAATTCCGTCATTGAAAATTTCTTCGCGTAGTGTATACTATATTCGCGCTAGAGCGGCCGGCCGAGCCGGTCCGCGTGCGTTTTTATGGGAAGATATCGTCGCAAGCTGCGGTCCTTTCTGACGGCGGCGCTTTTCGCCGCGTGTCCGGCCGGCACAGTCCTGGCCGGGGGATCCCCCGGCCTTACCGGCGCCAACTTCCTCAAGATCCCCGTCGCCGCCCTGCCCGCCGCGCTGGGGGAATCCTACACGGCTCTCATCGGCCCCGACTCCGCTCTCTATAACCCGGGCGCGCTGGGACTGCTGGGGTATTCCGCTTTCTCGGGTTCGCATAATACCTACCTCGCGGGCATAACCCAGGAGTACGCCGCGCTGTCCCTTCGCACGCGTTACGGCACGGCCGGCTTCACGTTCTCCTCTCTTTCCAGCGGGGGGATAACTGCCTACGACGACGACGACCAGATAATCGGCGAGACCGAGACCTCCCACCGTGTGGCGGCGCTCACTTTCGCCCGGGCCTGGCCCGATTTCCCTTCCGACATAGGCATGATAGACCCGATGATAATACCTCCCAGCTGGACCCGGATCCGTGAGGTTCGGGACTATCGTCCCAAGGCCTACCGTTTCGCCGCCGGGGTTACGGTCAAGCGCGTGATGGAGGAGCTCGACGACGACTCCTCCGCGGCCTGGGCCGCCGACGCGGGGGTGATGCTGGTGCTGCCGGGGAGGGTGCAGATAGGGGCCTCGGCCCTTAACCTGGGGACCTCTCAGGATTTCTATTCGGAAGCCGCCGCCCTGCCTAGTTCGTACCGCTTCGGCGTAGCCAAGGATTTCCGCACGGTCAAGGACCTGATGGTCTTCACGCTCGCGGCCGACGCGGTCAAGTACAGGGACTCCGAGATCTACCAGTCCTTCGGCCTTGAGATAGACATACTGAGGTTCCTGCAGGTGCGGGCCGGCCACAAGACGATAGAGAACGCCGGGGCGAAGAGCACGGTCGGCTTCGGTTTCAACTTCGACAAGTTCACCGAGACCGGCTTTCTGAAGGGGATACGCGTCGATTACGCCAATATCGGCTACGGGGAACTCGGCTCGACAAACCGCATAGGCCTGCAGGCCGTCTGGTAGGCCCGGTCCCGGCGCCCGCCTTTTGCTATAATTTTTCTTCGCATGGATATACGGTCCTACATAGAGCCGCGCGCCCGCATGGTGGACAAGGCGCTGGTCTCCGCCGTAAAGGCGCTGCCCCGGGTGCATCCTCCCCTGCGGGAGGCCATGCTCTATTCCCTGTCCGCCGGCGGCAAGCGCATACGCCCCGTCCTGCTGGGGGCCGCCTGCGAGCTTTTCGGAGGCCGGTTCCGCGACGTCCTGCCCGCCGCCTGCGCGCTGGAGATGGTCCATACTTATTCGCTGATACACGACGATCTGCCCGCGATGGACGACGACGACCTTCGGCGCGGGCGGCCCACCTGCCACAAGGTCTTCGGCGAGGCCGGCGCCATACTGGCGGGCGACGCGCTGCTGACCAGCGCCTTCACCGTGCTTTTTTCGTGCGAGTCCCGCCGGATCCCCGCCGGCCGGGTCCTGAAGGCCGCCTCCATCCTCGCCGCCCGCGCCGGAGCCTGCGGCATGGTGGCCGGGCAGTCCGCCGACCTGGAGGCCGAGGGCTTCCTCTCGAAGAGGGGCGTCCCGCGGGCCAGGGCGTCGGCCCTGCTTAACTACATACACCTGCACAAGACCGCGGACCTTATAGCGGCCCCGCTGGAGATGGGGGCCGCTCTCGCCGGCGCCGCGGCGCGGGAGAGCCGCGCCCTGTCGGAGTTCGGACTTAAGCTGGGCCTCGTGTTCCAGGCCGCCGACGACATACTCGACGTCGTTGGAGACAAGCGCAAACTGGGCAAGAGCGGCAGCGACGCGCGGAACGGGAAGCTCACTTACGCCTCGCTCTACGGGGTGGAGGGGGCCCGCCGCCGGCTGCGCTCGCTCGTCGGGCAGGCCAAGTCCAAGCTGCGGCCTTTCGGCCGCCGAGCCGCGGTGTTTCACGCGCTGACGGATTTTTTCGCCGAGCGCGACCGCTGAGCAGAGGTAAAAATGGAACTGCTGTCAAAGATAAGGGGTCCCAGGGACCTGAAAAAGATACCGTTGGGCGACCTGCCGCGCGTGGCGGCCGAGGTGAGGGAGCTCATGATAGAGGGCGTCAGCCGGAGCGGCGGCCACCTCGCCTCCAGCCTGGGGGCCTCGGACCTGATCACCGCTCTTCATTACGTCTACGATACCCCCGAGGACAAGATAGTATTCGACACCGGACACCAGGCCTACGCCCACAAGATACTGACCGGCCGGGCCGACGGGTTCTCCACGATACGCCAGAAAGGCGGACTCTCCGGTTTCCTCAAGCGCCACGAGTCGGAACATGACGCCTTCGGCGCGGGCCACGCCTCCACCGCCCTGTCCGCCGCGGCGGGCCTGGCCGTGGCGCGGGACCATAACCGGGACGACTTCAAGGTCGTAGCGGTGGTCGCCGACGGCTGCATGACCGGCGGCATGGCCTGGGAGGCCATGCAGAACGTCGGCCAGGCCGGCACCGACATGCTGGTGGTCCTCAACGACAACCAGATGTTCATAAGCCGCCGGGTGGGCCAGTTCGGCAAGATACTGACCAAACTTCTTACGCTGGGAACTGTCCGCGACGCCGGCAAGAAGGCCGAGCTCTTCCTCAACCGCTTCCAGTTCTGGGGCAAGCGCATGCTGCGCATAGCCAAGCGCGCGCGCGTGCTCTTCTTCCCGGGCATGATCTTCGAGGAGATGGGCTTCTCTTATTTCGGCCCCGTTGACGGGCACAATATACAGGAACTGGTGGAAGTCCTTGGCTACCTCAAGGAACTCAAGGGCCCCGTACTTCTTCACGTCGTCACCAAGAAGGGCAAGGGCTATGAGCCGGCCGAAGACCAGCCCATAGATTTCCACGGCACCGGCTGCTTCGACGTGGAGACGGGCCTGGCCAGCGGAAAGAAGGACTGCTCCGGCGTGCCCACTTACACCAAGGTATTCTCGGACACGCTGCTCCGGCTGGCCAAGGAGGACCGGCGCATAGCGGCCATAACCGCGGCGATGCCCGAAGGCACCGGCCTCGACGCCTTCCGGGACAAGTACCCGCGCCGCTACTACGACGTGGGCATAGCCGAGGAGCACGCCGTGACCTTCGCGGCCGGCATGGCCTGCGAGGGGCTCAAGCCGGTCGTCGCCATCTACTCCTCCTTCATGCAGCGTTCCTTCGACCAGGTAATGCACGACATAGCCCTCCAGAAACTGCCCGTAGTAATCGCGATGGACCGCGCGGGCATAGTCGGAGAGGACGGACCGACGCATCACGGCGTGTTCGACCTCGGCCTGTTCCGCATGCTCCCCGGCGTGACCGTCATGGCCCCCGCCGACGAGAACGAACTGCAGCACATGCTCAAGACCGCGCTCCACCTCAACTCGCCGGTACTGCTGCGCTATCCGCGCGGCAGGGGCGCGGGCGTCCCGCTGGATCCCGAGCCAGTGATACTGGAATCGGGCAGGGGGCGCGTCCTGCGGCGCGGCAAGGACCTTTCCATACTCGCGGCCGGCAACCGCGTCCACCCGGCCCTGCGCGCGGCGGAACTGCTGGCGGAGCGGGGAATAGAGGCGGGCGTAGCCGACATGCGCTTCATAAAGCCGCTCGACGAGGCCTGCGTGCGGGAGATGCTGGAGGCTTCCGGCGGCCGCCTGCTCACCGTAGAGGACAACGCCCTGGCGACCGGCTTCGGCTCGGCGGTACTGGAGTTCCTCAATTCCGCCGGCCTGCGCGCCGAGGTCCTGCGCCTGGGCATACCCGACCAGTACGTAGAGCACGGGCGCCCGGAAGAACTTTACGCCGACCTGAAGATCGATTCCGCCGGTATAGCCGCCTCGGCGGCCGGATGGCTGCAGAAAAGGCGCGTAGCCGCCTGACATCAAGACGACAGCAAGGAGACGACGACCGATGCCTAAACTAATGAAGCAGGTCCTGGCGCTGCGCCGGGCCAAGTCCTACCGCAGGGCCTATAACGACGCGGAATTCCTCAGCAGGCCGGAGAACCGGCCCATAAGGCTGCAGCTGGAGCTCCTCAAGCCCGAGACCATACTGGCCGAGCACGGCGTTAAGACCACGGTGGTGGTGTTCGGCAGCGCCCGCACGATGCCGCTCGACGAAGCGAAGGAGAGGGTTAAGAAAATCGCGGCGGCCCTGCGCAAGAATAAGAACGATAAGGAGCTCAAGTCCAGGCTGGCGGGGGCGCAGCGCCTCCTCCGCTCGGCGAAGTATTACGAGGAGGCCCGCAGGTTCTCGGCCCTGGTCGCGCGCAACGGCAACTTCGGTTCCGCCCGGTTCATCACCGTCACCGGCGGAGGCCCCGGCATCATGGAGGCGGCCAACCGCGGCGCCTGGGAAGCCGGCGCCAAGAGCATAGGGCTGAACATAACGCTGCCCTGCGAGCAGGGGCCCAATCCCTATGTCTCGCCCGAGTTCTGCTTCCGCTTCCACTATTTCGCGATACGCAAGATGCACTTCGTCATGCGCGCCCGCGCACTGGTAGCCTTCCCGGGCGGTTTCGGCACCATGGACGAGCTCTTCGAGGTGCTGACGCTGGTGCAGACCGGCAAGAAGCGCCACCTCCCGATAGTTCTGATGGGACGGAAATACTGGAACGACGTAATGAACTTCCGCAACATGGCCAAGTGGGGGTATATCTCCTACGAGGACCTGGACCTCTTCCACTTCGCCGACACGGCGGAGGAGGCCTGGGAGATCATCGAGAAGTTCTACAGGAAGAACCCGCGGGAGCTGGAGTAAGTCCCGATGAGACTCCTGCCGACGGCCGCCGCGCTGGTCATGCTCGTGCTGAGCCTGGCCTTCGCGGCGGCCGTCGCCCATTACCCGCCGCCTTCGACCGTCTCCTCCGTGGTCCCGGCGGAGAACCGCTGGGTGCGCGAGGGCAGCTTCTACCGCCGCTCGTGCAACGGCGCCCAGTGCAATCTCTGCCCCTTCAACTGCTTCCTGCCCGAGGGCGCGCGCGGGGTCTGCAAGGTCAGGCTCAACCACGGCGGCAAGGTCCGCACCGTCGTATACGGCAAGACGGTCTCGGCGCACATAGACCCGATAGAGAAGAAACCGGTATTCCACCTCCTGCCGGGCAGCCTGATATACTCCATCGCCGCCCCCGGCTGCAACCTGAAGTGTACCGCCTGTCAGAACTGGGAGATCTCGCAGATCTGGCCCGAGCAGGCGCCCCGCTCGGTCCCCGCCCCGGCCGGCCTGGAGGTCTTCCGCGACGCCGCTACCGGCCTGGTCTACGGCAGGGTAAAGACCGCCGATTACGGTTTTCTTTCGCCCGAGGATATAGTCGCCAACGCGCTGGCCACCGGCTGCAAATCCATCGCCTACACCTACTCCGAACCGGTGGTCTTCTACGAGTATATGCGGGACACGGCCGAACTGGCTAAAAAAAAAGGCCTGAAGAACGTGATGGTCAGCGCCGGCTATATCAACAGGGAGCCCCTGCTTGAACTTCTCCCTTATTTCGACGTAATAAAGATCGACTTGAAAGGTTTTTCCGAAAGTTTCTACCGCTCCTATTCGGGCGGAGGCCTGGAGCCGGTCAAGAGGACCCTGCTGACCCTGAAGGAGAAAGGGAAACTTTTCGAGATAGTCAACCTCGTTGTGCCTTCGCTCAACGATTCCCCGGAAGACCTGGCGGCGCTGGCCGCCTGGGTGCGCAAGGACCTGGGGCCCGGCTCGCCGCTTTTTTTTTCGAAATTCACGCCTAACTACCGGCTGAGGAACCTCGAGCCCACGCCCGAGCGGACTATAGCCGAAGCGCGGCGCGCGGCCATGAAGGCCGGGCTTAAATACGTTTACGCGGGGAACCTGCCGGGCCACGAGGGGGAGGCGACCCTCTGCCCGAAATGCGGGCGCCCGCTGGTGGTGAGGCGCGGCTACGCGGTGCTGCAGGACCTGCTGACGCCCAACGGCGGCCGCTGTCCTTACGACGGCGCCCGCGTCCCCGGCGTGTGGAACTAGCCGGCGCCGCGGGGACGACGACGGTTAATACGGGGGGAGGACTGTGATGAGAAAGATTTTAACGATCGGTTCCATTGTGCTGATTGCCGGAGCGGCGGGGGCGCGGGAGGCGCGGTTCGCCGGCTCGTTCTACCCGGCCGTCCCGGCGGAACTCTCCGCCGCCGTCGACAAGTCCCTGGCCGCCGCGCAGCCATACAGGGGCAAAGGAAAGGTCGCCGGAATTCTCGTGCCGCACGCCGGGTACGTCTTTTCAGGCGCCATAGCCGCCCGCGCCTACGCTTCCGTCGCCGAGTCCTACGATACGGTCGTTCTTCTCGGCTCGGCCCACGCCGAAGATTTTCCCGGCGCGGCCGTGATGGCCTCCGGGCACTACGCCACTCCGCTCGGCAGGGCCGAGGTGGACTCTAAACTGGCCCGGGAACTCATCGCGAAAAGCCCCGTCTTCCGCGACTATCCCCGCGCCCACGCCCGCGACCACAACCTGGAGGTGCAGGTCCCCTTCCTCCAGCGCCGGCTTAAAAAACCTTTTAAAATAGTCCCCGTCCTCTTCGGCCGCGCCGACGAGAAGGAACTGGAGGCCGCCGGCCGGGCGCTCGGGCGGCTTCTTAAGGGAAAAAAGGCCCTCCTGGTGGTGTCGACCGACCTCTCCCATTACCCGTCCAGCTCCGACGCCGGCCGCTCGGACCTGGCCCTGCTCAAGGCGCTTGAAAAGATGGACCCCGGCTATTTCCGCCTCGCCCATTCGGTGCTGGCGGCCAAGGGGATCGAGGGACAGGAGACCCCGGCCTGCGGAGCCTCGGCCGTGGAGGCCGGCCTGCACGCGCTGCGGGAAATGGGCGCGGCGCGCTTCGACCTGCTGGCTCATTCCGATTCCCACCGCGAGTATCCCGCGGGGTCGCCCGAGACCCGCGTGGTCGGCTATGGCGCCGGGGTATTCCTTTCCGGGGCCGGCCCGGCCTCTTTCAGCCCTTCGCCCTCGCCGGCGCAGCGCAAAGAGCTCTTGCGGCTGGCCCGCCGGGCGGTGGAAAGCGCCTTCGAAGAGAAACAGCCTTCTCTGCCCCCGCTCTCCGACGAGCCTTTCTTCAACCTGCCCGCCGCTCTCTTCGTGACGCTCAATAAGTCGGGGCAGCTCCGCGGCTGCATCGGGAACGTCTCGCCCTCCCAGACTCTGCGCGACGCCGTGGTGCGCAACGCGCTTTCGGCCGCCTTCGAGGACCGGCGCTTCGAGCCACTGGCTCACGAGGAACTGCCGCTGATAAAGTTCGAGATCTCGCTGCTCTCGCCGCTCGAAAGGGCGGCGGGCCACGCGGATGTCAGGGCGGGCGTGCACGGGGTGGCTATAAACAAAGGCGGGAAGGGCGGCCTTTTCCTGCCGCAGGTCTGGGGACAGCTGCCCTCCAAGGAACTGTTCCTGGGCGAGCTTTGCGAGCAGAAGGCCGGCCTGCCGCGGGACTGCTGGAAGGACAAGGCCGTGGAATTCTATCTCTTCACTTCGGAGTCTTTCGAAGAACTGCGCTGAAGCATCGCCGCCGCCAGCGGCGGCGCGCAGGAGAACGCGCCGAGGACCGCGCAGGTCCGGAGCGCGTTCTCTATTCCCAGAAGAGGCACGGCGGCCGCCGAGACTATAAGGCCCCCGGCCGCGCCGCCGTACAGGTCGGCCGAATATACCCCGCCCGCCCCGTCGGGGGCGAGCCTGGCCGCGGCGGGGAAATAGGAACCGGCGGCGAACCCTCCGGCGGCCAGCAGCAGCGAGCAGGCGGCGGCGAAAGAGGCCTGGCCCTGCGAAGCGAAAGCCCCCGGCAGCCAGAGGGCGGCCGAGGCCGAGACCGCCGCCATCAGGGCCGCGGACAGGGCGACCCCTCCGCGACTCCGGAAAGCGGCCGCCCCGGCCGCCATGCCTCCCAGGAAGAGGGTGAAAATAAGTCCCAGCGAGGAGGCCATCGTCCCCAGCCTCGCCTCCCAGGCCAGCATCAGGCAGATCTCGAAGGCCATTCCCCACGCCCCTGCCAGGAACGCGCCGGACAAGAGTCCACTGGAAGCCGATCCTTTCATTCCCGCGGCCAGGCGCCGCGAGGCCCAGACCAGCGCTATCAGGAGGGCGGCGAGGCCCAGGAACTGGTCCGGCCCGGCGTACATCGAAAGCCATACCTTCCAGCTCAGGAAATAGGCCAGCGGCCGCAGCGCCGAGTTGACGGGAGTGTCGCCGGCGGCGTCGAGCCGGGAGGCGTACCACGCCGACCTGTAGGGGTGAAGTATGAAAGGCAGCGTTTCGGGCTTTACGCCCGGGCTCTTTATCCCGCGCGCCTTCAGGCGGGCGGCAAGCTCTCCGGGTTCCAGCCGGAGGTCTTTATCGGAGGCCAGCAGTATCGCGCGCGAGCCGGGGACCACGGTCACGCCCGTGAAAACAGAGCGGGCCGTGGCCCGCAGGCAGGCGGCGGCGTAGGCCTCCGAGGGGGAGAGGTAGTTCTCTGCGGATGAGAAAGAGAAGGCCGCCACGCCGCCGGGCCTGAGGGACCGCTTCACGGCGGCCATGAATTCTGCCGTGTAGAAGCGGTTCAGCGAGGAGTTGGAAGGATCTCCCGCCGGCACTATGACGGCGTCATAGCCGCCTTCCGCCGCGAGGCAAGCCTCGGTGCGGCAGATGGCCGCGCCGCCGCCGGCGAGACCGAGCAGCCTGGCGGCGGCCGCCGGGTCGTCCGTCCCGACGGAGAGCAGGGCGGGCGAGTGGGCGCGCGCCAGGGCGGCGTAGACCGGCGCGGCCGGACCCAGCAGGAGCACCGATCCGGGGGCCGGGTGCGCCAGCAGCGGCAGGTGGACGGGTATCTCGCCGCCTTCGCCGGCGGGCACGGGCCCGAGGGGAAACCCGTTCTCGGCCGCGTAGACGGTTCCGGCCCTTTCGAATACGACCAGCCGCGTCAGCCTCGACTGCAGGTATTCCTTTATCGTCCCCCTGCCGTAGAGGGCGGGGTGGACGCGGCCCGCGGCCGTCCACGAGAGAAGGGAGACGAGAGCGAAAAGAGTTACGGCGGCCGCCGCCAGCGGCCGGGGGGTAGACGCGGCGCGCAGCGAGACGAGGAGGGCCGCCGCCGCCGTAACGGAGCAGGCCGCGACGTAGTCGGCTCCGGGCAGGAAGGTGAATAGAGCGGCCGCCGCCAGCCCGCCGGCCGCGGCACCGAGGGCCTCCGAAAGGTAGAAGCGCTGCGGGGACAGGCCGCGCAGCCCCGCTCCTATCGCCGCCCCGTTGAGCAGCGCGAAGGGCGCGGCCAGCAGGGCGCTCAGCAGCAGAGTCCCGAAAAGCCCCGGCTGCGCGCCCGCCGCGAGCGGCAGGGCGGCGAACCTGGCCAGCGCCAGCGCGGGGGGACAGGCGGCCGCGAAGAGCGCGGTCCAGAAAGGAAGGGAACGCCCGCCGCGGCCGGTCAGGCTTATGCCGGCGGCGGTCCAGAAAAGCCAGGCTGCCAGCGCGCCGGATATGGAGATCTCGCCGGCGCTGAAAAGCAGTCCTATCTCGCGCAGCGCCAGCGCCTGCGCGAAGAGAGCGTGGAAGCCCAGTATGAAGGCGGTCGTATTCATCGGGGGTATCGCTATACTATAATATCAGCCGTGAAAGGCGAAAGAGAGGACTTTTTCCCGGCCTTGGCCTACGCCTCCGCGGCGCTGGCCGTAGTCCTGCCGCTGAGCCTCAAGCTGGCTTCCGGACAGCTGAGCCCGGCTTACGCCTGGGCCTGGTCGCTGTTCTGCGGCTTCATCGCTTTCGCCCTTTCCTATACCCGCGACATCGCGCCCTGGCGCCGGCTTTTTTTCGTAGTCTCGGCCTTCGCCTTCCTGGTCCACTTCAAGTTCAGCCTTTTCTCGAAGATATTCGAGGCGCAATGCTTCCAGGACACCCCCTACTGCCATATCGCGCTGGCGCCCTCCTTCCTCAACTATCTTTACCAGCAGTACCTGGCGCTGATGAGCGGCGACTGGCGCGTCTGGGGCCCGCTCTCGCTGGGCTTCGTCTGGCTTTTCGCGACCATCATAGTCGGCCGGGCCTGGTGCTCGTGGACCTGCTTCTACGGCGGGCTCGACGAGTTCTTCTCGCGCCTCTCCCCGGTTAAGAAGCTGCCGGCCGCCGTTCAGTCCTGGGCGCTGCGGCTGCGCGACTTCCCGATGGCCCTGCTCGTCTTTTTCATGCTTATCTCCCTGTCCTACATGACGCCGATGTTCTGCTACTGGCTCTGCCCCTTCAAGCTGGGCGGGGAATTCCTCAACGAGGACGGCAGGCGGGCGTTCCAGCTGGGCCTGATGTGGCTGGCGCTGGCCTTCGTCGTCCTGCTGCCGCTGCTCACAGCCCGCCGCTCCTTCTGCTCCTTCCTCTGCCCCTTCGGCGCCTGGCAGTCTTTCTGGGGCCGGCTCAACCCTTTCCGGGTGAAATTCGACGAGGCCGCCTGCTCCGGCTGCGGGCTCTGCGAGGCCGCCTGCCCCATGTTCGCCATAAAGAAGGACGGGAAAGGCAAGATAGAGGTCCTGGACTACTGCAACATGTGCGCCGCCTGTTTCTCCGCCTGCCCGAAGGGGGGGATAGGGTATTACATCTTCGGCGTGAAGGCCGCCGACCCGCGCTTCGGCTGGGGGCGGCTGCTATCGCCGGAATCTCTTTTTATTTTCTCGGTCCTGGTCTTCAGCTCGGTCTTCGCCTCGCTCTGGGCGCCGGCCGCGCTGTCGGACCTGGTCCGCGTCTTCGCCGGTTTTTTCTGACAACGGGAGGGGAATCAGATGAAAGACGGGAAATGGCTGGAGCCTAGGCATACGAACAAGGAGATCTTCGACAAGGATTACCCGCAGCTGGACCTGTCCGGCGTCGAGGCGCGGTGCCCGGGCTGCAAGTCGGGGGTCGGGCTTAACCGCAAGAACGCCGCGATGCGGCGGGCGGGCTGGTGCAAGGCCTGCAACCGGGCGGTGACGCTCTGACGGCTTCGCTGGCGCTGGCCGAAGGCTGGGCGCTGGGACTTTCGACCGGGGCCTACTGCGCGGTCTCCTGCCTGCCCGTGCTGGCGCCTTACATAATGGGCGCCGGCGAGCGCTCGCTGCCGCGGGGCATCCTGATCTTCTCCATCTTTCTCTGCGGCCGGCTGGCCGCCTATCTCGCTTTCGCCGCCGCCGCCGTTCTGCTGGGCCGTCTGGCCGCCCCTTCGCTGCCTCCCTGGGCGGGGGGAGCCGCCATGATCGCCGCGGGAAGCCTGCTGCTGGCCGCGCTTTTCGCTAAACTCTCGGCCGGCTGCCCGGCCGCCCTGCCCGCCGCCGGCAAGGCCATGCCTTTCACGCTGGGTTTCCTTACCGGCCTCAACTTCTGCCCGCCGGTCCTGGCCGGGCTGGTGCGCCTGGCCTCCATCGCCGACCTGTTCCAGGGCCTGCTGTATTTCGTCTCCTTTTTTGCCGCTACCGCCCTGTTCCTCCTGCCCGCGCTGGCGCCGGTGCCTTTCCTGACCGCCCGCGTTAAGACCATCGGCCGCATGGCGCTGGCCCTCTCCGGCGTCTGGCTTATCGGCAACGGGATCGCCGCGCTGGTTTGACTAAAAT
Organism: Elusimicrobiales bacterium; assembly: GCA_031082205.1. GTDB lineage: Bacteria > Elusimicrobiota > Elusimicrobia > Elusimicrobiales > UBA9959 > UBA2231. The sequence goes on from JAVHLJ010000023.1 coordinate 12,365, forward strand.
CATAGGCCTTAGGGCCTATGACGGCGTAGGACTATTGACCTTGTTGACATGGGTCATGTAGAATACACTATATTGAGAATAGTCAAGCAGCCCAGGAGAAACGAATGTTCAGGCCCCTGCTGTCCCTCGCTTTAACCGCCATCCTCGCCGCTTCTTCTTTCGCGGCCGCCGCCCCGGAAAACGCCCCGGCCTCTTTCGATCAGCTCCTGAGGGCCATGTCTTCCGCTTACGACGCCCCGCCCCAGCCCGTAGCCGAAGATGTCCTGCCCGCCGTCGAAAAAGCCCTGGAAGGCGACCCCCGCCTCTGGATAACCGTGGCCGCTTCGACGAAGGAGGAGCGCACCCGCCTCCTGGAGATGGGGCTTTCTATAGAGGAAGTGGCGCCGAATTCCGTTTCCGGCATCGTCCACCGCGATTCCCTGCCCGCTTTCCAGGCCAAGAGCGTCGGCCTGCTGGCCAGCATGCCGCTGGCGCAGTTCGCCGTTTCGGCCTACAAGGATTTTCCCGCGCAGGACGCCGCCTATCACAATTACCAGGAGATGTACGACCGGCTCAAGGCGCTCGAGGCCGCCAACCCCGACATAGCCTCGCTGTTCTCTATCGGCAGGACCGTGCAGGGCCGCGAGATCTGGACGCTGCGCATAAATTCTTCCGCCAAAGGAGCGAGCCCTTCCTCCAAGCCCGGCGCGGTTTTCCAGGGCGCCCATCACGCGCGCGAGCATCTCAGCGTGGAGGTCCCGCTGCTCTTCGCTGTCTGGCTGCTGGAGAACCGCAACAACGCGGAGGTTAGGAAACTCATAACCACGCTGGACATCTACATACAGCCGATGATAAACCCGGACGGGGCCGAGCACGACATCGCCGACGGCAAGTACAAGTGGTGGCGCAAGAACATGTCGACTAACTCGGGCTCGCAGGGAGTGGACCTCAACCGCAACTACGACTCCTGGTGGTGCGAGGCCGGGGCCTCCAACTCGCCCTGGGCGGATACCTACTGCGGGCCTTCGGCCTTCTCCGAGCCCGAGAGCCGCGCGGTGCGCGATTTCGTAAAGGCCCGCCCCAACCTCAGGACGATGATAAGCTATCACACCTACGGCGAGATGGTGCTCTATCCCTGGGGCGGAAAGTACGAGGATATCCCCGACCAGAACGACCTGAAGGTGTTCAGGAACCTGGCCCAGGGGATGGCGCGGCTGACCGGCTACAAGGCCCAGAAGTCCAGCGACCTCTACGCCGCCACCGGCGACTCCTGCGACTGGGCCTACGCCGAGGCAGGCATCTTCGCCTTCACCTTCGAGCTTACGCCCAAGGGCGGCTGGGGGAGCAGCGGCACTTTCTACCCGGGCGCCGGCGTGATAGAGAAGTCGGTGCGCGACAATGTTCAGGCGGCGCTGCACCTGCTCAAATACACCGACAATCCCCGCCGGGCCGCGGCCGAATAACCGGACCGGTATTTCAAAGGAACTGCCCGCTACGGCGGGCGTTTCTTTTTATTGACCCCCCGGGGGGCTAAAAGATAGGATTTCATTCCAGATGGTCCGCTATAGATTCATAAAGAAACCTTCATCCTCCGACCTTCTCCGCATAGAGGCGCTTTACAGGGCTCAGGGCTGGTGGAAGCCCTCGGACAGGCGCGCCGGACTGCGCCGCACCGTGGAGCGCAGCCTCTGTTTTATAGTGGCGGAGGAGGGCGGGCGCCTGGCCGGCATGGGGCGGGCGATAGACGCCCATTCGGCGGAGGCCTACCTCCACGACATAACCGTCGCCCGGGAATTCCGCGGCCGCGACATAGGCTCCGGCCTGGTCCGCCGCATGCTCCGGCGCCTCAAGTCCCTCGGCGTCGGGTGGGTGGGGCTGATCTCGTCCAATAATTCCTGGCCTTTCTACCGCCGCCTCGGCTTCGTCACCCCGCGCGGCGCGCGCGCGATGATGAAGGGCGGCACGAATGTTTAAACAGCTCGGCCCGGGCGATTACGCCAGGCTCAAGCCTTATTTCGCCGGTCAGGGCTACCGGCTCTGCCCTTATTCGCTGGCCTCCATGATCATCTGGGCCGGCTGCGTCCACGACGCCTTCTATTTCGAGGACGGGGACCGGGCCTGGTTCGCGGAGCACGAGCAGGCCGGGGGGGGGCGCCGCCGCCTCCTGCTGCCTGTCTCCCGTCCTTTCCGTATGCCCTCTCCCGCCGAGCTGGCGGACGGCGCCGCGCGGCTGGGCTACCGCGAGTTCCGCTATGTCCCGCAGCACTGGCTGGACGCGGTCGGACTCCCGGAGGCTGAAAAACTTTTCTCAGTGAGGGAAGAGGAAGGCTTTCACGACTATATCTATGAGCGGGCGGCGCTGGCCTCGCTGGACGGCCGCCGTTACGCCAAGAAGCGCAACCTGATCTCCCAGTTCGAAAAAGCTTACGGGCCTTCCTCCGGCGTGGGAGAGATGAAGGGGGCCTGCCTTAAGAGCTGTCTCGATCTTTTCGACCACTGGGAGAAGTCCCGCGGCGAGGCGATGGACATCAAGAAATGCGAGCGCAAGGCCATCGCCAACGCGCTGGCGCATTTCAGGGAACTGGAGATGTCGGGAGTGGCCGTCGAGATAGGCGGGCGGCTGGCCGGTTTCGCCTTCGGCTCCCGGCTCGGCGAAGACACCTGGACGCTGAATTTCGAGAAGGCCGATATATCTTTCAAGGGCCTTTACCAGTTCCTCGACCGCGCGGCGGCCCGCGCCGTGCCGGCCTCGTATTCCTTCATCAACAAGGAGAACGACCTGGGCCTGGCGGGGCTTCGGAAGGCCAAGGAATCCTATTTCCCCGTGAAGATGATCAAGTCTTATACGCTGGAGCTGAAAGGCTGACATGGCCGCGGTCGAACTTCTGAGGTTCGGGAACCTGGACGGCGAGGCCGGCCTGGCGCACGCGGTATCCACGCGCGCCGGCGGCGTCAGCGCCGGCCCCTACGCTTCCCTCAACGTCGGAGCGGCGACCGGCGACGAGCCGGCGAACGCGGCCGAGAACCTGCGCCGCTTCCTGGCCGCCGCCGGAATGCCGCCCGAAAGGCTGGCCGCCATGCGCCAGGACCATACCGCCAATGTCGCGGAGGTGAGGGAGGACTGGCCTTTCGGCCCGCCCGGCGAGCCCGTCCTCCAGCCCCACATCGACGGCCTGGTCACCCGGCTGAAGAATACGCCGCTCATCGCTTTTTCCGCGGACTGCGCTACCGCGGTATTCTATGACCGCCGCAACGCCGCGCTCGGCGTGATGCACGCCGGCTGGAGGGGGGCGGTACAGAATATCTTCCGCGCGGCTTTCGAGAGAATGGCCCTGCTCTACGGAACTCGTCCCGGCGATATCGCCGCCGGCGTCGGGCCCTGCATCTGCGCCGCGCATTACCCCGTAGGGGGGGAATTCGTCGAAGGGCTGCGCTCCTTTTATGGCTCGGATAAAGCCGCCCGCTTCCTCCGATCGGTCGAAGGCAGGCCGCATTTCGACCTGCGGGCGCTGCTGCGCGAGCAGCTGCTGGAACTGGGCGTAACAAATTCGGAATTTTCGCCGCTGTGCACCCGGGAGGACGGGCGGCTGTTCTCGTGGAGGCGGGACAAGGGCGTGACGGGGCGCTTCGCCCTGGCCGCCATGCTTAAATGAGGAAAAGAACTATTCGGGGGCATGGCAGGGGGCCGGCCCGCAAAACACGCGGTCTCGCGCATAGCGCTCGCCGCTCCTCACTCGGCCTCCGCGCTTACGATGCTCCGGCCTCCGTGAAGGTTTTGCCGCGCCGGCCCCCCGCCTCCCCCGATTGTCTCCTTAATGAAGAGTTATGCCTTACTTTGAGACCCTGACCCCGGAGACTTTCGCCATGCTGGCCGCGCTGGTGGCGCTGGCCGGCTTCATCGATTCGATGGCGGGGGGAGGGGGGCTCATCACGCTGCCGGCCTATCTCTCCGCCGGCCTGCCGCTCAACCTCCTCCTGGGTACCAACAAACTGTCGTCCAGCATGGGCACTCTGATAGCCGCCGCCCGCTTCCTGCGCTCCTCCGCGTTCCCGCTCCGCTACCTGGTCTTCGTCTCCGCGCTGGCCGCCGTTTTCTCCGCCGCCGGCGCCGCGCTGATATCGGCGGTGCCTCCCGAAGCCGTGCGCTACCTCCTGATAATCTTCCTGCCTCCGGCCGCGCTTTTCCTGGTCGCCCGCAAGGACCTGGGCATGCGCGACACCAGCGCGCATAAATCCCCGGAGCGCGTCTGGTTCGGCTCCGGCCTTATCTCCTCGGTCATCAGCTTTTACGACGGGCTGCTGGGGCCAGGCACCGGCACCTTCCTGGCCCTTTCGTTCGCCAAGGTATGCGGCTACGACCTCCTGCGCGCCACGGCCCTGAGCAAACTGCTCAACCTTACCTCCAACGTCTTCTCTCTGGGAATGTTCCTGTACCTGGGCCGCGTAGATATAAAACTGGGCCTGGTTATGGGCCTTTTCGGCATGGCCGGCAACTGGCTGGGCGCGCATGTCGCGCTCAAGCGGGGAGCCTGGGCCATCCGCACGATGCTGATAGTGGTTTCTTTCGCCCTGCTCGGCAAGGTGGCCTGGGACATGCTCAAGTGATTAAGCGGGGCAAAATAAGTAAAATTTAAGGATAAAGCACAACGGGAGAAATAACATGGACATCGAGAACTCCGTCAAAGAACTGAGATCCACCATAGAGCTTTCCGGCGGCGCCAAGCGGGTGGACCTCCTGCTCAAGAACGCGCGCGTGGTCAACACTTTCTCGGGCGACATACACAAGACCCATGTCGCCGTGCACAACGGCCGCGTCATCGGCTTCGGGCTCTACCCCGCCAAGAAGACCATAGACCTCAAGGGCTCCTACGTCGCGCCCGGCTTCATCGACGGCCACGTCCATATCGAGAGCTCGATGGTCAAGATCCCCGAGTTCGCCCGCACCGTGCTGCCCTGCGGCACCACCTCCGTAGTGATCGACCCGCACGAGATAGCCAACGTGCTGGGCCTGGACGGCATCAAGTACATGCTCTCTTCCAGCCAGAACGCCGTGCTGGGCGTATACGTGATGCTTCCCTCCTGCGTGCCGGCCACGAGCCTGGAGACCGCGGGCGCCGAGCTGGACGCCCACGACCTGGCGCTGCTGCTGGGCGACGAGCGCGTGCTGGGCATAGGCGAGATGATGAATTACCCCGGCGTCATCTACCAGGACAAGGGCGTCCTGGAGAAGATCGCCATAGCCGGAAACAAGGTCATCGACGGCCACGCGCCGATGCTGAAGGACAAGCAGCTCTACGCCTACGTGTCGGCCGGCATCAAGAGCGACCACGAATGCACCGACGTGGCCGAGGCTCGCGAGAAGCTGCGCGCCGGCATGTACATCATGATACGCGAGGGCACGGCCGCCAAGAACCTCAAGGGCCTGCTGCCGCTGGTCAACTCCGAGAACTCCCGCAAGTTCATCCTGGTCACCGACGACCGGCACCTCGAGGACATAGAGAAGCAGGGCCACATCGATTACCTCGTCCGCTCGGCCATAAAGATGGGCGTGGACCCCATACGCGCCATACAGATGGCCACCATCAACACCGCCGAGTACTTCGGCCTCAAGCAGCTCGGCGCCATCGCGCCCGGCTACCAGGCCGACCTGATAGTCGTCGACGATCTGAAAAAGCTCAACATCTCCCGCGTCTTCAAGAAGGGCCGGCAGGTGGCCGTCAACCGCCGCATCGAGCCCGGCGTGATCAAGGAGTACGAGGGCAAGGTCCGCGGCACTGTCAACGTTAAGTGGATAGAGCACGAGGATTTCGCCCTCCGGGCCGAGGGGAAATACGCCAAGGTCATCAACGTCGTGCCCGACCAGATAGTCACCAGGCAGACCATCGAACCGGTCAAGCAGGACGGCGGATTCGTCTCGGCCGATACCGAGCGGGACATACTCAAGATAGCGGTCATCGAGCGCCACATGGCCTCGGGCCGCTTCGCCAAGGGGCTGGTCCGCGGCTTCGGCCTCAAGAAAGGCGCGATAGCCTCCTCCGTCTCGCACGACTCGCACAATATCGTGGTCATCGGCACGCACGACGGGGACATGTACACCGCGGCGGTCCAGGTGGTAAAGATGCAGGGCGGCATAGTGGCCGCGCTCAACGGCCAGGTACTCGAGGCCCTGCCGCTGCCGGTGGCCGGCCTGATGTCCGACCGCAGCTCCGAATACGTCAAGGAGAAGCTCAAGCGGCTGGCCGAGGCGGCCCGCATGCTGGGCTCGAAGCTCTCCGATCCGTTCATGGCGATGGCCTTCCTCACGCTGCCGCCGATACCCGAGATACGCATCACCGACAGGGGGGTCATCGACGCGGTGAAGTTCAGCGTCACCGACCTTTTCTGCAAAGGGAAGAAATGAGGCTGGCGGCCTTCCTGCTGCTGGCCCTTTCCCTGCCGGCCGGGGCCGCCCAGATAGTCCGGGGCCCCTACCTGGCGGCGGGGTCGCACGACTCCATGACGGTCCGCTTCCGCGCCGACGCCAGCACGGTGGCCTGGCTTCGCTACGGGATAGAGCCCGACTGCGAGCGCGTCACCACGATGAACTACGCCACGCAGGAGCACCGCTTCCCGCTATTCGGCCTGCTGCCCGACACCACCTACTGCTACCGAGTATTCCTTCCCGAGCCCACCGGCCAGGCCGTCTATAAGGCCGCCGAGGGGCGCTTTAAGACCTTCCCGCCGGCGGAGAAGGACTCGTTCACCTTCCTGGCCTTGGGCGAATCCGGGAGCGGATCGCCCGAACAGGCCGAGCTGGCCGCGCAGATGGAGCGGCTCTCTCCCGACCTGGTAATACATACCGGCGGCCTGGTCGAAGGCGGCCTGGACGCCGACGCCGACGCGCAGTATTTCACGCCCTACGCGGGACTGCTGCGCCGCGCGCCTTTCTTCCCCGTGCCGGGATCGTCCGAGTACGGCCCCGACTCCGGCACCTCGGAGGGGAAGAGCTTCCTGCGCGAGAACTATTCTCCTTTTCAGAGCGTCCCGCTCAACGGCCTCCCGCCGCACTATTACTATTTCGACATAGCCAACGCCCGCTTCATAGCCCTGGACTCGAACGCTTTCGGGGGCGCCGCGGCCGCTCCGGCTCTGGACGCGAATTCCAAGCAGTACAAGTGGCTGGACTATGTCCTGACCCGCACGAAGAAAGACTGGAAATTCGTTTTCCTCCATCACCCGGTCTATTCGAGCGGCGAGTACGGCATCATCGAGGAGATGAACGAGGCGCTTCGCCCGCTTTTCGAGAAGCACCAGGTGGACGCGGTGTTCCAGGGGCATGAGCGCGCCTACGAGCGGACCGCCCCGCTGGCGGAGGACTCGGTGACCGAGGGAGGGATCGTCTATATCACGCTCGGGGGAGGGGGGCGCCCGACGGCCGCGCCGCGCGAGGAAGCGGCCGAATGGTCGGAGAAATTCGTCGCGGGGCATCACTTCGCCGAGGGCCGGGTAAACGGCCGCCTGTTCACGCTTATGACCTACGGCAAGGACGGGACGATGCTGGACATATTGAGGCTGGAGAAGCCGGCTGTTCCCTGACGGGACGCAAGGCCGGATAGAACGGACCGCCGGGAGCCGGCGGTCTTTTTATTTCAGTCGGGGTCCAGGTCCAGAAGCACCGGCTCCGTCTCGGCGCGGGCGCTCCCGGGGGCAGGGTCCGGGTCGCCGGAGAGCCCCTTCAGGCTCAGCACTATCATCCGGGCGGATTGAGTGAAAAGCCGGTTGGCCATGAGCAGGCGGGTCACTTCTCCCTTGCGTATGGCGCCGCCGGCGACCGCTTCGGCGCAGGAAGAAATGAACCGCCTGTCGGCCTCCTCGGCCGCCTTGAAGAACGAGTCGAGCTCCCTCGGCGCCCCGGAGCCTTCGGGCATCCGCGCCAGCCTTTCGGAGAAGTCCCTTAGTTCGGCCAGCCTCTCTTTCAGGTCCCGGCCGGCCCCGGCCAGGAACTCGTTCTCGTCGGACGCGAAGTCCTCCACCTGCGCGCGCAGGTCGTAGAAGTTCCTGGTGGCGTTCATGACGCTGCGGCTGGCGCGTATGACGGGCTCCAGCTGCAGGGCCTCCACTTCTTCCGTCTCCTGGGACTGTACCTGCGCGTAAAAAGCGAATATCTCGGCGTGCAGGCGCTCAAGATCGTAGTAATGGACTTCTTCCTCTTCGGGCGCTCCCTCCCCGGACGCCGAGGGGAGGCCGTACCTGCCGGCGGTATAGCGCAGCGAGAGCGCGAGCTGGTTGAGCACCTCGTTGCGCAGCGCGTGCAGCGCCGCCTCGGGCACCTGCGGAGAGGCGTTGGGGATGAAGCGCGCGAGGACCCTGCGCTTCTCCGGGAAGAGCGTCTTCAGGCGCCGCGCCAGCGGGGGGATGGCCGGGTAGAAGAAAGCCACGGCCACCAGGTTGAAGATAGTATGGAAAGCCGCCACGGCCAGCGTCGGGCTGACCGCCGGGTCCACGAGGGCGCTGACCGCCCGGGAAAGGAGCGGCAGGGCCGGCATTACTATGAGCGCAGTCCCCGTCTTGAGCGCCAGGGACCCCAGGGCCGTCTGCTTCTTGGCCGGTATGCCGCCTATCGAGACCAGGAGCAGCGGGACCACGCTGCCTACATTGGCTCCGATGACCATGCCCGCGGCCTGCCTGAAGTCGATTATCCCGCCGAAAACGGCCGTAAGCACCACCGCTATCGAGGCGGAGCTGGACTGCATCACGGCGGTCAGGACCAGTCCCGTCAGCACATAGATCCAGAGGCCGAGGTCCGGCAGGGCGGAAAGGTCCGCGCCCGCCGCCAGGACCTCCGCGGCTTTCTTCATGTAATCTAGTCCCAGGAAGAGAAGACCGAAGGCGAAAAGCAGTTTGCCGGCGTTGGTCCAGCGAGGCGATCCTCCGAAAAGGACCAGCCCGAGGCCGCCCAACCCCACCAGCGGCAGCGCGAAGTGGTCTATTTTTACGGAAAAGCCGAAGAAGGCCACTATCCAGGCCGTCGCGGTGGTGCCGACCATGGCGCCCAGCAGGGTAGCCAGGGCGTTGGAGAGCGTGAGCATGCCGGCGCCCACGAAGGCCAGCGCCATCAGGCCTACGGCGGAACTGCTCTGCAGGACGGAGGTGGTCGCGACCCCGGTGAGGAGGGCCCTGCCGCGGGTGCCGGTGAAGCGGCGTATGAGGGTCTTGAGCGACCGGCCCGCCAGCGCCTTGATCGACTCTTCCAGCATGAACATGCCGAAGAGGAACATGCCCAGCCCCGCGAAAAAACTCCACGCGTCGAACACTATTTGCTCCTTCGTGAGACGATAGTCCGGCCCGGACGCGGCATTTAGCGGATCCCTTCCCGGTGCTTCTCCAGCAGCGGCTCCCAGCCGGTACCGCGCAGATGCTCGAGCACTCTCCCGGCTATCGCCCGCCTGTTGACCTCCGCGCCGCCCATCCGGTAACTGAGAGCGGAACCGTTCCTTTCGACGAGGATCTCACCGATGAACTGGATCCCTTCCGGCTTAACTTCGAAATCCCGGAAATGTTCCCCGACTTCCTTTATATGTGTCTGCCCGCCCGAATCGAAATGGACGACATGAATCCTGTATTTGCCCGGGGGGACCATTTCCCGGTAAAAAGTGGTGTCCTTATTGGGCAGGTCCCATCCGCCGGTCCAGCGCAGGGAAACTTTTTCCCTGTTTCCGTCCGCCTTGCGCAGCGTAACGGCCGTCACCTGGCCGCCGCCCCTCTGCATCCGGGCGCCCGCGTAAACGAGCGGGGGGTTGCTTCCCGCAGGCGCCGCTACTGACGCCTTGCCGCCCGGCAGGGCGCAGCCGGAGAGTCCGGAGGAGAGCGCCGCCGCGAGCATGGCGGCCGAAATAAAAGAGGGCTTTACGGCGGAGTAATTCATTTTTGATCTCCATTGTTCTCCCCGCTGTCCGGGGAGTATTCCTGTTCCGCTCCGGGAACTCTGCGACATTTTAACACAATACTGTTGCTTTGTCCGATATCGTTGTGCTACAATACATGTGCGGGGTAGAGCAGCCTGGTAGCTCGCAAGGCCCATAACCTTGAGGTCGCAGGTTCAAATCCTGCCCCCGCAACCAGATTTAAAGGTATTCGAACCTGAGACGAGAAATGTCAGGACCGGCCCCAAGCTAACGCTTGGGGCTTTGTGTTTATATCTGCTGGATATCCTTATATTCGGTCACGCATAGCCCGCATAGCGGGCTTGCGCGACCCCGCCTCGGCGATTCCGCTTGCGCGGGGAATCGCCTCCG
>JAVHLJ010000023.1:22715-41772 GCA_031082205.1 Elusimicrobiales bacterium
CGGCCTTGCGGACCGCGCGCGGCCTCCGCCGGAGGCCGCTCCAAAGGGCGGTCCTGCCTCCGATAAGCCGCATAGCGGCTTTCTCCGGCCACGCCTCGGCGATTCCGCTTGCGCGGGGAATCGCCTCCGGCCTTGCGGACCGCGCGCGGCCTCCGCCGGAGGCCGCTCCAAAGGGCGGTCCTCACCTGAGACGAGAAATGTCAGGACCGGCCCCAAGCTAACGCTTGGGGCTTTGTGTTTTAATCCCTGATTTATGGCGGCGCCGGCTCGCCTTTTTGTATTATAAGCACCATCATGAATATCGAACCTTCCGAAAAGTGCGTCCCTGCCGAAGAGCGCGGCTCCTGGGGCTCCAGCGTCGGCTTCATTCTCGCGGCCGCGGGCTCGGCGGTGGGCCTGGGCAATATCTGGGGATTCCCCATGCAGGTGGGCAAGGGAGGCGGCGCCATATTCGTCCTGCTCTACCTGGTCTGCGTCTTCGTCATCTGTTTTCCTATACTCATAGCCGAGCTGGCCATAGGCCGGGCCGCGGCGCGCGATCCGATAGGCTCCTTCCAGACGCTGAAGCCCCGCACCCCCTGGTGGGTGGTGGGCGCGCTGGGCGTGCTGGCGGGTGTGGGCATACTTTCTTTCTACGCCGTTATCGCCGGCTGGACGCTGGCTTATGTCTGGTACGCGGCGACCGGAGCCGCGGGCGCCGATCCCGGGGCTTTTTTCGGCGCTTTCGTGAAGGACGGCTCAAAGAACGTCTGGCTTTCTTTCGCGGTCCTTGTCGTGACCGCCGGGATAATAATCGGCGGCGTAAGGCAGGGTATCGAGAAGGCGTCAAAAGTAATGATGCCGGCGCTTTTTGTCCTGCTGATACTTCTGGGAATCCGCGCTCTTACGCTGCCCGGCGCCGCCGCCGGACTTTCCTATTACCTGAAGCCCGACTTCAGCGAGATCGCCAATATCTCGGTGATAAACGCGGCTCTCGGCCAGGCCTTCTTCTCGCTCAGCCTTGGCATGGGCGCGATGATAACATACGGCAGTTACCTGTCGAAGAAGACGCGGGTGGTGAAGTCCGCCGCCTGGGTGGCGGGCCTGGACACGATGGTGGCGCTGCTGGCGGGCTTCATAATATTCCCGGCCGGCTTCTCGCTGGCCGGCTTCAACCCGGCCGAGGGCGGCCCGGGGCTTATCTTCGCCGTTCTGCCCGGGCTTTTCTCCTCCATGCCCGGCGGCGCGCTTTTCGGCGCCGCCTTCTTCGTCCTGCTCACCCTGGCCGCTCTTACCAGCGCGATATCTTTGCTCGAAGTGCCGACCGCCGCGCTGGTGGACAAGGGCTGGTGCCGGCGCAAATCTGTCGTCCTGCTGACGTTGTTCGTCACCGCTCTCGCCGTGCCTTCGGCGCTCTCACAGGGAGCTTCGCCGCTCCTGTCGAAGGTGCCGGTGTTCGGCATGGACTTTCTCTCGCTGATGGCGACGGTCTGGAACAACTGGGCGCTGCCCATCGGCGGTCTGCTCATCGCCATATTCGCCGGATGGGTATGGGGCGCCGACAATGTCATAGCCGAGCTGAAGGCCGAAGGGAATCCTTTCCCGTTCGCGCGGACATGGGCGTTCCTGATAAAGTATGTATGCCCCCTGGCCATACTTTTTATCATCGTAATGACCGCCCGCGGCATGTTCGGCGGCTGAGCCCGCCGCAAGGAGATCCATGGAAACCCTTACTTCGACTATAACCGCCATAGACGCCTGGGTATGGCAGCCCTACCTGATGCCGTTGGTCCTGCTGATAGTGGGGGGCTGGCTTACGCTCCGTACCGGTTTCATCCAGCTCAGGGGCTTCCCCCGGGCGGTCAGGATGTCCCTCGGGGGCGCCTTCGCAAAGGAAGGTAAGGGCGGGACGATAACTCCTTTCCAGGCGCTGTCCACCGCCCTGGCCGCGACCGTCGGCAACGGAAATATAGGCGGAGTGGCGACGGCCATACTGATAGGCGGGCCCGGCGCCATCTTCTGGATGTGGATGTGCGCGACGGCCGGCATGGCCACCAAGTTCGCCGAGGCGACGCTGGGCGTTCACTTCCGCGTGCGTCGCGAGTCCGGGGAACTGGCCAGCGGGCCCATGTACTATATCGAGCACGGGATACCAAATAAGAAGGCCGCCAAGGCGCTGGCCTGGGCCTTCGCTTTCTTCGGCATGTGCGCGGCGATGCTGGGCACAGGCAATATGGCGCAGTCGAGCACCGTGGCCCGCACCTTCGTCTCTGCGGCCGATCTCATCTTCAAGGTGCAGGTGCCGATGTGGGTCCCCGGCTTGCTGATCACGGTGGCCGTCGGGCTGGTCCTACTGGGCGGCATCAAGCGCATAGCGCATACCGCCGAGAAGATCGTGCCGCTGATGATAGCGATATACCTGGCGGTCACGGCCGCCTACCTGGTCATCAATTTCGCCGCGATCCCCCATGTATTCGCCCTGATAATCAGCGACGCCTTCACGGCCTCGGCCGCCGTCGGGGGATTCGCCGGCGCTTCGGTGGCCAAGGCCATACAGATAGGGGTCAGCCGCGGCGTCCTCTCCAACGAGGCAGGCCTTGGCAGTTCGCCGATAGCGCACGGCATCGCCGACGTGAAACATCCGGCCGAGCAGGGCCTTGTCGGCGTATTCGAGGTGTTTATAGACACCATAGTGATATGCTCCATGACGGCCTTCGTAATACTCAGCTCGGGGATGTGGACCGACCCCGCCTTCCAGGGAGCCAGCGGCGACCTGACGGCCGCGGCCCTGAGTTCCTCTATCCCGTTCGCTTCCGCGGTGGTCGCGCTTTCGAGCTTCCTGTTCGGCTTCTCAACGCTGATAGGCTGGTGCTATTACGGCGAGAAATGCTTCGAGTACATGTTCGGTTCGGCCTGGATAAAGGGCTACCGGGCCGTCTTCACCGCGCTGATAATGGTGGGCTCGCTGGTCTCGGTGCCGCTGGTCTGGGCGCTGGGCACGCTCCTGAACGGCTTCATGGCGCTGCCCAACCTCATCGGCCTCGCCTTCCTGGCCGGCACTACGGCGAAACTGGCCCGCGACTATTTCTCAGGCAGGAAGGAATACTCCGTAACGGGGGAAGGCGGCCGGGCCCACGGACAGCCAATTTGATAGAATAATCCGGTCGCAGCATACAAGGAGGGAACAGATGAAGAAGGTTATTTTCGCCGCCGTGACCCTGGCCGTGCTGGCCCCGGCCTACGCGCAGGAGCTCAAGACCGAGGACGACAAGACGCTCTACTACCTCGGACGCATGGTGAGCCGCAATCTCAAGCAGTTCAACCTGACCCCGGAGGAGGGGAAGATGGTGGTGCTCGGCTTCTCCGAGTCTCTCGAGGGCAAGGATTCCCGTGTGCCCGACGAGTACGGGCAGAAGATAGGAGAGTTCATCTCCAAGAAGCAGGAAGCGATGGCGGCCGAGGAAAAGGCCAAGGCCAAGCCTTTCCTGGACAAGGCCGCCAGGGAGAAGGGCGCCAAAAAGACCAAGTCCGGGCTGATATACAAAGAGACCAAAAAGGGCAAGGGCGCCTCGCCCAAGGCCGACGACATGGTGAAAGTCCATTATCACGGGACCTTCACCGACGGCAAGGTATTCGACTCCTCCGTCGAGCGCAAGCAGCCGGCCGAGTTCCCGCTGGGCGCGGTGATACCCTGCTGGACCGAGGGCGTGCAGATGATGAAGACCGGCGGCAAGGCCACCCTGACCTGTCCCTCCGACATCGCCTACGGCGACGAGGGCAGGCCGCCTTTCATCCCCGGCGGCGCCACGCTGGTCTTCGAGGTGGAACTGCTCGATATCGTCAAGCCGGAGAAGCCCGAGCCGGCCCCGGCTCCGGCGCCCAAGCCGGAAGAGCCCAAGGGCGATAAGAAGTAGATCGACTTCATACCGCGGGCGCTCTGAAGCGCCCGCGGGTTTTCAGGGGGGGTATGTCCAAAACCTGGCTTTTCAAGGATGAGTGGCTGCTTAAAGCGCTGGCCGGCGTTCCCGGAGCCGGCCCCGAAGAGATAGCCCGGCTCCGTTCTGAAACGAAGACCCACCTGTCCCACGCCCTCCTGGATTCTGGCGCCCTTTCCCCCGACCGTCTCGCCGCGCTGGTGGAGCGCTGCTTCAGGATAAAGTTCTGCCCGGTTACGGCCGAGAAGGCGGACAAGTTCGCCATCTCGCTGCTGGGCGAGAGGAACTGCCGCCGCTACGACCTGGTGCCCCTGGGCGCGGACGAGAGCGATATCCGCGTCGCAATGGCCGAGCCGCTGAATTTCAACTACCTTTCCGACATAGAGGCCCTTACCGGCCGCAGGGTCGTCCCGTTCTATTCCGTGCCGCGCGACATCGACCTGGCCCTGGCGCAATTGTTCAGCGGCGACAGCGTTATATTCGATCTGCTCCGCAAGGTGGAGGTGCCCGAGGAAATAGAGGTGGTGGGGGAACGGCTGGCGGAGACCAGGGACGATGTTTCATCCCCGGTAATACTCCTGGTCAACTCGATAATTTCGCAGGCCTATCGCAAAAAGTCGTCGGACATACATATCGAGCACGAGGAGAAAGCCAGCCACGTGCGCATACGCATCGACGGCGAGCTGCGCAGCGTCATGACGCTGCCCAAGTACCTCGCCGCCGGGCCCGTAGTGTCGCGCATAAAGATAATGGCCGACATGGACGTCTCCAACCACATGAAGCCGCAGGACGGCCGCACCAAGATCCGCATAGGTTCGGCCGAGGTCGGACTTAGGGTTTCCACGCTTCCCACCTCCTACGGCGAGAAGGTCGTCATGCGCATCCTCGACCAGCGCGCCGCCGAGGTGCCTTTCGAGAAGCTCGGCTTCGCGCCCGAGGTGGCCGCGGCCATGCAGGAGTGCCTGGACGCGCCGCAGGGCATACTGCTCATAACCGGCCCCACCGGCTCCGGCAAGACCACAACGCTCTACTCCGCCCTTAACAAGTGCAAGGACGAAAGCACCAATGTCGTGACCGTAGAGGACCCGATAGAATACAAACTGCCGGGTATCAACCAGGTGCAGGTCAACGACAAGCAGGGGCTGGGCTTCGCGGCCGTCCTGCGGTCGGTGCTGCGCCAGGACCCCGACATCATCATGGTGGGAGAGATACGCGACCGCGAGACGGCAGATATCGCCTTCCAGGCCGCCATGACGGGGCATCTCGTCCTCTCCACGCTGCACACCAACGACACGGTCTCGACCATCTCCCGGCTGGTCGATATGGGGATCGACCGCTTCAAGATCTCGCCCGGCCTGCTGGCCATAACCGCCCAGCGGCTGCTGCGCCGCCTCTGCCCGGACTGCTCCGTGGAGGTGCCCGAGGCCCAGCTCCCGGCCCCGGTAGCGGAGATGATGGCCTTTCACGGGCTGCCGAAGCGCTGCCGCCGCCCCGTCGGCTGCAAGAAATGCGAGGGCAGCGGATACTCGGGCCGCACTTCGGTGGTGGAACTGCTCAGGATAGACACGCGTTTGCGCGAGATGATAAACCTCGGCGTAAAGGAAGCCGAAATAAAGCGGAGGGCGATGGAGGCCGGCACTCTGAGGACGATGACGAAGGACGCGCTCTGGCAACTCTCGGAGGGGCGGACTTCCGTGGACGAGATAAAGCCTTACCTGATCTCGGACGAGCATGAGAGCGCCGCCGCCGGGGCTTCTGCTCCCGCCGCGCGGGAGGCGGTCCCTGCCGAGGCCCGGCACCCCTCAGCCGCCGCCCCGGCGGCCTCTTCCGCCCCTCCGGCCGCCGCCGCGCCGCCTTCCGGCGCTGTTCCCCGGGTAATGGTGGCCGACGACGACCCCATAATGAGGATGCTGCTCAGGAATTTCATAACGGGAGCGGGCTATCAGTATTGCGAGGCCGCGGACGGGGAGGAAGCCCTTACGGCTATCGCCTCCGGGCCGCCGGACCTGCTGATCTCGGATATCAACATGCCGCGCCTTAACGGGCTGGACCTGGTCAAGGGGATACGGCAGAACCTGGGCCTGGCCGACCTGCCGGTGATAATGCTGACAACCGAGAGCTCGGACAAGAGCCAGGAACTCGCTTTCAGCCTCGGCGCCGACGATTACATCATTAAGCCTTTCAAGGGCCCGCTGGTGCTGGCCCGCGTCGGCGCCGCGCTGCGCAGGGCCGGGAAGATCAAGTAGGCGGAAAGGACCCTATGACGGAAGAAAAGCCGACGGAAAATTATTTTTTACCGGCCGAAAAGGCGGCGCCGGAGACGGTGGCGCGCCAGTCCGGGCTTCTGGCGGGCAACACGCCGCTGACCGCGGCGCTCGACGGGGTACAGACTTTCGCCATGATCTTGAACCGCGAGCGCCAGGCGGTTTACATCAACAGGCCTTTCCTGGATTTTCTTTCGGCCCACGGCATAGAGGACCCGCTGGGAAAAAGGCAGGGCGATCTTTTCGGCTGCTCCCACGCGGGGGAGGGAGGCGGCTGCGGCACCACCGAGGCCTGCGCGCGCTGCGGGGCCGCGCTGGCCGTACGGGCCGCCCTCGCGGGAGGGGAGGGATCCCGGGAATGCCGCATCCTTTCGCGCGCCGCCGGCGATGAACTGGACCTGCGCGTCTCCGTCAAGCCGTTCCCGTTCGGAGGCGAGGATTTCCTGCTGGTCTCGCTGCTGGATATAAGCGACGACAAGCGCCGCCGGGCGCTGGAGCGCCTTTTCTTCCATGACGTCATAAACACCGCCGGCGGGGTGCAGGGGCTCCTCGACGTAATGCTCGGGTCTATCGACGACAGCGCTTCCATAAAGACCTATCTCCCTTCCGCTT
This sequence comes from Elusimicrobiales bacterium, assembly GCA_031082205.1. Taxonomy (GTDB): domain Bacteria; phylum Elusimicrobiota; class Elusimicrobia; order Elusimicrobiales; family UBA9959; genus UBA2231. Next base: position 29,506 of record JAVHLJ010000023.1, read on the forward strand.
CCAGGGCTTCGGAGAAGCTCATGGCCCAGATAATGTCCCAGAAGGACCTGGCCGCCGCCGAGAGGGGGGAACTTCACCCGAAGGCGGAAGAGGTGGAGGCCGGCGCTTTCCTTGCCGAGATGATGGAACTTTTCCGGGCGCACGACGTCGCCCGCGGAAGGGAGCTCCGCCTCGGCCCGGCCTGCGCCGGGCTGAGGATCTCCACCGACCGCGTCCTGCTCGCCAGGGTCATCGGCAACATGGTCAAGAACGCGCTGGAGGCCGAGAGGGCCGGCGCCGTGATAACGATGGACTGCGGGGCCCTGCCGGGCGGCGGCGCGGTTTTCACCGTGCACAATCCGACGCCGATGGACGAGGACGCGCGGCTGCAGGTATTCCAGCGCTCGTTCTCGACCAAGGGGGAGGGCCGCGGGCTGGGCACCTACAGCATCCGGCTTTTCACCGAGAAGTACATGCGGGGGAAAGCGTCGGTGCAAAGCGGCCCCGGCGGCACCGTCTTCCGGGTGGAGTACCCCGCCTCTATCTGAGGCGGCGACGGTTAACTCTTCGCCTCTTCCGCTTTGGGCGGGTACATGACCGAGGCGGCGACCGATATCGATAGTATCGAGAAGATTATCAGCAGCGAGGCCGTCGTCGGTATCTTGAAGAAGCCGCTGACCAGCATCTTTATACCCACATAGCACAGCAGTATCGACAGGCCGTAATGCAGCCTGTGGAAGAGCTTCATTATCCCGGCCAGCGCGAAGTAAAGCGCCCGCAGGCCCAGTATCGCGAAGATGTTCGAGGTATAGACGATGAACGGGTCGCGCGTTATCGCTATTACAGCCGGGATGGAGTCCACGGCGAACACCAGGTCGGTGGCCTCTATCATCAGCAGCACCAGGAAGAGCCGGGTCGCCTTGGTCCCGGTCGCCGTCTTTATGAAGAACCGTCCCTCCGCCGGCTCGCCGGTGAACGGGAGGCGGCGCACGGCGAACTGCACCAGGGGGTTCTGCTCGGGATGCACCTCTTCGCCGGAGTGGCTCCACATCTTCACGCCGGTGTAGACAAGGAAGGCGCCGAACACGTAGATGATCCAGTGGAACATGGAGATCAGCGTTATGCCGGCGAAGATGAAGAAGGCGCGCATGACCAGCGCTCCCAGTATGCCCCAGAAAAGTATGCGGTGCTGGTACTGGGGGGCGACGCCGAACCGGGCGAAGATCATTATGAAGACGAAGAGATTGTCGACGCTGAGCGACTTCTCGAGTATGTAGCCGGTCAGGAACTCCACGGCGGGCTGCCGGCCCCGGTCGAAATAGAGCCAGACATTGAAGATGAGCGCAAGCGCTATCCAGACGGCGCTCCAGGTCAGGGCTTCCTTGAGCTTCACCTCGTGGGCGGCGCGGTGGAAGACCTTGAGGTCCAGCAGCAGCATCGCCACCACGAAAGCGTTGAAGAGTATCCAGGGCAGCATCGTTTCCATAGTTCCCTATATTTAATCATTTTTGGGGGCGGGGTTGAATCTTCCGGATTTATTCAATAGAATAGACGGACCACAAGTTAGGAGGATAAGGAAAACATGGAAAAAACCCTCGATATAGTTCTGCTCCTGGCTCTTCCGGCCTCGGGCAAGTCGGAAGTGCGCCGCTACCTGGCCAATGTGCCGGAGGCTTCGCTGCGCCGCGACTTCCACATCGGCGAGACCCTGCAGATAGACGACTTCCCCTACGTGCACCTGATGCGCCGCATCGACGACGAGCTGGCCGCGCTGGGCAAGGACCGCGTCTTCTTCAAGTCCGGCGACAAGCCTTTCAAGAACCCGAAGGACTGGGGTACGCTCATCCACCTCATCAACGAGGATTACGCCGACCTGATGGCCAAGAAGGTCTCCAACCCGGTCTCCGCGGGCCTATTCATAATGGAACGCATAGAGAAGGCGGCCGAGCTGGCCGGCATAGATTACCGCCTGGCCGGGCTCGACAAGGAATCAAAGGATACGGTGGCCGGCAAGATAGAGGCCGAGAGCCGCAAGCTGATCGACGAGAAGCACGCCGCCTACCCCGCCTCTTTCGAAGGCAAGACGATAGTGATAGAGGCGGCCCGCGGCGGAGCGCACGGCTCTACGCTGCCCCTGCAGCCCCCGTTCGGCTACAAGTACTCGCTGGCGCAGCTTTCCCCCGAGATACTCAAGCGCGCGGTCATACTCTACGTCTGGGTGACCCCCGAAGAGAGCCGCCGCAAGAACGCCGCCCGCACCGACCCCAACGACCCGGGCTCGATACTCCATCACGGCGTGCCGATAGACGTCATGATGGGCGACTACGGCTGCGACGACATGGACTGGCTGGAACAGAACTCCGATAAGCCGGGCACCATCGCCATCGAGGCGCACGGCGGCGTGTTCCACCTGCCGATAGGCCGCTTTGACAACCGCGTGGACAAGACCAGCTTCCTGCGCGAGGACAAGGCGAAGTGGTCCAAGGAAGACGTGGCCGGCGTGCACGAGGGCATCCGCTCGGCGCTGGACAAGGTCTTCAAGATGCAGAGCTGAGGACCGTAAAGGCCCAAAGGCCGTCCCTCCGCAGGCGGGGGGGCGGCCTTTTTTATCGCCGGGGCATCCGGGGTTTTGATTTTACATATGAATTACTATATAATTAGTGTCCGACGCCGAGGTAGCTCAACGGTAGAGCATTCGCTTCGTAAGCGAAGGGTTGTGGGTTCAAATCCCATCCTCGGCTAAAATGTTTTTGGACGGTCGGAGTATGGGATTTGAAGCCGACGCCCGCGCGTCCGGTGGACGATGAAGCGGGCGCGGCCGGTTGCGAAGGAGCCCGCGGGAGCGGGCGGGCGAGCAAAAATCCCATCCTCGGCTGAACAGATCTTAAGCGTTACCCGGCCTTAATGGCAAAAAACACGCCCGCTACTTACGAAGAGTATTCCGACATCAAGTTCGCGCCGGGCGTGCCGCAGGCCCGCAAGGCCGTCTGGACCTGGCTGCCGCTGCTTTACCTGCTCATCTCTGACTCTTTTTACCTCCGCACCTACGATTCCGCCCAGGTCAAGATAACCCTGCTGCAGATGGGGGGATTCTCCCTGCTGGGCATGTGGCTGGGCCTGCTTATCCTGGAGGGGCGCAAGGCCTTCAGGAGCTCGGACTTCGTCTTCCTGGCCCCTTTCTTCGCCTATCTCGCCTACATGCTCGTCGGCTTCGTCCGGCTGCCGTATCCCGGCCCCAGCATAGACGACCTCGTCCGCTACACCATTTACATGTCCGTCGGCCTGATAGTCATCCGGGAATTCGGCCAGGCGGCCATCGAGCGCCTTACGAAAGTGCTCCTGATCGCCGCCTATGTCGCGGTGCTTTACGGCCTGGTCCAGTTCATAGACACCCGTTTCTTCCCTCCCAAGGAAGTCGGGCCGGGGCTGGACCCTTTCGTCTGGCGCGGCGCTTTCACCAAGCGCATATTCTCGACCTACGGGAATCCTAACTTCTTCGGCAATTTCCTGGTGCTGATACTGCCCATAGCCGTGACGCAGTTCATGAAGACCCGCTCGGTCTATCTGCTGCCCCTCATATTCCTGGACCTCCTCTGCCTCTACGGCACTCAGACCAAGGGCGCCTGGCTGGGTTTCGGCATCTCTTTCTTCATCTTCGCCGTGTTCTACGCCTATTTTTTCCTGCGGGAGCGCCTGAAGATAGGCAAGACGGCTTTCCTGGCCATCGCCTCGCTCTTTCCGCTGACCGCCGTAGGCGTCGTCTATCATTTCGGCAACCCCTCCTCGTATAATTTCCGCATAGCGACCTGGCTGTCCACCTGGGAGATAATAGAGACCAAGCCGCTTATAGGGCTGGGAGTTGACGCTTTCATGGTCACCTACCCCGCGTACCGGCGGCCCGTTATCTTCCACATCGAGGGCAAGCATAATACCGAGACCGACCACGCGGAGAACGAGCACCTAGAGCAGTGGATGGACAACGGCCTGCTGGGGTTCGGCCTCTACCTCTGGCTGATAATATTCGTGCTCACGATAGGCCTAAGGGGCATGGGCACGCTTACGGCCAACCTGAAGGGCGCGCGGCCGCCGCCCACCGCCTACGACCTGCTCGGCTACATAACCGCCCTGCTGGGCATGCTCATACATAATTTCGTGGACGTCAGCATGCGCTTCGTCTCCTCCGGCGTCTTCCTTGGCCTGCTGCCCGCGGTCATCATAAACCTGGCCCGCGGCCAGGCGCTGTGGGAAGTCCATTACAAGGGCGAACCCGCCCAGGAAGAGCCCCCCGTTCCAGCGGGACCGCGGACCTGGCTGCTCTGGTCCGCGCGCGTCCTGCTGGCGGCCGCCGTGGCGGCGCTTTTCTACATCATCGTCACCCAGTTCTCGGAACTCCAGGGCCCCCTGCGAAACCACCAGGGCGGCGGCGAGGCCCTGCAATGGTTCATCGCCTGGACCGTGCTGCTGGTCTGCGCGGGCTTCGTCGCCTGGTCCTACCTGAAGATAGCCTTCACCGGCCGGTCCGTGCTGGCGGCGCTGGTCATGGCCGTCTCCCTCGCCCCCGTCTGGTATTTCTGGGGCTGGTTCAGGGCCGACGTCTATCACAACATGGCCATATTCTTCTCCAAGCAGGGCCGCTGGGACGACGCTCTCTCTTATTACCAGAGGGTCCACGCGCTGAACCCTTACTTCATCATGCCTTATTATTTCACGGGCAATGTGTTCAACGACAGGCTGAACATGACCAAGCAGTACCGTCCGGAGTGGGGGGACAAGGGCGGGGAGCCCAGGGACGATTACGAGCGGGCCATGGACTCCTACGAACACGTCCGGGCCATGGCCCCGAATTACGTGCAGATGCATCACCAGGTGGGGCTGCTTTACATGAAGATGCACGACCATCTGCGCGCGCAGGGCCGGGAGAAGGAGGCTCAGGACTTCCTGGACCGGGCGCTGGCGCGATTCGCCCTTTACGAGAACCTGGACCCGGTCTTCCCTTTCAACTATTACCGCAAGGCCCAGATCTACATGTCCAGGCGCCAGTACGAGGCCGCCGAGCGTGAATACCTCAACAATATCAACGCCTGGAAATGCCATGTCGAGGATCACAAGCACGAGGCGCCCGAGGCTTACACCAACCTGGGGAACCTCTACTACATGATGGGGCGCCCCCGCGACGCGGCGGAGAATTACGCCGCCGCCCTGAAGCTCGACCCCTCCTTCGAGCCGGCGCTGAGGAACTACCAGGCGCTGACCGGCCGAAGGAGCCCCTGAGCGGCCGATGATCACAGGCGATAAAGCCGACGGCCTGGCGCGGGGTTCCGGGCACCGACAGCGGACGAGCCCGCCCTGTTCCGGCCGGTCCGAAGCCCTGATCCCCGGTCTGCTGACCCTGGTCTTTTTCGTCTCCCCTCTGCTATTCTTCACCGACCTTACCCGCAACCCTTACTACCTGCAGATAGCCCTTTTGAACGTCTCCCTCTCCGCGGCCCTTCTGGCCGCCCTCTGGGCCATGCGCGCCCGCGGCTCCTGGGATTTCCCCAGGAACGCGCTCTGGACGCCGCTGGCCCTTTTCGCCGCGGTACTCCTCGTTTCCTGGGCGAGGTCCTGGGCCGCCCACGAGCCCTTTTTCAGGCCCGCCATCTTCAGCGAGGGCCTGCGCGCCTTCCTCTTCCTGTTCGTGAACTGCGGCCTGGCCTTCTGGCTTTCGGCCCGCGCGGAATGGAAGGAGAGCCCGGCGGCGCGGCCGATGACGCCCCTGCTCCTCCTGCTGATGGCCTGGGGGGCGGCCTGGCTGTTTTTCCCTTACCTGCGCTCACAGCCTTCCGGCCCCGGACTGTGGCAGCGGTTCTGGGACCCGTACGGGGCCATGGTCTGGGCGGCCGGCGTCTTCATCGCGTGGCGCTCGGTGCGGGAGGGGCGGCAGGAAGACTATCTGAATCTTGCGCTCGTCGCCGGGGCCCTCGCTTCCGTGTACGGGGTCCTTCAGTATTTCGGCGTGGAACTGGTCTGGCTAAAGACCCTTAATCCCTACGGCAACCGTTCCGTCTCCACCTTCGGCAACCCGAACTTCATATCGTCGTACGTAGTGACCCTGGCCCCGCTGGCGCTGGCCTGCTGGCTGGACGCGCGCACCGCGCCGTCCCGCTTTTTCTACGCGGCTGTCTTCCTTTCCTACGAGGCGATGCTGCTGGCCAGCCTCACCCGCTCCTCCTGGCTGGGAATGGCCGCCGGGCTGGGTTTCCTGGCCCTGCTGCCGGATTACCGGGAGAAGTTCAGGGCTGCCGGCCGCCGCGCGCTGCTTCTCGGCGGCCTGGCTCTGGCCCTGGCGGCGCTATGGCCCGTCAGCGCCTCCTCTCCTCCCGGCACGGGCGTGGCCCAGAGGCTGTCGGAGGCGGCGGGAAAGATCTCCTCTTCCGGCACGCTCACCATAGCCGCGGACGCCGACAAGGTCTATCCCTCGCTGCACCAGCGCGTCCTTATCTGGACTTCCGCCTGGCAGATGGGGCTGGAGAGCCCCCTGCTCGGCAAGGGGTGGGGGGCGTTCGAACTTTTCTATCCTTTCTACCAGGGCCCGCTCCTCTCCGCCTACGAAGGGATACGCGGGCTGCGGACCCACGCCAACAACGCCCATAACGAGGTGCTCGAGCTCTGGTCCCAGGCCGGCCTGGCCGGGCTGGCCGCTTTCGCCCTGGTCCTGGCCGCCCTGGCCCGGGCGTTCACGCACAACCGCAAGGCGGGGGACGGCGAGTCGCGCTTCTGGGCGGCCGCGCTGGCGGCCGGCGTCGTCGGCATGCTGGCGGACAACATGCTCAACGTCTCCGTGCACTTCGCGGTGCCCGGGTTCATGTTCTGGTGGGTAATGGGCGCGCTTTCCGCTCGCCTGGGCTCTCCCGCGCCTGTATTCTCCGGACTTTTTTCGGGGTACAAGGCGTGGGCGCCGGCGGCCCTGCTGGCTCTTCTCGCGGTCTCCTCCGCGGCCTACTGGCAGGGCCAGTTCAGGCGGGAGGCCCTTTATTTTTCGGGCTTCAAGCTGATGCGAAAGGGCGATTTCCGCGCCGCCGCCGCAGAGCTGAAGCGGGCCCATTCCGCCTGGCCGAGGGAGGTCAACACCAACTACGAGCTCGGCAACGCCTATGTGCGCTCCGGAGACATGGAGAGCGCGGTCTGGGCCTACGGCGAGGCCCTCAGGGCCAATTGCGGCTACGACGAGATATTCTTCAATCTCGCCGTGGTTGAGAAGCGGCTGGGGGATCTCCGGTCCGCGATAAACAGCCTGAAAGTTTCGGCCCTGATAAACCCGCTCAATGTCCAGACCTACCAGGCGGCGGCCGAAATATACGTGAAGGACCCGCGCGCCTACGCCGACGAGGCCGCGCGGATGATGGCCGGGGCCTCCCGCGTGCTTCCCGGCGACGCCTCGCTGAAGAACACGCTGGGGTATTTCCACGGCATCCGCGGCGATCTCGCCGCCGCCGCGGAAGCTTACGGGCGGGCCGTCCGGCTGGACCCGGCGAACAGGATCTTCGAGGACAATCTCAGGGGCGTCGTCGCGGCCGGCAAGCTGTACGGCAACCCGCATATCGCGTGGCTGGAGGCGTACCGCGGGACGGAGCGCCGTCTGGCCGCCGGGGACGCCGCGGGGGCCCTGCGGCTGGCGGAGCGCCTTTTCGACGGGGGCGGCGGCGAGGCCCAGTCCCGATATCTCCGTTCGAAGATATTCTTCGCCTCGGGCGAAGTCGGGAAGGCCCGGGAGGAACTGCTCGCCGTGCTGAGGGAGGATCCCGGCCACGGCGAAGCCCTCTACGGGCTGGCGACGGTACTGGAGCGGTCCGGCGACGTCGCGGGGGCCGTCAGGCATTGGTCCCTTCTGCTGGAGCGCGAACCGGGCAACGCCCGCGCCGCGGCCCGTCTCGAGGCTCTCCGCTCCCGTGGGGGGCAATAATCGCGTAACAAGAACGCAATATTTAGGCAAAGCCCCGATGCTTAAATATAGCGTGAAAAAAAAGTTTTCCCGGAGCGATGAAAAATGAGCGGTCTTAAAAGCAGGATACCTATGGGCTGCGCGGCTCTCGCCGCCGCTCTCGCTTTTTTCGCGGCGGGCCGCAGCGTCGTCTCCGGCCAGCAGATCCCGCAGGGCGTTAGCCGCCCGATGGAACAGGCCATACGCCTCTATCACCAGGGCCAGGACAACGAGGCGATGGACCGCTTCATGGACATCCTTATGAGGGGCACTCCCTCGGAAAAAGCCCTGGCCAACGAGTACATAAACAAGATCACGCTGAGGCTCAACACCAGGGGGGTAAGTTCCCTCGACGACAAGGGGCCCCAGGACAGCGCGCTCAACACGGTGAAGCCGGTCCGCGTTTCCAGGCCCGCCGCCCCGAGCGTGGTGGACGAGCCCGGCTCCGCCCCGGCTTCCTCCGCCTCGCTGCCCGCATCCCCGGCTTCCCGCTCGCTGCCCCCCGAGGACGCGGAGTCCCGGCGGGCGCTGATAGCCGAAAAGATAAACGAGAAGATCGGGGAGATGCGCAGGCAGCTCCTGATCTCGCTCGGCCGCACCAAGGGGGTCAAGGTGTATTCGGGCGCCGACGGGCAGCCGAAAGCCGTGACGCTGGACACCGCGGTGTTCTTCTCCGGGGGCACGGTCTTCACCTCCGCCACGATGGCCCCCCTGAGCGACCTCGCCGCGCTGCTCTTCGCCTCCGGCAAGACCAACTGCCTGATAATACCCGAGGGCAGCGTCGGGGGGGACATACAGATCCTCAGCATACGCCGCGCCATCGCGCTGAATTCCTTTTTCGTTTCGCGCGGGCTCTCTCCGGCCCGGCTGGACGTCAATCTAACCGGCGCGGACGTGAAGTTCCCCAGGGAACTGACGAACGTCAGCGGGATGGTCCTGCTCTTCAACCCGGACGTGCAGCCTCGCCTCAAGGACCCCGACGCCGACGCCAGGTCCGGAGGCCCGAAGATATCCCTCGGTCTCTACCCCACTTCCATAGACGTGCAGACGGGGGAGGGAGCGTTGGTGGAACTTTCCGTCTTCGAGTCCGGGGCCGGGACGCCCACCTGGAAGTTCCAGATCTACCAGATGCTCAAGGACGACAGCCTCCTTCTCGTCCAGGAGGTCGCCGGCGAAGGCCCCCAGTTCAACCAGAGCTTCTGGAACGGGCGCAAGAATTTCTTCGGTGAAAGTTATCCTTCGGGACGGTATCTTTTCTCGCTCACGGCTTACGATCTGAGAGGAAAGGAGAGCTCGCTGAGGCGCCTGCTCATCATAAAACCGACCGCGGCTGAGCAGGCCGCGGCCGCCGCGCCGGCGGTCTCTAAGGGCCGTCCCCTCTCCAAGTCGGCCGCCCCCGCAAAGCGCCCGGCTCCCGGCAAGAAGCGCATCCCTTCCAAGACCAGGGCCGGCAAGACAGCCGCCGCCGCGCCGGCGGCCGCCGACCCTGCCGAAGCGGAGCCCGCCCCGGCAGGGGGGGAGGAGGCGAGCGAGTTCATAGGGCAGGTCATATACAAGATATATTTCCGACAGGGGACTTCGTCCATCACCACCAACAGCGAGAAGAAGCTCGCCCAGGTCGCCAACACGACCCGCCATTATCCCGATTCCAGACTGAAGATAACCGGTTACGCCTCCCCGGACGACCAGGGGGGAGAGGAACTGGCCCAGACCCGGGCCGACCTGGTATTCAAGACTCTTGTGTCGGCCAAGTACAAGGTCCCGGCCGACCGCATCGACGTCGCCCACAGGGTTTCCCGCGCCTCCTCCAATATAGTGGAGATACGCATGGGCGGCGGGGAATAGCCGCGGCGTGTTGAAAAAACTCTTAAAAACGATTATTATTATAATTTTATGATAGGCGGAAAATCGGACAAGGGAAAAGAGACGCTGGGTATCTACATAGACCCGGCGTCCATCCATATACTGCAGGCCAGGCCGGGGAACGCCCGGGCGGAAGTGGAGCACCTGATAAAGGTGCCCACCGGCTTCTCTTTCAAAGAGGGGGTAATGCGCCCCCTTTCCCTCAATAACGATTTCTTCAGCGAGAAGGCTTCCTGGGTGACCCCTTTCAAGCAGGCGGTTAAGAAAGTCTCCTGGCGCACGCAGAACTGCACCGTGACCTTCTCCCAGCATTTCGGGATACTGCGCTACTTCGTCATGCCCTTCGTGGAGCGCAAGTACTGGTCAAAATCGATCCCCATCGAATCCAAGAAGTACATCCCGGTGGCCTTCGAGGAGGTCATCTACGATTTCACGGCCTGTCCCATGGAAGAAGGGAAAAAGCTGGGCGTCCTCTTCGGCCTGACCCAGCGCAAGAGCGTGGAATTCCTCTTCAGCGTCTTCAAGGCGGCCGGCCTGCAGCTCTCCTCCCTGGAGATGTCCGCCTGCTCCATGGAGCGCTTCTTCTCCTTCGCCGACCCCAAGGATCACGACGACAAGGCCTACGTCCATTTTTCCGGCGACACCTCCTGCATGCTGCTCGCCAGCGGCGGCTATCCCGTGCTTTACAGGGAGAGCGATTTCGGCGGCTCCTCCGCGATGTCCGAGCGCAAGCGGCTGGACGTGAAGGGCGCCTTCCAGTTCGTCAGCCGCTACGCCGGGGGACGGGAATACAAGAAGCTGATGCTCAGCGGCGACGCGGCGGATACCTGGAAGGGCACGGCGGAACAGGAATCCCCCGTGCCCGTGGAGGTCTGGGAGCCGGCCAAGGCCGGCGGGCTCAAGTCCAACGACGTCGGCGCCGTTTTCGCGCTGGGCGCGGCGCTGAGGGGCGCGGCTCCCGGCAAGCTCAGGCTGGACATGACCGGCGTTTCGGCGAGCCAGGATATGGAGAAGAAGGTCACTTCCTATGTCTGGACCATCGCCTCCATCCTCGGCGCGCTGCTGCTCCTCCTCTCCCTGGTGAACCACGCCCGCATATACATGCTCGACTCCAGGACCTCCGCCCTCATGTCCCAGGTCGGAGACATAAGCGAGTTCCAGGGGCAGACCGCCGATTCCCTGCGCCAGGCCATCGAGACCGGCAACGCGGAGGCCCGGATGATACGCGGCCTGCTCTCGGACAAGGAGTCCCTCGCCCCCAAGCTCCAGGCAATAGGGGACAATATTCCCAACGAACTCTGGGTACAGACCCTCAGCTACCGCAACAGCCTGCCCGTTTCCCAGATGATGGAGTCCGGAAAGGAACTGATACTGCTGGGCTCGACCAAGCTGACGGGCCAGGCCAAGTTCAGCATGGTCGATTTTTACGCCAAGAAGCTCAAGGCCGCCCCCGAACTGAAGGCTTTTCAGCCGCCTTCGGGCAACATAGAATTCAACCTCGAGGCCAACAAGGACGAGGCTGCGGGCGAGACGGAGGAAGGCCCGGCGGACGCATCCCCTTACCGGATAGTGTTCACCGCGAAATAGGGCCTGTTAAAGAATGAAGAGCCTGGTGCAGAAGATCAAGGACGCCTTTACGGAGATGCGCGACGACATCGTCGTCATCCATTCCGAGAAAGGGATCGAGCCTTTCAAGAAGCCGCTGCTAATGGCGGCGCCGGCCCTCCTCATACTTTACGGCGCGGTCTACGGGCCCTCCTCTTCCAGGCTCCAGGAGAAACAGATCGAGGCTGAGCATCTGGAAGCCGTCTCCGTCCATTACTCCGAATACAACGACATGCAGTCCCGCAAGGCGGAGTTGCGCAGGAAGATGCCGCTCGCCAAGGACAAGGGCGAGTGGTTGAGCTACATACTCACCTCCACCTCCAAGTCCCAGGGGATAACTTTCGACGCCCTGACGGCGCAGGAGGAACAGAACGCCGGCCCACTCCTTCTGGTCTCCCGGGGCGCCAGCGTGGTGAGCACTTACAACCAGATAGGCCTCTGGCTTGCGGAGATAGAAAATTCCAAGATCTTCCTTAAGGTAACGGAACTGCAGTTGTCCAGGAGCACGGGCAACAGGGACCTGATAAGGGCCACCATCAAGCTCTCCACCGTCTTCCCCAAGGAAGCGGCGCAAGGGGAGGAGATATGAAGAATTTCGCCAGCATATTCGGCTGGGTACTGCTGGCGGGAGTGCTGGCCGTTCCTTCTTTCCTTTTTTACAACTGGTGGTCGGCCAACAAGGCGAAGGAGGCCCAGCTGGCGGCCTCGCAGCAGGGCGTGCCGCGCGACTTTTTCCCGTCCCAGGAGGGCGCCGCGGCCCCCCGGGCGGAAGCGTCCCCGGCGCCTTCGGCCTCCGCCGAGGCGCCGGTGCCGGAAGCCCGGCCGGAAGAGCCGGCGGGGCAGGAAGCCGCGCGGGCGGC
>JAVHLJ010000024.1 GCA_031082205.1 Elusimicrobiales bacterium
CGGGGCCGCGCCTCGTGGCCGCGCCTGCGACGACATCTCGCGGATAAGAGCGGGACTCCTTCGTTAGAAGGGATTAAAAGCGGTATTTATAAGTCGACCTCGGGATGTTGCGCAAAGTAGGTTCGAATTTCATCCTGAAAAGGCCGCCAGATTTTAAAGGCGGTCAGGACAAAAAAGCCCCGATAAGGGGCTTTTTTATTTGCCGGCGGCCGGGGAGGCCGCGCGCCGGCTGGCGCGGCGGAGCGGGGCTGATTCGTTAAGAAAGAACGGGATGGCCGCGCCCGCGGCCGTCACAGCGCCCAGGCTCAGCAGGAAAGTCCCGTAACCTCCCCCCGACTGTATCAGATAGCCCGCGAAGAGAGGCGCGGCGGCCGTGCCCACCACGGAGATCATGGAGGTGAATCCCTTTATCCCGCCTATCGCCTCCGTTCCGTAGACGTCGCTCCAGAGCGCGGTCTGTATGGCCTCGCCGGGGCCGGTGGTGACGCCGCACAGCGCCATGAACGCCGCCGCGGCCCAGGGCCCGTCGGCCGAGTGGACCACGGCTATCCCCGCCATGAACGGCAGCAGGTAGAAGCGCAGCAGCCGCGCCGCGCCCAGCGTGTCTATCAGCGTGCCGGCCGCCAGCGAGCCCGCGAAGCGGGCGGCCGCGAAGGCGGCGAAGCCGCCGGCCATGACGGCGGGCGGCCAGCCTTTGTACTCGCACAGCAGCGCCTGGTAGAGGAAAAGCCCGGTCAGCGCGAAGGGCGGCACCAGGAACACCAGGAGCACGGCGCGGGAGGACGGATCGGCGAGCAGCGTCCGCACGGCGGACTTTTTGCCGGACCGGGCGGCGGCGGCCGCGCCGGTCAGGGCGGGCACGCCGGCGCCGCGCATGAGCCGCAGCACCACGGGCAGGAATACAAGCAGGATAACGGCGCCCATTATGCCCATGCTCCAGCGCCAGCCGAAGGCGCCGATCAGCGTCATCACCGCCGCGGGCAGCATGGCCTCGCCCAGCGGGTAGCCCAGCGAGGCCACGCCCAGCGCGCGTCCGCGGTGGGCGTCGAAATGACGGGCCATGGAGGCGGCCGCGATCAAACCGAACATTCCCTGCCCGCCCAGGCGCAGGCCCAGGACGCCGGCGAAAAGCCAGGCGGGGCCTGGCGAGAGCGCGACAAGGGCGCAGGACGACATCAGTATCGCGGCGGCGAGCAGCGTGACGGATGGGACTGTGGAGCGGTCCAGCAGCCGGCCGAAATAAGGCATGGCCAGCGCCGCGCCCAGCGTGGCCGCCGAGTAAAGCGCGCCGAAACCGATCTTATCGAGGCCGAAGGCGGCGAGCAGGTCGGGCACGAACAGCGAGATGAGGAAAGTCTGGCCGAAGCCGGAAAAAAGGGTCAGCAGAACGCCGGAGGCGAGCACGCGCGGGTGGGCGCCGATGAGGCGGGCGTAGCCCCTCACCTGTCCCCGCCGCCCAGCCTGACGCCGAACGGCAGCATGGGAAAGCCCCCGCCGCCGGCGCGCGCGCGCTCGTATACGCTGATGTGCTGGAACATCCACATGTAGGGCGGCCGCCGCGAGCGCAGCGCCTCGAAGAGCCGGCCGGTCTTCGGGCGGCAGTAGGCGAAGCCCAGCCCCGCCAGTTTCTCCACCCAGTAGCGCTTGGGGCGCTCGTTGACGTGATGACGGCCGCCCTGGTTGGGCGGCGCCGCCGAGATAAGGAGCGTGTCGCTGAACCCCGCCAGGTTGCGCAGGAAAACGTCGGCGAACGGCTCGGGGATATGCTCGGCGACCTCCAGGCAGAGTGCGAGATCGAAAGTTCCCCAGGCGTTCTCGAAGGGCTCGGTGAGGTCCTGCCTGTGCACCGGCAGGCCGAAGGAATGCTCCGCCGGCGGGACCACGCCGTCGAGCGAGAACACCTCCGCCCCGCGGGCTCCCAGGAAATGGCCGTAGACTCCGCAGCCGCAGCCGATATCGGCCACGCGCGCCGGCGCGAACTGCCGGAATATCTCTTCGCTTATCAGCTCCGCCGAGCGGACATAGTCGGCGTGGCCGGGGCCCCATTCCCGGAAAAACTCATCGTCGTAGACGCGTTCGAGCCCTTCCATCATCAAGGCGATCGGAAAAAGCGGCCCGCCCGGGCCCGCAGCGCGTCATATAGGGCCAGGACCCGCGACAGTATCCGGTCAGCGGGGCCCGTCTTAGGCGGCTGGTGGAGAGGAAGCCGGAAAGAGAAAGTGGCGCTTTTCCCGGGCTCGCTGGCTATCTCCAGCGAGCTGCCGTGCAGGGCCAGCAGGTCGTTGACTATCTTCAGGCCGAGGCCGTAGCCGGAAGCCGCGGCGCGGCCGCTGTCGCTCCTGTAGAAGGCTTCCTTAAGGCGGTCAAGTTCTTCGGCCGGTATGCCGTCGCCCGTATTGCGTATGGAAAAGACCGCCCCGGGCGACGATCCGTCGTGACGCGCCATATGCATGGATATCTTCCCGCCGGGCGGGGTGTATTTCACGGCGTTCCCTACGAGGTTGGAGATGACAAGGGCGATCAGCTCCTGGTCGGCTTCCACCGGCACCCGTCCGCCCCAGTCCGTCTCCAGGGAGATGTTCTTGTGCGACAGCAGCTCTTTCACGGAGGCGACGCAGCGCGCCGCTATGTCCCTCAGAAAGACGCGGCGGGGCTCCGGGGTGAAGCGTCCCGACTCGAGGCGCGCCTCGCTGAGTATGTTCTTCACGAAGGTCCTGAGATTGCCCTGCACTTCCGAGAGCATGTCGTAGACCGCGGAAAGTTCGGACAGACGCTCCTTGCTCTCCCCTTCCTTGAGGAGGAACACCCCCCCTTCCAGCCCGGACAAGGCGTTATTGAACTCGTGGCTTACGGTGTGTATCATGGCTGATTTAAGCTCGGCGGCCCGCTCCACTTTTTTCAGAAGGAAGCGTATCACCAGCAGCAGCGTTACCACTGCCGCCAGCGCGAGCATTATCAGTGTCAGCCTTTCGCGTATGCCGGCAAGGCGCGGAGCCATGGTATCGGAGTCTATGATGATGGAAGCAGTGCCCACCCGCCTGGACCCGGCCCAGACGGGGGCGGAAAAATAATGACACTGCAGCCCGTCCGGGCATTTGAAATCCTTTTTCAGCGTCGCCGCGGCGGCCCGGGCGGCCTCTCCCTCGGGGGAGGAGTCCTTGTCCCCTATCCTTTCCGGGGCCGAATGCGAGCGTATCCTGCCCGCGCCGTCCATGACGCAGGCGTACTTGATTATGGAATCAGTGGCCACGCTGTTGACCAGGGCGTGAAGGAAAAAGAGGTCCTCGCGCGGGAACATGGCCACGCCGGCGCCCTTGGACAGGGTCACGACGCGGTTGCGCATGTCGTCGAAGACGGCCTGGCGGCCGGCTTCGACCATGCGGGCCGCCAGCACGGCGATGAGCAGGAAAGCCAGGAAGGCGGCGGCCAGCAGGCCGTCAACGGCGAATTTCCTCAGCTTAAGTATTTTGACGGTGCGGTCGCCCATTATTTACCGCCGGAGACGCGCCGGATCTTCTCCCTAAGCTGGCGAGCAGGCGCGTAGGAAGGGTGTATTTTTGAGATCTGGTCCAGGTAGCCAAGCGCCGAGCCCATGTCATTATCCGTGTAAGCGCTCACGGCGCGGTAATAGAGACGCTCCACCCGCCGGGAATCTTCCTCCGAAAGCCTGACAGCGGGGACCGCCGCCGGCGCCGCGGGAGCGGCCCCGCCGCGCATAGCGGAGCAGCCGGCCAAAAGCGCCGGCAGAAGAAAGGCCAGAGCCCCGCGAAAGGACATTTGTTTATTACCCTCCCCCGAAAAAGTCTACCATTTCAGGAAAAGAAAATCCCCCTGGCGCCGAACCCGGCGGCCGGGGGACGTGCGGCGCTTTTCAGGCGGCGCCGAGTTCCACTACGGCAGCCAGGGCGGCCTCGTCCGAGGCGGTCTCCTTGAGCGAGAAACCGGCCTTGTCCACGCAGCCGGCGGAGAACAGGTCGTCGAGCGCCAGTTGCAGCGCGGCGGCCTGCTTCGGTCCGCATTCCACGGCGAGCCTGGCCACCGGCCATTTGACGCTGCGCTTCTCGCCGGCCTTTTTGGTCCGGATGGCGTCGAGCGCGGCGCGCGCGGCCTTGAGCACCAGCGCGTCCCCCTCCACCGGCGCCATCTCGGCGGCGGACGGCCAGGGCGCCTTGTGCACCGACGGGTGGCCGGTGCGCTCCGCGAAGGACCAGCTCCAGACCTCCTCGGTGATGAAAGGCAGGAACGGCGCGAAGAGCCGCAGGAAGACGCCGACGGTCCACTCGAGCGCGGCGGCGGCCGAGCGGGCCTGCGCCGGCGAGCCGGAATAGGCCCGGCCTTTAACGAGCTCCAGGTAATTGTCGCAGAAGTCCCAGAACGCGGTCTCGACATAGAGCAGGACCGCCGCGTAATCGTAGTTCGCGAAGTCGGAGCGCGAGGACTCGACGATCCCTTTCAGGTGCGAGACCCAGGCGCGGTCGAGCGGTTCCGTGATGTCGGCCGGGCCCAGCGGCGCGCCGCCGGCGGCGGGGCCGCGGGACTGCATGATGGCGAACTTGGAGGCGTTGAAGATCTTGGTCGCCAGCCGCATGCCGACCTTGAACACGCTCTCGTCGTAGACGGTGTCCTGTCCCAGCTTGGCCTTGCCGCTCCAGTAGCGCAGGGCGTCTGCCGAATAGGTCTGCAGCAGGCCCTCGGGCGTTATCGTGTTGCCCTTGGACTTGCTCATCTTGCCCTTCTCGGGGCTGACCACCCAGCCGCTGATGGCGGCGTTGTGCCAGGGCACGGAATTCTCGTGCATCCACGACTTCGTGATCGTGTAGAAGGCCCAGGTGCGGATGATCTCGTGCGCCTGCGGCCGCATGTCGGCCGGGTAGAGGCGGGCGTGCTTGTCCTTGTCCGTCGCCCAGCCGCTGGAGACCATCGGCGTCAGCGACGAGGTGGCCCAGGTGTCCATGACGTCGTGGTCGCCCGTGAAGCCGCCGGGCTTGCCGCGCTGCGCCTCGGTGTAGCCGGGCGGGCAGTCGGTCTGCGGGTCGACCGGCAGGCGCGCGGCGTCCGGCACGATGGGGCTGCTGTGGTCGGGGGCGCCCTCGGCGTCCAGCGGGTACCAGACCGGGAACGGGACGCCGAAATAGCGCTGGCGGCTGATGCACCAGTCCTGGTTGAGGCCCTCCACCCACTGCTCGTAGCGCTTGAACATGTACTCGGGATGCCACTTGACCTTGCGGCCCTGCTCGAGCAGCGCCGGCTTGTTCTCGAGTATGCGGATGTACCACTGCCGCGTGGGGACGAACTCGAGCGGCTGGTCGCCCTTCTCGTAATACTTGACGGCCTGTTTGGTCGGCTTCGGATCGCCGGCGAGCGCGCCGGAGTCTTTAAGCAGCTGCACGGTCTTCGCGCGCGCCTGCTTGGCGTAGAGGCCGGCGAGCTGGCCGTAGGCGGCGGCCGCCGCGGCCGGGTCGGCGCTGTCGAACTGGTGGCCCTCGCCGAACTGCACGGGGATGAGCCGGCCGTCGCGGCCGATGACCTGGCGCAGCGGCAGCTTGTGGTCGCGCCAGAACTGCACGTCGGCTATGTCGCCGAAGGTGCAGATCATCATGATGCCCGTGCCCTTCTCCGGGTCGGCGTGATGAGAGGGCATTATCGGCACGCGGGCCTTGAAGAGCGGAGTCACGGCCTTCCTGCCGAACAGCGGCCGGTAGCGCGCGTCGTCGGGATGGGCCACTACGGCTATGCAGGCCGCGAGCAGCTCGGGGCGGGTCGTGGAGATGACGAAATCGCCCCCGCCCTCGACGGCGAACCGTATGTCGTGGAAGAAGCCGGAGGCCTCGCGGTCCTCGCATTCGGCCTGCGCCACGGCGGTGCGGAAGGTGGTGTCCCACAGCGTGGGGGTCTCGGCGCTGTAAACGAAGCCTTTCCTGAAAAGGTCGAGGAAGGAAAGCTGCGAGGTCCTGCGGCAATGCTCGCCGACGGTGGAATAGGTCTGCCGCCAGTCGATGGAAAGGCCCAGCCGGCGCCACAGCGCCTCGTAGACCTTCTCGTCCTCGGCGGTCTGCCGCTCGCAGAGCTCCAGGAAGTTGCGGCGGGAGATATGCTCGTAGTCCTTGAGCTCCTTCTTGGGTCCCGAGGGCTTGTAATCGGGGTTATAGGGCACCGACGGCTCGCACCTGACGCCGAAGAGGTTCTGCACGCGGCGCTCGGTAGGCAGGCCGTTGTCGTCCCAGCCCATCGGGTAGAAGACGTTCTTGCCCAGCATGCGCTGGAAGCGCACCAGTATGTCCGTCTGGGTGTAGCTGAAGACGTGGCCGATGTGCAGGGAGCCGGAAACCGTGGGCGGCGGCGTGTCCACGACGAAGGTCTCCTGCCGCGGGCGGGCCGGGTCGTAGTGATAGACCTTGTCGCTCTCCCAGCGCGCGCTTATGGCGGGCTCTACCGTCCCCGGGAGGTAGCTGGCCGGAAAATCTGACTTCTTCTCGTTGGTCTCCGTTGAGGCGTCTTTCATAGGGACCATTTTACCTTTTTTGGCGGCGGGCCCGCCCGGCCCGATACAGCCCCCTTCCCGGGGCGGCGCCGGCAAAATTGTATAATCAATGCTCGGAAAAAGACTTCGCGGCAAGGACTTTCAAATGGACATCGGCATAGTCGGGCTTCCCAACGTAGGCAAATCCACGCTCTTCAACGCGCTGACCCGCGCGGGCGCGGCTTCGTCCAACTACCCGTTCACGACGATAGACCCCAATGTCGGCGTGGTGCCGGTGCCCGACAGGCGCCTCGACGCCCTCTTCGACCTGTTCAAGCCGCCGAAGAAGGTCCCGTCGTACATCAAGTTCGTGGACATAGCCGGCCTGGTCAAGGGCGCCTCCAAGGGCGAGGGCCTGGGCAACAAGTTCCTGGCCAATATCCGCGAGGTGGACGCGATAGTGCAGGTCGTGCGCGTGTTCCAGGACCCCGACGTGGTCCACGTGCTGGGCGAGATAGACCCGATACGCGACATAGAGGTCATCGAGACCGAGCTGATGCTGGCCGACATGGAGACCGTGGACAAGGCGCTGGAGAAGAACCAGCGCGACCTCAAGGCCCGCACCAAGGACGCCGAGGAGAAGCAGGTGCGGCTGGAGAAGCTCAAAAGCCTGCTCGCCGACGGCAAGCCCGCGCGCGAGGCCGGCTACACGGCCGAGGAAGTGCGCGACTTCAACCTGCTGACCACCAAGCCCGTATTCTTCGTCGCCAACACCTCCGAGAAGCCCGACCAGGCCGTGCTCGACAAGCTGCGCGCCTTCATCAGGGAGCGCGGCGCCGTGCTGGTCGAGATCTCGGCCAAGATAGAGTCCGAGATAATCGAGCTGCCCGACGAGGAGAAGGCCGTTTTCCTCAAGGACCTCGGCGAGGAGTACACGGGCCTCGAGAAAATGGCCATCGCGGGATATAAGCTGCTCGACCTCATCAGCTTCTTCACCGCCGGCAGCGAGGACGAAGTGCGCGCCTGGAGCCTGCGCCGCGGCCTCAAGGCCCCGCAGGCCGCCGGCCGCATACACACCGACTTCGAGAAGGGCTTCATCCGCGCCGAGGTCTATTCCTTCGACGACATCATGAAGTACAGGGAAGAGAAGGCGCTGCGCGAGAAGGGGCTCATCCGCTCCGAGGGCAAAGAGTACGTGATGAAGGACGGCGACATCTGCTTCTTCAAGTTCAACGTGTGACCCGGTCCGGCCTTTTCAAAGTCTTGTTCGCCGCCGCGCTCCTGCCGCCCCTGGCCGGGTGCTGGAGCGCTTATTACGACGCGCGGACCTTCTTCGCCTCCGGGAATTTCGCCTCCAAGGAGCAGCTGGCGACGCTCGGGGTCCCCGGCATGCCGGAGCCCGGCTCCCCGGCCGACAGGGCCGACATGGCCGCCGTCCTGGACTGGCAGGCGAAGAGGACGCCGGAGCAATGCGAGGCCGCCAAAGCCCAGGCGCGCGCGGGCTACGAAGTATTTTTCGGCGACCTATACCCCCTCCCTGACGATCCCGCCGCGGCTGAATTCATTGATAAAGTCCGGGACGATGTCTGGCTGGCCATGGGCCTGCTGAAATCCAAATACGACAGGCCCCGCCCCTACTCCCGCGACAAGGCCGTGAAGCCCTGCCTCCGGCGCCCGGGCGGCCTGGCCTATCCCAGCGGGCACGCGGCCCTGGCCCGGGCTTACGCGCTCATACTTTCCGAGGTCGCCCCGGCCCGCCGCGCGGAATTCCTGGCCCGCGCCGACCAGGCGGCCCTCAACAGGGTGATAGGCGGCGTCCACCACCCCTCGGACATAGAGGCCGGCAAGCTCCTGGCCGAAGCCCTGTACGAAGAGGCCCTGGCCGACCCGGAGTTCAGGCGTGGCCTGGACGCCATGCGGGCCCGGCCGGGTAGGCCTGCCGGGCAATAGTACATAGGTCCAAAAACGGGTCTTTTTAGCCCTAAAGTTTCTTACGGGAAAGCCCGCCGGCTGTTATGATATCAGTATGAAAACAGCCGTCATACTCTCAGCCCTCATATCCCTCAACGCCCTGCCCTCCGCCGCGGGCGCTTTCGAGGATTCCCTCTCGTCCGACAACATCTTCTCCGCCGAGGTCCCGGCTCCGCCTGCGCCGGCGGGCGATGAGACCCCCGGCGCGGCTTACTCCCGCTATACCGCCGCTCTCAACCACTATTCGGAGATGGCCTTCCGCTCAGAGCCCGGCACCGAAGCTTACATGGAAGCCTACCTGGCCGCCTCCTATCTCCGCGACAGGCTCGAACCCCTGGGCGGGACGGCCGCGGCCAAGAGCGCCCGCATCGACCTCGATTTCGCCCGCCCCGACGCCGCCACGCTGGCCGAGGTGGCCGATTTCTTCGGCTGGGGCCAGGCCATGAAGGACGAACAGCTCTCCCCCCCGGTCACGATCAAGGCCGGCTTCGCGACAATAAAGTACGTCAAGGGCAACACCCCTTTCCTGGTGCAGGGCGATTCTTTCCTGAAGCGCGGAGAGGTCATCCTGACCTTCGACGACGGCCCCGACACCCACGGGCTGACGGCCTCCGTCCTGGAGAGCAACGCCGGTTCCGCCCCCTCCATATTCTTCGTGCTGGGCAGCAAGCTCGGTCCGGCCGGCCGCGCCGTGATACGCGACGAGGCCGCCAGGGGCCACGAGGTCTCGCTGCACGGCTACTGGCACGCCACCGAGACCGGCAAGCCTTTCACCCGGTATTCCACGGAGCAGGTACTGGCCGATCTGGGCCGCACCGCGGACCTGATAAAGACCGCCACGGGCAAGGCCCCCTCCTTCTTCCGCCCCCCCTACGGCATCATAGCGCCGCAGGCCCTGCGGGCGGCGATAGACAGGTTCGGCGTGACACCGATGGGCTGGACCGTGGACACGCTGGACTGGTCGACCAAGGACCCCGACGAACTTTTCGAGAAGACCACCAGCCTCATCCGCCAGCGCGGCAAGGGCATAGTCCTGATGCACGACATACACCCGCAGAGCGTGCGGGTCAACGCGCGGCTCATAAAGTGGCTCGGCGACAACGGCTACAAGGTGGTCAACCCCGAGGCCGCCGTCCGAGCCTTCCGCGGCAGCTGAAACCGGCCAGCGACGCAAAAAAAGACCCCGGTATCGGCCGGGGTCCCTTATTTCGTAAAATCATTGTCCTCATATGAGCGCGCTGGACATACAGATAAACCCCTCCATACTGCCGAAACTCGGGCTGAACCCGAAGCAGCTCGAAGCCGTGCAGTATTTCGCGGGGCCGCTGCTCATCGTGGCCGGCGCGGGCACCGGCAAGACCAAGACCCTGACCGCCAAGATAGCGCTGCTCATAGCCTCGGGCGTGTCCCCCGCGCGCATACTGGCCATCACTTTCACCAACAAGGCCGCGCAGGAGATGCAGCAGCGCGTGGCGAAGATCGTCCCCTATTCCGGAGGGATGTGGATACACACCTTCCACGCCTTCGGCGCGCGCGTCCTGCGCCAGCACGGCAAGCTTATCGGCGTGAAGCAGGACTTCGTCATCTACGACGACAGCGACCAGAAGAAGCTGGTGCAGCTGGCGATGGAGGAGATGGGTCTCGAGTCCGAGAAGAACAAGGCCGGCATGTACGTCAGCATAATCTCGCGCGCCAAGGACGACCTGCTCGACGCCCAGTCCTACATGATAAACGCGCAGGCCGGCGACGACCCCAACCGCCTCAAGGCCGCGCTGATCTACGCCAAGTACCAGCATAAGCTCAACGAGGCCGGCGCGCTGGACTTCGGCGACCTCATAGTCAAGACCTCCGAGCTCCTGCGCGACAACCAGGAGATACGCGAGTATTTCCAGGAATATTTCCAGTACGTCCTGGTGGACGAATACCAGGACACCAACCGCGCGCAGTACGTGCTGGTGAAGACCCTCTCGGCCAAGCACCGCAACCTCTGCGTCGTCGGCGACCCCGACCAGAGCGTCTACGGCTGGCGCGGCGCCGACATCCGCAATATCATGGAGTTCGAGAAGGATTTCCCCGACGCCACCTCCATCGCGCTGGAGCAGAATTACCGCTCCACGGCGAAGATCCTGCACGCGGCCAACGAGGTCATCAAGCATAACCGCAACCGCAAGCCCAAGAACCTCTGGACCGAGAAGCCGCACGGCGAGGCGGTCGAGGTGATCGAATACATGAACGAGACCGACGAGGCCAGGGGCGTGCTCTCGCGCATAAAGTCCATGACGGCCAGGGGCGATTTCGAGTACAACGGGATCGCCGTCTTCTACCGCACCAACGCCCAGAGCCGCTCTTTCGAAGAGGCCTTCCGCGCCGGGCGCGTGCCCTACCGCCTCATCGGCTCGGTGCGCTTCTACGACCGCAAGGAGATCAAGGACGCGCTCTGCTACCTCAAGCTCCTGACCAATCCCTACGACACCATCAGCCTGCTGCGGGTCATAAACACGCCGGCGCGGGGCGTAGGCAAGACGGCGCTGGAGCGCGTGACCGCCCATTCCCGGTCGCAGGGGATACCGCTTTACGACGCCCTGGCGACCTCGGACCAGATCCCCGACCTCACCCCGGCCGCGCGGCGGGGCATCAAGGAGTTCGTCGCCCTGCTCGACGACATACGCGGCGACCTGTTCTCGGGCACGCCGCGGCTGATGCTGGAGAAGATGCTGGCCCGCTCCGGCTACTGGAAGATGGTGGAGGACGAGTCGGAGAAGGACCCGCAGGAGTCGCTGGCGCGCCTGGGCAACCTGCAGGAACTCGTCAACGCCGTAAAGGATTTCGAGGAGCGCTGCGAGCGCGACGGCAGGCAGGCCACCATGGCCGGCTACCTCGAGGAGGTCATGCTGGCCTCCGCCGTGGACAACATGAGCGACAACGGCCAGGCCGTCACGCTGATGACCGTGCACCTGGCCAAGGGCCTGGAATTCCCGGCCGTGTTCCTGACGGGGCTCGAAGAGGGCCTCTTCCCCATAAATTCGGCCAGCTCCAACGACGACCAGATGGAGGAGGAGCGGCGGCTGGCCTACGTGGGCATGACCCGCGCGGAGAAGAAGCTGCACCTCACCTGGGCCGCCACGCGCCGCATCTTCGGCACGACCTACCCCAACCTGTCCTCGCGGTTCATCTTCGAGAGCAAGGTCGCCAGGGAAACGTCCCCCCGCAAGGGCGAAGAGGACGTGCAGGTCATCGCCTCGCATCCGCCGCCGCTGCCGCGAGTGGGCAAGGGGCGCAAGGTGGCCCACCCCGTCTACGGCCCGGGCCGCGTGGTGGACCAGATCGGCGCCGGCGAGTTCGCCAAGGTCACCGTGGTCTTCGACAGCGGCCTGCGCCAGACCTTCATGCTCAAGTACGCCCCGCTGCAGCCTATATGAGGCTCCGGCTCCTGCTCGCCGCGCTGGCGGCCGCCCTGCTGTTCTGGTTCGCCCAGGCCTCTTTCGTGATACCGCTGGGCTCCGACGTCCCCGAATTCCTGGTCTCCAACTACGCCGTCCGCGAGGAGTCCCCGGACCATCCGCGGCTGGCCGCGCTGCGCCGGGCGGAGAAGCTCGACCAGGTCGTCGCGCCGGGAAAGACGCAATTCGAAAAGACGGTGCTGCTGCGCGGCTGGGCCCGGCGGCAATGGGAGCATCACTCCGGCAGCTTCGCCTATCCCCCGTGGGACGCCGCGGAGATACTCCGGCTCGCGCGCGGCGGCAACCGCGGCTTCTGCGCCCAGTACGCGGTCGTCTTCCTCCAGGCCGCCGTCTCGCTGGGACTGCACGCCCGCTATATCGATCTGCCGGGCCATTTCCTGACGGCCGTCTGGTCCGACGCGCATTACAAGTGGGTCGCCATGGACCCGTATCTCGACCTGCATTACGAGCGCCGGGGCTCGCCTCTCTCGGGGATGGAGATGCACCTCGCCTCGCTGCGCGGGGAACCGGGCGGCATAGAGGCCGTCTCCTCGGACGGCGGACGCAGGCCGCTGAAGACGGGGGACCTTTCCGCCTGGAGTTCCTACTCGATAATACTGCGCAACAACCATCTCTCGGAACCGGTGAAGGCCGAAGTCAACGGCGCCGCGGCCAGGCCTCTCGCCGTCGCGGGCGGACGCGCCTCCTACCCGGTGGCTGGCAGGGACAGGCTGGGCATAGCCGACATTTTCCTGTCGTACGGCAACGGGGAAGAGCCCCCCGTTCCGGGGAGGCCGTTCACGGCCGACCGCGACGATTTCCGGCGGGACATGAATTCCACCGTTTTAGTATGGGCGGAGAGCCGCAAGGACCCGGGAACGGTCAAGCTGCTGCTGAAGGCCGAGAATTCGCCGGGTTTTTCGTCTTTCCTCGTCAAGTCGGAGGGAACGGACTGGGAGCCGTCGCCGGAGAAACTGGCCGTCAGGCTCTCGCCGGGCTTCAACGCCATATCGGCGCGCGTCGCCACCAGGCACGGCTGGACCGGGCGTCCCTCTTCGGTCAGGCTTTTCTACAAGCCGGCCTGGCTGCTGGCGCCACGCCGGAGGACCGGGCTGCCCGGCAGCGTCTGAAGCGCGGGCCCGGATTTTTGATGATACGAGGAACCGTAACCGGAGGACACCATGCTGGAACTGTTCAAAAAGTTCGAAAGAGCGGTGGTCGTGGCGCTGGCGGGACTGCTGGCGGCTACGATACTTTTTTCCACGCTGGAACTGGCCGTAACTCTCTTCAAGGACCTGGCCTCGCCGCCGGTACTGATGCTGGAGATGCATGAGCTCCTGGACATCTTCGGCCTCTTCCTCCTCGTCCTTCTCGGCATAGAACTGCTCGAGACGATGAAGGCCTACCTGAGGGAGAACGTGGTCCACGTCGAGGTCGTCATGATAGTGGCCATCATCGCCATCGCGCGGAAGGTCATCATCCTGGACATCAAGGAACTCGAGGGAACCGCCCTCCTGGGACTTGCCGCGCTCATGGCGGCGCTGGCTTTCGGCTACGTGCACATAAAGCGCACCCACCTCAACTGCGGCACACGGCCGGAGAACCACAAATAGCCCGCGCGATGAATCATACGGAACGGAAGAAAGAATTCTCGGCCGGCGGCGTCGTGATCAAGGGCGGCCGGCTGCTGCTGATAAAGATGCGCAACCTCGCCGGCGAGGAGGTCTGGACCTTCCCCAAGGGCCACCTGGAGGAGGGCGAGACGCCGGAGGCGGCGGCCCTGAGGGAAGTGCGCGAGGAGACCGGACTCGAATGCAGGATACTGGCCGCCCTTCTCACGACCGCCTACTCTTTCCTGCGCCGGGGAGTCCCCGTGGACAAGCGGGTGGACTGGTTCCTTATGGAGGAGACCGGCGGCGACGGCAGGGCTCTCACGCCTGACGAAGTGCTGGAAAAACGCTGGGCCTCTCCGGGCGAAGCGGACGGGCTGCTGAAATACCCCAGCGACCTTGGGATAATGAAGCTGCTGCGCACCGAGAACAGGATCTGAACGGGGCC
Source organism: Elusimicrobiales bacterium (assembly GCA_031082205.1). Classification (GTDB taxonomy): domain Bacteria; phylum Elusimicrobiota; class Elusimicrobia; order Elusimicrobiales; family UBA9959; genus UBA2231. Next base: position 13,930 of record JAVHLJ010000024.1, read on the forward strand.
CCGCGCGACGGCAGGCCGTCCGCCTCAGGCGGACGGCTTCTTTTTTTTGGCCGGGGCCGCGGGAAGCCCCGGGACGAACAGGGTCGTGGCGACGCCCGCCTTCCTGATATCCGAGCCCAGCTTTTTGACCGAAGATTCCAGCAGTCGCCCCTGTCGGAAATTATCGCAGTCGGCGAGCACGGCCCGGTGGCCCGGCGGATAGGCCGCCAGCAGCGCGGCGAGGAACCGCTGGCGGGCGCGCGCGTAGGCCGGCAGGTTCAGGTCGGAGGCCATGAAGAAGAGCGTGTCCATTCCGGGCGTGATCTCCGGCAGGCAGTCGCAGGCCGACAGGTCCACGAGCCTCAGTCCGCCTACGCTGAAACGGTTTAGGTCCAGGGCGTTGACCAGGGCGTCCAGCGAGGAGACGGCCTCCAGCACTCGCACGTCGGCCCCGGCCGCGCCCACCCGCGAGGCGACGCGCCTGGTCGTGACGTTGAGGAAAAGCGGGTTGCCGTAGGTGACGAAAGCGATCCTGCCTCCCCGGGAAAGGCGGGAGATCAGCCTGCCCGCTATTTTCGCCGGGGTCAGGTCGCGGAGGAAGTGAAGCTCCCGGCAGAAAGGCCTCAGGAAAGCGGCCGTCGCCTCGTCCAGGCAATGGGTGTAGGCGGCGTCGCAGCGCTTCAGTTCGGACAGCGTCTCGGCGGTTACATGGGCGGGCTTGAGCCCGAAGGAACAGATCAGCAGTTCTTTTTTCATGGTAATTTTCACCGTGAACCCGGGAATAAGCCGGCGAGGCGGAAGCCGCCGGGTCCGAAGCCCAGGCCCAGCGGGTTGAGCAGGACGCCGCCGGCCAGGTACTGGGCGCGGGCGTTGGCGCGCGAAACGGAAACGGAGAGGCTGAGCGCTTCGCCGAAGCCGGCGGCCGCCGTCTCAGGGCTCAGCCCGGCGCCGGAAGCCGCCGAAAGGGCTGAGAAGGCTCCCCCGAAGTCCCCCTTCTCCGCCAGCTCCGCCGCGCCGGGCGCCGCCCGCCCGAGCTCCTCCAGCAGGCGCTTTGAACGCGAGTAGGCGGAAGCCGGAGCGGCGCGGCGGAAATACCGGTCGGCGAGAAAGTCGTAAAGGCAGGAGAATTGCGGCCGGGCGGCCGTCGCCGCCATGTTGGCCAGGAGCAGCGCGGCGCGCGCGCCGAAAGAGGCTGCGAGGTAAATCCTCTCCCCTTCGTGCACCAGGCGCGAGATCTCCGCGGACGCGGCGCCTCCGGACTCTATCCTGGCGCCGGCGCCGTCCAGTTCGGCCGCCGCCTCCCTGGCGCGGCGGGCGGACGAGGGCCGGCCGCGCCGCTCCATGACCCCCGCGAGCGCCTCCAGGTCGTCGGCCGCCGCCAGCAGCGAAGAGGCGGACAGGCCTCCCCTGACCGACAGGCGCAGTTTCTCTAGGCGGGCCGCCTCGGCCGCGGTTATCCTGTCACGGCCGGAGACCGAGGAGGCCGCGCCGAGCAGGCCGCGGTAGTCGGCGAAAGCTTTTTCAACCAGGCCGGCGCGCCGCCCGGCGCGCGGTCCCGCCGCGTTCTCCAGGTCCCGCCTGGCGGAATCCGCCCAGGCGCCCAGCTTCCGCGCCGAGGAGGACAGCGCCTTCTTGTCCAGTTTGTAATCCGCGTTCACGAGCGAGGAACCGTCGTCGGAGGGACCCTCGTCCGACGGCGTTATCCGCATGGTCCCGCCCGGGGAGCCGTCCGGCTCCATGGCCAGCCCGGCGAAAAGCCGCCGGCCGGCCGCGCTGAGGTCCTCGTCAGAGGCCGCGCCGTCGGCCGCCGCGGCCGAGAGCGCCTTCACCAGGCCGACGAAATGGGGACTTATCTCGAAGGAGTATTCCTTGTAAGTATAGCCGCGCTCGGCCGAGGCGTCGCGCCCCTTCCTGAGGTAAAGATATATTTTCGCGGCCTGATCAGGGTCCCGCCTGATCCAGGCCAGCATTTTCTCCCTGACCTCGGCGTAGGGCTCTCCCTCTTCTATCGCCACGAATTGCCCGGCCATTCCGGCCTCGATTATCAGGTCGGCCGTCTCTCCGCGGAAGAACAGGCTCGACATCAGCCTGTCGCGCGTCTCCTCGAAGGAGCGGGCCTCCTCGCGCGGAAACATCTGCGCCGCGTCCGGCACCGCGTCCAGGGCCGCGGCGGGCAGGGCCAGCGCGGCCGCGGCAATCAATGCGGCGAGCGCCCTCACAGCCAGGACCTCATCATGTAGAGCACCGCGCTGGCCGCCTTATGAAGGAACGGGCGGGCGCGGCAGTCCGCGAGCGTTATCTCCCGGCAGCCGGCGAGGTCGTCGCCGAAGAGCCGTTCCATCTCCGACCCGAAAGCGCCGCCGAAGACGTTGACGTTCAGCTCCAGGTTGTAATGAAGGCTGCGGTGGTCGAGGTTGTGGCTGCCGACGGAAGACCAGACGCCGTCTATCACGGACGTCTTGGAATGAAGGATCTCCCCTTTCCACTCATATATGCGCACGCCGCTGCGTATCATCCTGGGGAACATGGCCCAGGAGGCCCAGCGCACGTAGGGATGGTCGGTCTTGCCCGGCGCGATCACGCGCACGTCCACGCCGCGGCGGGCCGCGCGCATGAGGCTTTTCCTTATTATCCGGTCGGGCAGGAAATAGGCGTTGGTGATGTATATCCTGTCCCGGGCGCGGTCTATGGCGTGCCGGTAGGCCCTGCGTATCGACCGCTCCTGGCGGAAGCCGGAGGCGGAGAGCACGGCGGCGTGCTCACGCCCCGCGTGGTGCGGCGCGTGCTGCGAAGCGGGGGAGGACTTGCCGCAAAGAGACCAGGAATCCCAGAAAAGCCTCTCTATCTCCGCCGCCACCGGGCCCGAGACCCTGACCTGGGCGTCCTTCCAGCCGGCCCCGCCCATGGACCTGGGCGCGTCGCGCTCGGTCATGTTGAAGCCTCCGACTATCGCCGTGGTCGTGTCGGCGCAGATCATCTTGCGGTGGTTGCGGCGCCCCCAGTTCCAGTGCGGCTTCCAGGGCACCACGGGATGGAACTCGCCGACGCGCACGCCGCGGCGGGCCAGGTCCCGGAAAAAATCCCTGTCGGTGAGCAGGGACCCCACGGAATCGTATATGAGGTAGGTCTCGACGCCGGCGGCGGCGCGCCCGGCCAGGAGTTCGCCGAAACGCCGCCCGACGGAATCGTCGGAAAAAGAATAGAACTCCAGCAGGAGGCGGCGCCTGGCCGAAAGCACGAGCTCCTCCATCGCGGCGAAGGCCTCGCCTCCGCCGCGCAGAAGCGAGGCCTCGTTGCCGGGGGAAGCTATTCCCGGGTCGAGGCAGTAGTGTCGCCAGTTCTTTTCCATAGTTCGGGCGGCGCCGAGACCAGCGCCATATCATAGGCCGACCCCGCCGAAGCCGCCAGCGCGGCCGAAGCAGCGGCGGCCGCCCGCTCGGTCCCGGCCGCCGGCCTGCGGCCGGAGGACTCCAGCAGGTCCGCCAGGGCCAGCCGGGCGCGCGCGAAATTGGGTTCCAGGTAAAGGGCGCGCCGCAGTTTCTCTTCGGCGGCCCTCGACGCGCCGGCCGAGGAGTAAAAGCCGGCCGCCCTGAAATTCAGGCGCGCTGAAAGCGGAATACTCTCGAGCCCGGTCTCGGCCGCCGCTGCGCCGGCGGCGGCGCTGCCGGTCCAGGCCGCCAGGGCCTCGGCCCGGGCCAGGTGCAGGGACTCGCTGTAAGGGGAGAACCGCAGGACCCGGGCGGAGCATTCCAGCCGCGAGGCGGGCTCGAACCCCGGGGAAAGCAGGCACGCCGCGTCGCGCCCGTGCCGGTGCGTCCACTGCCAGGCGAAGGCCGCCAGTCCGGCCGCGGCCATCGCCTGGAGCAGGCGGGACCAGTTCCGCCCGGCCGCCGGAGCCGGAACGGCGGGGACCGGGGCCGCGCCGCCCGCCAGGAAGGCGAGCATCAGCAGCTGGATACCCCAGGCGAAAAAGATGCCGTCGAAAAGGGAATGGACGAAAAGAAAGAGCGCGGGCGCGGCGAGCGGGCTGCCGGCCGCGCGGCGGAAAGAGGCCCGGAAGGCCGCCAGGTACAGCGCCGCGCCGGGCAGGCCGGTCTCCGCCAGCAGCTGCAGAGGCTCGCTGTGAGCGTGAGGAGTGGAATGACCGAAGAAGGATATCCCGTTGAAAGCCGGGAACTTGAAGATCTCGAAAGCCTGGCCGAAGGCGCCCGGCCCCCAGCCGGACAGCGGCCGGGCCGCGAAAGCGGAAAAGGCCGAAGCCCAGATGTCCAGCCTCCTGTAAGCGTGCGGATCGTCGAGCTTCAGGAAAGAATGGAGGAGTTCCCGCGGCAGCAGGGCGGCCAGGGCAAGCGGCGCCAGCACTACGGCCAGGCCCGCGCGCTTGCCTCCGGATTGAAAAAGCGACCAGGAAAGCGCGGCCCAGGCCGCCAGCGCCGCGCCTCGCGAATTGAGCGCGGCCACCGCGCCGAAGATAAGCGCCGCCCCGCCCCATGAAAGCCAGCGGGAACGGCCCGCGGCGCGCCGGCCTGAAACCGCGAGGAGCACGGCGCCGGCTCCGCACAGGGCCGCCGTGTAATTGGGATTGGGCGGGAGGATCCCGGTCAGCGGAAGCCCGGCGAGCAGCTGGTAATAGACGCCGGCGGCCCCGGCGGCGGCGGCCAGGGCCGCGAAGACGAAGGCCGCGCGGGAGAGGCCGGGAACGCCGGCCGCGCAGCCGAAGAAAGCGGCGCCGACCCAGAATTTGGAGGAAGCCGCGAGGGCGGCCGGACCGGCGGCCGGGTTCATGAGGGCGGAAAGGAGGGACCAGGCCGCCAGGCCGGTCCACAGCTTTCCGCGCCGGAAGTCGGCGCCGCCCTCCGCGAAAAGGGCCATCGACCAGAACGCCACGGTGAAGAGAGCGGCCTGCGCCGGCGAACGCAGCCCACCCATGGCGACCGCCAGGACCATGGCGGCGAATATCCACGCCGGGCTTATGTTCTCACGGAGCTTCACTCTCTCCCCCCGAAGCGGGGATGCCCCGCCAGCCCGGGAGCGCCGGCCCGGCCGTAGACTTCCCTGAGCGCCGAGAAGCTCGTCACCCTGGACGGCATTTTAAGAAGGGCTTTCTCGAATACGGCGGCGGACAGGAAAAGTTCTTCCCTGTCGCCGGCCCTCAGCGCGCGGGCCAGGCGCAGCCGGCCGGCGGACTCCTCGGCCGCTCCCCGCCCGTACGGGACCGCGGCGGCCCGGCCCAGCGCGCCCAGGGCCGCTTCCTCCCTTCCCGCCGCCAGATGGGACGACGCCGCGGCCATCTCCCGCTCGTAGGACAAGGGGGCGGCCAGGGAGTACGCGGCCGCAGCGGCCAGCAGGGCGGCCATAGCCGCCGCCGGCCGGGACTGAAAGCGGAACCACTCCTCTCCGCCGGCCGGCAGCTCGCGTCCGGCCAGCACGCAGAAGAGCCAGAAATTGGCCGGCAGCGACATGCCGAAATCAAGGACCGAATGGAAAAGCGCGGCCAGCAGCCCGAAGAGGGCCAGGCGCCTGGCCCCGGCCGCGGCGAAGCCGAGCAGCGAGAACCAGGCCAGCGCGGCCGGCACTCCGTTCTCGGCGGCGAACTCCAGGTAGTGATTGTGGGCGTAGAGCGAAGCCTCCGCCGCGCCGGGAGACTTATAGAGAGGATACAGCCAGGTGAACGAGGAGTGTCCCGCGCCCAGCAGAGGCGAGTCCTTTATCATCGCGGCCGCCGCGCGCCACCATTCCATCCTGTTATCCGCCGACACGAAGTCCGACTGCGTGAGGGCCAGCGCCGCCGCCGCGCCCAGGGCCGCCAGGACCAGCATCATGCGCCTGTCCCCGGCCTTCCGCAGGTAGACGAAGGCCAGGACCGAGGCGGAGGCGATCAAAGCCAGGAGGCCGCCGACCGAACCCGTAAGGAAAAATACGAGCGCCAGGACCGCCGTCAGGGCGAAGCTGCCGCGCGCCACGGCGACCGGCCCCGCGAGCAGGAGGAAGAAAGCCAGCGCGTTGGGATTGACCAGCGTGGCGCTGACGCCGGCGGACCTGAGGACGAAAGCCTGGTAGAGGGCCGCGGCGGCGACGGCCCAGGCCGCCGCGCGCAGCGCCCGGTCGGTCAGCGCGCGATCGCTGACCGACTGCCCACGCGCCATGGAAAAAAGGCAGAAGCCTGCGGCCAGCGCCCCCCACTCGAAGAAGACCGCCTCGCGCAAGGGCGAAAAATACACTGAAAGGGCGGACAGGACGGCGGCCGCGGCCAGCAGGACCGGCAGCGGCCCGGCGGCGGCCTCCCTGCGGCGGTAGAGGCTCCAGGCGAAAAGGGCGAAGGCCAGCGCCTGGAAAGAGCCCTGCAGGCGGACGCCCATCACACCCTGCAGCAGGGGGGCCGCGGCGACGAAGGGAAGCAGGTATAGGGCTGGCATCTCTATATTAAATAAAAAGGCGCGGGTTCCAGGACAGCCTGAAGCCCGCGCCCCGAGGCGGAGTCCGCCTCAGCCCTCCAGTATCCTGGGGGTCACGAAGATCAGCAGCTCGCGGCGGTCCCGGGTGACGCTCTTCTTGCGGAAGAGGTAGCCGAGTATCGGGATATCTCCCAGAAGCGGGACCTTGAAGACGGACTCGGCCTGCGTGTCGCTTATCAGGCCGCCGATGACGATGGTCTCGCCGTCGCGCACTATCACGTTGGTGTCCGCGGAACGGGTGTCTATGCCCGGGGCCCCGCCGGCCACGGGCGTGATCGTCGGGGAGACCTGGCTGACGCTGGGATTGATCTTCATCGAGATCCTGCCGTCGGAGTTGATCGTGGGCGTGACGGTGAGCTTGATGCCGACCGACAGGTAGGTGACCTTGGTGGTCGATATCGGCGGCGTGGCGGCCGTGATCTCGGTGGTCGTGTAGGGCACCTGGGTCGTTATGTCTATATTGGCTTCCTTATTGTTGAGCGTGGCCACCTTGGGGTCGGAGAGGACCTTGGCCTTGCCCTTCTTGGTAGCCGCCGAGATGACGGCGTCGAACATGTAGTTGGACGCCACCTTACCCAGCCGGAAGGCGCCGTAGATGACGTTGGCGGGCAGATTCACGCCCGTGCCTCCGGTTTCGGCCGTCATGGCTTTATTCATCAGCATAGTGCCGCCAAGCCGCTCGACGGGTGGAACAGTTACGGGATCGTCCTGCGAACCGATATAGCTCCCGCCCTTGTCGTGCCCGTAGGCAGACCAGTTGATGCCGAGGTGGAAGCTGTTGTCCAGCGCCACTTCGACCAGCTTGGCCTCTATGAGCACCTGCCTGGGCATCCGGTCGAGGCTCTTGATGATGCGCGCCGCGGCCTCCAGGCCCATGGGCGAATCGGTGATGATGAGCGCGTTATTGGCCGCGTCCACGTTGACGGCCGAGGTCCTGCCCTCGGCGCCGGCCACGGAGACCAGCTGGGCCCTCACTTCGTCGGCCTTGGAGTAGTTGAGGAAGAATATCCTGGTCTGGGGCATGGCCTTCTTCTGCTCGGCCATGAAGGTCTGGGGGGAACCGATCCGAAGGATATTGTCGCCCACCTGCTGGGTGGCCAGTCCTTTCACGTTAAGGACCGTCTTGAAGGCCTCGTCGAAAGGAACCTTGTTGAGGTTCATCGTCACGCTGCCGGAAACGTCCTCTCCGTAAATGACGTTTATCCCGGCCTTGGAGGCCAGCATCGCGATGACCTCCTTGATGTCGGCGTCGTTGTAATCGAAACTGACCGGCTCCCGGGAGAGGGACTCCATTATGTTGCGCGAGGAGGAGGCCGGGCGGCGCGCGGCGGGGGCGGGGGCCGGCCTTATCACGGGCGCGGACTCGGTCTTCAGGTCGGCGGCGGCGACTTTCAGTTCCGGCCCGGGCGCGGCCTCCGGGCTGGGGGTTATGACCTTGACCGAGGTGGAGGGGGCCGTGACGGCGTCCTTGATCTTTTTTTTGGGCTCGAACAGCTTGCCTCCGACGACCACCACTATCTCGTTGCCCCGCTGGGTTATATCGTATACGGCTTTCTGCGTCAGGTCCATGACCACGCGGGCCACGCTGACGGGAGAGGTCTGATGCTGGCCGGTGCGGACCTTCCTGAGGAAAGTGCCGCCGGCCGGGATATCCTCCAGGGTCTTCAGCCTGGCGTCCTGCAGTTCCACAACGATGCGGTCGGGGCTGCCGACGGTGAAGGCCTTGTATTTCACGGGCCTGTCGGTCGTTATGTAGACGCTCTCGGCGGAAACGCGCACGCCCTTCACGGAGGCGGCTTCCGCGGCCGAGGCCAGCGGCAGGCATTGCGCGGTGAGCAGCGCGGAGATCATCATCGAAACTGTTTTTTTCATATTCGTTTCTTCCCGTTCCTTCTAGACTGTCCGCCGGCCGCTCCGGGCCGGGCTTACTTCCCGTGGAGGTTCAGCGTTACGGAAACCCCTCCCATAGTGAGCTCCACCTGCTTTCCCCGTATGGCGCCGGCGGCGCCGGGCACCGTCTTGCGCTTGGAGTCGAGCAGCTTGCCGCCTTTGAGTATGTACACCGCTCCGGAGGCCTTGTCCGTCAGCATGGCCTGCTTGCCGGAGGCGTCCTCCATTACGCCGGTCAGCGAAAGGCCGGCAATGGTGGAGCTGGAGAGCGGGACTTCGGCCGCGGCGGCCGCGCTCCCCGTCTTCGGCTTGTGGTCCCCGAAAAAAGTGGAGGGGACCATCGGGTCCCGCGCGTTCATGGGGCGGTAGAGACCCTCCACCGTGGCGGGCGGGGTGGAGACCGCCACCGCGGCGGGCGCGGTAACGGCCGGCTCCTGCGCGAAGCAGGACGAGGCTGCGGCGATGATCAGGGTCTTGAGCATTTTTTTACCCGTTGTAGAGGAAAGAGACCAGCGTGAAGTTGCCGTTCATGGTCCCGGTCGCCGCGTTGGGAGTGGAGACCACCGAGAGGTTCTCCATGGTTATGATGCGCTCCTCCAGCGCCAGCGAGGTGAAGAACCGGCCGAGCTTGTGGTATTCACCGCTGACGGATACGGCGTACGAAACGCGAGTGAAGTACTGCTCCTTGACCGACGAAGCCGACCCGATGGAGTTTATCGTGACGCCGTACTTGCGGCTCTTGTCGGTGAGCGTCTTTATGAGCTCGGGCAGCTGCTTGTCCTTGGGCAGCTTCTTCTGGGCGGCCTCTTTCTCCAGCTGCAGCGAGGCGAGCTTCCCCTCGAGGTCCTTGAACTTGGCCTTCTGCTTCCTGGCGTTGTCTATCTCCCTCTCCAGTTTCTCGACCTTCACGGTGTCGGCCTCGAGCTGCTTGGAATACGGGAACCAGAAGTAGAAAAGGTAGACGTAGACGAAAAGCCCGGCGAAAAGCGCGCCCCCGACTATCATCCCGATCTGGTCTTTGGTCAGCTGTATCTCTTTCATGTTATTTGTACACGTACTTCAGCGTTATCGGCGCGGAATAGGTGCGCGCGCCCTCGGCCTCCGATATCGCGACGGCGCCCAGCGCCACGTCGGCGTACCGGGGGTCCTTCTCCAGGTGGTTTATCCAGTAGGCGAGGTCGTAGGGGGACCTGGACATCAGCGCTATCGTCATCGAGAGCGTGGTATCCTTTAGCGTGGTGTTCATGTTGTTGAACCACATGCTCGCCGGCAGTTCGGAGGTCACGTCCTGCATGAAGCGGGTGTAGATCATCCGGTTGCGGCTTATCCTGTTGATGGCGTCCAGGTAGCGCTGCACTTCGGCTATCTCCGCCTCTATGGCCTTCACCCGTTCGACGTCCTTCTTGAGGACCTTCATCTCCGCTTCGCGCTCGGCGAGCCGGCTTTCCATTCTCTTGACGCGGCTGAAATGCCAGCCGGAGACGAGGACCAGCACGGCGGCGACCGCGACGCCGGCCAGCACGGCCTTGGCGATGATGACCTTGCGGTTGAGCCGGTCTATGTACTCCTGGGGTATCAGGTTGATCTTAACCATGCTATTCCCAGTCCTTCATCCTGCGCAGGGCCAGGCCGGCGGCCACGGACAGGGCCGGCAGCGTCTCCCGGGGGATGTTCCTGGCCATGGGCTGCTCGCCGAGGAAGGAGAAAGGGTTGACTATCTCGACCGGGACCTTGAACTCGGCGGAGAGGAACTTGCCGATATTGCCCAGGTTGGCGATGCCGCCGGAGAGCATGATGCGGGAAACGGAGTTCTCCGCGCCCTGCGAGAGGTAGAAGTCTATGGAGCGCGAGACCTCGGTGTAGAGGTCGCGCAGCACGCCGGCGGCGGCCTTGGAGACGGCGATGCCCTCCTTGTCGTAGTCGGAGACGGCGGCCTGCTTCTCCTCGTCGGTGACGAGCAGCCCCTTCGACTTCTTGAGGATGTCGGCGGCCATCGGCTCGGCCTTGAGCAGCTTGCTTATCGCCTTGTCGAAAGCGGCTCCGGCTATGAAGATGTCGCGCACGACGCGCGTCACGCCCTGCGAGACTATCGAGAGGTTGGTGACCTTGTGGCCGATGTTGAGGAAGAGAACGGTGCCCTCGGGCTTGGGCTGGAGGCGCTCGTAGAGGGTTTCCAGGGCGAAGGAGTCAACGTCTATCACCAGCGGCTCCAGCCCGGCCGCCGAGAGTATCTCCAGCTTGTCGGCCACGGCCTCCTTCTTGGCGGCGACGAGGACGGTCTCCATCTTGGGCTGCCCCTCCTCGGTCACGTCGTTGAGCACGTAGCAGGTGAGATTGACGTCCTTTATGTCGAAAGGGATGAAAGGCTCGGCCTCTACGCCCAGCGTCAGCGCCAGCTCCTTCTTGCCCAGCTTGGGGAGCTTCACGTAACGGACTATGACGGCGTTGCCGGAGATGGACGCCGCGGCGTACTTGGCCGAGACTCCTTTCTTCTTGAGGTGCGTCTTTATCTCGGAGGCGATGGCGAGCCGTTTCTCTTCCGGGGTGGCGTCCGCCTTGAAGGCCAGCGGGATGTAGCCCCAGTCTTTGAGCTTCAGCTCTTTTTTATCTTCGGTGAAGCAGACTATCTTTACGGAGTAGCTCCCGATGTCTATGCCGACGACATCCTTGGGAGGGAACATTTTTTTTATGAGATCTGCGATCATTTTTCCGCTTTTAGACCCCCGCCCGGCGGCTGGTTCACGCCGGCCCAAAATCTTAGCGCTTATATATTACATAATTATTACAGCAAACGGACCTTTTGTCAAGGCCTCTTCTCCCTCTCGTCAAGGCCCGGGGCCCGAGGGCCGGCGCCGGCCGCTTTTTTCAGGAGCGCCACCGCGGCCTCGCCAAGACCTCCGCCGGCCGCGTGGACCAGGAGCCCCGCCCGCGCGAGCACGAACAGCGTCGCCCCGAGGAAAACCGACTGATAGGCCCACTCCAGTTCCGGCATGAACGGGTAGACCGAAGGCTGGAGAGCGTGGTAGGCGTACAGCAGGCAGAGCTGCGCGGTCAGCAGCGAAGCCACGCGCCCGGCCCGCGGCAGCACCGGGAGCAGCCGGTCGAAGAGCGGGGAGGCGGCCAGCGCGAACTCGGCCAGCGCCGCTATGACCGCCAGCGAGAGGACGGAATTTATGAAATCGGGGGCCGCTATCCTTCCGCCGAAAGCGCTGAGCTCCCTGGCGAAAGGGAGTCCGCCGATGAAAACCCCCATGCCCAGCACCACGACCGCGGTTATGCCCGCCTTGAAAGCCAGCGCCAGCAGCGCGTCCCAGCCCTTCTCTTCTTCCATCTCCCCTCCTCCCGTTTCCGCGGCGGCGGAACCTGTCAAGACCCTGGGCCTTGCGCCGCGGAACTTGCATTATTATATATAGTATGATAATATAATATATTAAGGGCCGGGTAGGCCCTTTGGAGGGAAATTTCATGCATATCGAAAGAACCGAGTACAAGGGACAGCCGGTCATTATCCTCAAGCGCAGCGAGAGCGACAGGTACCCCTTCTCCTTCGGCCTCTCGAAGGCCCGCATGATCATCGAGGCCATCGAAGAGATCAAGAAGTTCGTCGAAGAGCACGACGGCAACGCCGAGAAGAAGCCCTGATCCCGACCGGCTCATGCCGGAAGAAGACCGCGGCCCGATAGCTCGCTTCTACGACGCTATAGCCGGCCGCTATGAACTGGTTAACGGCTTTCTGACGCTGGGCCTCGACGGCTTTTGGCGGCGGAAAGCCGTTTCGTTTTTCCCCGCCGGGCGCCCCCTGAAGGCGCTCGACGCCTGCTGCGGCACCGGCGACATGACTGAAGTCCTGCTCCGGCGCCTGCCGGCGGGCTCCGCGGTAGCCGGGGCCGACTTCAACGCGGCGATGCTGGCCCGCGCCCGCGCGCGGCTGCCAGGCCTGGAATTTTTCGAGGCGTCCGCCTCGGCCCTGCCTTTTCCCGACGGCGGCTTCGACCTGGTCACCGTTTCTTTCGCGACGCGCAACCTGGCCTCTTCGCCGGAGGGCCTCGCGGCCTGCCTGCGCGAGTTCCTGCGGCTGCTGCGCCCCGGCGGCACCTTCATCCAGCTGGAAAGCAGCGTCCCCCCCTCCGCTTTCGTCCGGTTCTTCTTCCGCCTCTACGTGCGGGCGATGATCTCGCTGGCCGCCGCGCTGCTGCCGCGCGAGTCGCGCGCCGCCTACCGCTACCTGGGCTCCAGCGTGCTGACCTTCATGGACGCGGACGCCATGAGCCGCGAACTTCTCTCCGCCGGTTTCAGCCAGGCCCGCTACGAACGCCTCTTCCCAGGCGCCGTCGCCGTCCACGTCGCCGTGAAATAAAAAAGCCCGCCGGGCAACGGCGGGCTTCTCTTTTCACCGTCGAAGGGACGGCTATTTCTGCCCGGGGCGCTTGCGGCGCAGCTCCGCCACCTTGAGCCGCACGGCCGCCTTTTTCAACGAGGCCTGCGCGGACTCCAGGTCCAGGTCCGCCGCATGGGCGGAGAGAGCCGCCTTGGCGCTGGCGTATTCCTGCCGCGCGCGCTCCTCGTCCACCTCCCGCGCCAGCTCCGCGCCTTCCGCGAACACCGACACCTTGTCCCTGTAGACCTCGGCGAATCCGCCCATCACCGCGAAAGTCTCCTCGGAGTGCCCCTCCCGGTAGCGCAGCACGCCCGGGCGCAGCTGGACCGCGAAAGGCGCGTGGCCGGGAAGCACGCCCATCTCGCCGCCCTCGGCGGGCAGGGCGACGAAGTCGACCTCCCGGTCCTGGAGGTACGGCTTCTCCGGCGTGACTATGTCCATCAGCAGGCGCTTCTTCTTGGTCATGGGGTCTCCGGGCGGCGGCTCAGTCGAGCGAGCCGGCCTTCTCCCTCACCTCGTCGATGCCGCCGGCCATGTAGAAGGCCTGCTCCGGCACCGCGTCCATTTTGCCCTGTATGATCTCCTTGAAGCCGCGTATGGTCTCGGCCAGCGGCACGTACTTGCCGGGACGGCCGGTGAACTGCTCGGCCACCGAGAAGGGCTGGGAGAAGAACTTCTGCACGCGGCGCGCGCGGCCGACGGTCAGCTTGTCCTCGTCGGAGAGCTCCTCTATGCCCAGGATGGCGATGATGTCCTGCAGCTCCTTATAGCGCTGGAGGAGCTTCTGAACTCCGCGGGCCACCTCGTAATGTTCGGCGCCCAGCACCAGCGGGTCCAGGATGCGCGAGGTGGAGTCCAGCGGGTCCACGGCCGGGTAGATGCCCAGCTCCACTATCGAGCGGGACAGCACCACCGTCGCGTCGAGGTGGGAGAAGATGTTGGCCACGCCCGGGTCGGTCAGGTCGTCGGCCGGCACGTAGACGGCCTGTATCGAAGTGATGGAGCCCTTCTTGGTCGAGGTGATGCGTTCCTGCAGCCAGCCGATCTCGGTGGTCAGCGTGGGCTGGTAGCCTACGGCCGACGGCATGCGGCCTAGCAGCGCCGAGACCTCGGCGTTGGCCAGCACGTAGCGGAAGGCGTTGTCCAGGAACAGCAGCACGTCGCGGCCCTTGGCGTCGCGGAAATATTCGGCCTGCGTCAGCGCGGTCAGGCCCACGCGGGCGCGGGCGCCCGGCGGCTCGTTCATCTGGCCGTAGACCAGCGCGGTCTTGGAGAGCACGCTGCTGCCGTCGGAAAGCTTGGATTCCTGCATCTCCAGCCACAGGTCGTTGCCTTCGCGGCTGCGTTCGCCCACGCCGCCGAACACGGAGTAGCCGCTGTGCTGGCGCGCGACGTTATTGATGAGCTCCATGATGACGACGGTCTTGCCCACGCCGGCGCCGCCGAAGAGGCCGACCTTGCCGCCCTTCATGAAAGGGGCCAGCAGGTCGATGACCTTGATGCCGGTCTCGAAGATCTCGGGGGTAGTGCGCTGTTCCGTGAGCGGGGGCGGATCGCGGTGTATGGGCAGGCGCTCCGAGGTCTCTATCGGCCCGCGCTCGTCGCGCGGCTCGCCAAGCACGTCGATGAGGCGGCCCAGGCAGGCCTCGCCGACCGGCACGGTCAGGGGCGCGCCGGTGTCCTCGGCCTCAAGGCCCTTGCCCAGGCCGGTGGTGGCGCCCAGCGTGATGACGCGCACGGCGTTGTCGCCCAGGTGCTGAGCCACTTCGGCGACCAGGACCTTGTCCCGCCCGTCCTCCCTGTACTTTATGCGCACCGCGTCGAGTATCCTGGGCAGCTTGCCCTGCGGGAATTCTATGTCCACCACGGGACCGACTATCTGCACGACTTTGCCTGTGTTCATGGGAGCTCCTTGAAAGCTTTATCCGCCCAGCGCCTCGGCCCCGCCGACTATCTCGTTGAGCTCGGTGGTTATCATGGCCTGGCGCATCTTGTTGAGTTTCAGAGTGAGGTCGGAGATCAGGTCCGAGGCGTTGTTGGACGCCGATTCCATCGCGCTCATGCGCGCGGCCAGCTCGGCGGCCTGGGATTCGAGCAGTATCCTGTACACCTGCGCCTTGACGAAGCGCGGCAGCAGCGCGCCCAGGAACTCGGCCTTGTCCGGCTCGAACGCGAAATTATGGCAGAGGGGACCGCAGGAGGGGTCGAGCAGGATGTGCCGGCTCAGCGGCAGCAGCTGCGCCTCCACGACGCGCTGGGACATCATCGACTTGAACTCGTTGTAGATGACCGTGTAGCCGCAGACGGAGCAGGCGGCGTAGGATTCCAGCATCTTCCCGGCCAGCAGTTCGGCGTGGGCGTAGGAGGCCTTGGGAAAGATGCCGGTCAGCTCCGTCTCTATGTCCAGGTCGAGGCCCTTGAGCCGGCGGAAGAAGTCGCGGGACTTCCTGCCGACCAGGGCCAGCCGCACCTTGCGGCCGCGGTGCCGGGCCAGCCAGGCCAGCGAGGCCTTGAGGATATTGTTGTTGAACGAGCCGCAGAGACCCTTGTCGGCCGTCACCACGCAGAGGCCGATGGGGCCGTGGTCCTTGCGCTGCTCGAAGAGAGGGTAGGCCGGGGAAGTCCTGAAATCCTCCTCCCCCAGCTCGCCGTAGAGGTCCCTGAGCATGCCCTCCATCCGCGACGCGAAGGGGCGGGAGGCCAGTATCGAACCCTGGGCGCGTTTGATGCGCGCGGCCGCCACCATCTTCATGGCGTAGGTTATCTGCCGTATGTTCTTTACGGACGAGATATGTTTTCTGATGTCGCGCAATGAAGCCATTTCAGCCGGGCCTTACTTCCAGCCCTTCTCCAGTATCTTCACGTAGTCGGCTATCCCGTCGGCCAGGCTCCACTCGGGCCTGTAATTCAGCAGCGCCTTGGCCTGCCGCAGGTCGGCCTGCGTCCTGTTCTGGTAGAAGCCGTACGGGTTGTCGAAATACTCGGGCGCCAGGTCCGTTCCCATCCCCTTGTTCAGCGCGTCTATGACGGCGTTGAAGTTCTCGGGGCGGCCGGTCGCCGCGTTGCAGACGCAGGACCGTTCCGCGTCGAGCGCGTTGAGGTTGGCGCGCACCAGGTCCTTGACGTAGACGAAGTCGCGCGTCTGCTCGCCGTACTTGAAGACGCGCGGGCGCTTTCCGGCCTTCATCTGCCTGTAGAGCTGGAAGATCATGCTGGCCATCTTGCCCTTGTAGTACTCGCGCGGGCCGTAGACGTTGAAATAGCGCAGGCCGACCAGCGTCATGTCCTTGTGAACTTCGGCCCACTCGCGGGCGAGGTTGTCCATTATCGCCTTGGAGAAGCCGTATACGTTCTCGGGGGTCGGCGTCTGAGTCTCCAGCATGGGGCACTCTGAATTGCCGTAGACCGCGGCGGAGGAGGCGTAGACCACGCGCTTCACGCCGTGTTCCAGGGCGTATTCCAGCACGTTGCGGAAACCGTCCACGTTTACGGCCATCATACGCCGCTGGTCGGTCTCGGTCGTGTCCACTACCGCGGCCTGGTGGAACACCGCGTCAACCTTGCCGACCCTGCCGAACCAGTCCCGGGAGAGGATGTCGCCGGCTACCACGTCGCCGCCGAAGCCCGAGAGGGTCCTGAAATCTCCGGACGAGAAATCGTCCAGCACCACCACCTTCGCCTTGCGCTCCTCCTCGAGGGCGAAGGCGATGTTGGAACCGATGAATCCGGCGCCGCCGGTTACCAGGTATCTCATATGGCCGTCCTCAGTTCCTGGACAGGAACTCCTTCTTGAACTCGTCTATGACCGACACCAGGCGCGCTTCCAGGTCGGCGTCCAGCACCTTCTTCTCCGCTATGTCGGCCAGGAGCTTGGGGTACTTCTCCTTCATGCGGGAGATCAGCCCCTCCTCGAACTTGCGCACCAGCGGGACCTCTATCTCGTCCAGGTGGCCGCGCACCCCGGCGAACAGCACGGCTATCTGCTCTTCCGTGGCCATCGGCCGGTACTGGTCCTGCTTGAGCAGTTCCACCATGCGCTGGCCGCGCTTGAGCTGGTCGAGGCTCGATTTGTCCAGGTCGGAGCCGAACTGGGCGAAGGCCGCCAGCTCGTTGTACTGCGCCAGGTCCAGGCGCAGGCGGCCGGCGACCTGGCGCATGCCCTTGGACTGGGCCGAGCCGCCGACGCGGGAGACCGACACGCCGACGTTGACGGCCGGGCGTATTCCGGAATGGAAGAGGTTCGATTCCAGGTAGATCTGCCCGTCGGTGATGGAGATGACGTTGGTGGGGATATAGGCCGTCACGTCGTTGGCCTGGGTCTCGATGACGGGCAGCGCGGTGATGGACCCTCCGCCGTTCTTGGCCGAAAGTTTGCAGGCGCGCTCCAGCAGGCGCGAGTGCAGGTAGAACACGTCGCCGGGGTAGGCTTCGCGGCCCGGCGGGCGGCGCAGCAGCAGCGACATCTGGCGGTAGGCCTGGGCGTGCTTGGAAAGGTCGTCGTAGATTATGAGCACGTGTCGGCCGGCCCACATGAACTCCTCGCCTATCGCGCAGCCGGAGTAGGGCGCCAGGTAGAGCAGCGAGGCCGGCTTGGCGGCCGCGGCGGTCACGATGATGGAGTATTCCATCGCGCCGTTCTCCTCGAGCGTCTTGGCCACGCGCGCGACGGTGGATTCTTTCTGGCCTATCGCGACATAGATGCAGATCGGGCGGGTCTCCTTGGGCTCGTTGCGCTGGTTGATGATGGCGTCGATGGCGATGGCGGTCTTGCCGGTCTGGCGGTCGCCGATAATGAGCTCGCGCTGGCCCCGCCCGATCGGCACCATGGAGTCTATGGCCTTGATGCCGGTGGAGAGGGGCTCGCGCACCGGCTGGCGCTCCACCACGCCGGGGGCGATGATCTCCACCGGGCGGCGCCTGGCCGCGGCGATAGGGCCCTTCCCGTCGAGCGGGTTGCCCAGCGGGTCCACCACGCGGCCGATCATGGCGTCCCCGACCGGCACTTCCAGCACGCGGCCGGTGCGCTTGACGCGGTCGCCTTCGCGGATCAGGGAGTCGCTACCCATGACGACGCAGCCGACGTTCTCGCGCTCTACGTTGAGCACCATGCCGGCCACCCCGCCCTCGAACTCCACGAGCTCGTTGATGACGGCGCCCGAGAGGCCGTAGACGCGCGCGATGCCGTCGCCTACCTGCAGAACCTGCCCCAGCTCGGACAGCTCGGAATCGGGCACGAACTTCTCTATCTTGCCCTTGATTATCTCTGTTATCTCTTCAGGCCTTATCATGCGTACCGCCTATGTGGTGATTTTCTTCCTGAGCCGCGCCAGCCTGCCGCTGAGCGTGGCGTCCAGCAGGAAGCCGCCGAAACCGGCTTCGAAGCCGCCCAGTACTTTTTCGGAAATCCTGCCCGAGACCGAGACCCTCCGCCCGGAAAAGGCGGACAGCGCCTTCTCCAGTCCCGCGCGTTCCGCGTCCGAGAGAGGGTAGCGCGACGTCACTTCGGCCCGGAGCACGCCGGCGGCCTCGTCGGCCAGCAGCGCGCAGCGCGAGGTTATCTCCTCCAGCAGCCCCAGCCGGCCCGTCCTGACCAGCAGGGAGGCCAGGGCCAGCGCGCGGGCGAGCTCGGGGGCGGGGCAGGCCTTGGCCAGTATGTCCAGTTTGAGCCTGGCGGGGACGAGGGGCCTCAGCAGCAGCGGCAGGGCCGGGGCCGCTTCCTTCCCCAGCCGCCTCAGGGACTCCAGCCGGCGCGCGGACTCTTCCGACGCGCCCGGGGCGCCCGGAGGGGGCATATAAGCGGCCGCGTAACGGCCGGCCAGAAGGCTGTCGGAGGTTTTCATCCGTTCAGGCCTTGCGGGCCCCGAACTCCTTTACGGCTTTGGCCACTATTTCTTCGTTGAGTTTCCTGTCCACCGTGCGGGACAGCACCCGCTCGGCCGACATCAGCGAGAACTCCGCCAGGCTGTTCCTCAGTTCCGAGGAGAGTTTCTCCCGCTCCGCCTGCAGGTCGCGGGCCGCGCTTTCGAGCATGGCCGCCACGCCCCTGCGGGCGTCGTCGAGCAGCTTGGCCTTTGCCCGCTCGCCGTCCTCCGTCGCCTCGCGCAGCCTGGCCTGCATCTCGGCCTTTATGCCGGCGAGGCGCTCCTCTATCTCCTTGGAGGCCAGTTCGGCGGCGGCGCGCGCCCGCTCGGCGGCCTCGCGCTCGTCCCGCAGGCCCTTCTCCCGCTGCTCGGCGGCCTGCAGCACCGGCTTCCAGACCGTCTTTGAAAGCAGCAGCACCAGCAGCCCGAAGACGAGCAGCGTCCAGAAAGTCAGGCCGAAATCCGGCCTTATCAGAGCTTCCATGTCCGACTCCTGTCGGCGCCTCGCGGGACCCGCCCGGCGCCGTAGTCCGTGATCTTACTTATGCGCTTCGGTCTGTACCGGGGCCGCGACGGCCTCGGGGGCCTTCGGCATGCCGAAGTTGAGCACCGCGAAGAGGCAGATGACCAGGGCGAAGAAGGCGATGCCTTCGATGAGCGCCGCGGCGATGATCATCGAGGTCCGCAGCTGGCCGCCGGCCTCGGGCTGCCGGGCCGTGCCTTCCATCGCGCTGGCCGCGAGCTTGCCGATGCCCATCCCTGCGCCGACGAGGGTCAGGCCCGCTCCGAGCCCGCCGCCTATGTAACCGAGTCCAAGGAACAGCATGTCGTTCATGTAAGCTACCTCCGTGTATATCCGCTCAAAAACCTAGTGCGGGTGCATCGCCGCGCCCGTGAATATGGCCGTCAGGAAGGTGAAGATGTACGCCTGCAGGAAGGCCACGAAGATCTCCAGGAGCGAGACGAAAATGACCAGCACGATCGCGGCCGGCGCCGTCACGCCCACGCCGAGCCAGGGGTTTATCGCGCCGAAGATGAAGATCATGCCGATGAAGGACAGGATCACTATGTGCCCGGCTATCATGTTGGCGAAAAGACGGATGCAGAGCGCGAAGGACTTGGTGACCAGGCCCAGCACCTCTATCGGGAAAAGCAGGGGGTAGAGCCAGACGGGCACGCCGGCCGGCACCAGGTGGGCTATGTACTTGACCACGCCCTGCTCGCGCATGCCGGCCAGGTTCACCAGCAGGAAGGTGCAGAAGGCGAAGCCGCCGGTGACGGCCAGGTTGCCGGTGGCCGTGGCGCCGAAAGGCACCATGCCGGCCAGGTTGAGCCCGAGTATGAAGATGAACAGCGTGCAGAAATAGCCGGTGTAGCGGGCGCCCTTCTTCCCCATGTTCTGAACGACCACCTCGTCCCGGATGAAAAGGACCAGCGCCTCGAGCATCGAGCGGAACGGGGCCAGCCCCGCCGAGCGGCTGCGGCGCAGGAGCGGCAGGCCGGCTCCGATAACAGCGGCGACCAGGACTATCATCAGGAAATGCTTGGTCAGGGGAAGGGACAGCGGGCCCGCCGACAGCGGGGCCGCCAGCGTATGGTCTATTATGTGGTGCTCTAGGATCTCTTTGACGTCCATGGGCCCCTGGGAACGAGAACTACCTCTAGGATCAGCTGCGCGAATATCAGCGCGGCCGCGAAAGCGACTATGATTATATATTTTTCATTACGCAGAAGCCATAAAGCGCCCAGCAGGAAGAGCAGGCGGTAGAAGAATCCGGCGACGAAGGCGGCGAAGAACACGGGCTGCGAGGCCGGCACCGCGCGCCGCATGACCGCCCCGGCCAGCAGGCCGTTGAAGATACCGCAGGCGGCGCCCAGCAGCGCCGCGGAGGCGGCGGTCTCAGGCGGCGTCACCGGGCCCTCCCTTGCGCCGCTCCTCTTCCTCCCGGCTTACCGCGGCCACCTCCCGGAAGAACAGGTAGAAGCCCGCGGCCAGGCCGGCGGCGGCGCCCGCCGCGGCCAGCCAGTGTCCCGTGCCCAGCCGCCGGTCGGCCAGCAGGCCCAGCCAGAAACCGAGCCCTACCCCGGCCGCCAGCTGCAGCCCGGACTGAAGCAGCCCGTAATATCCCCTTCCTTCCTTCTTCACTCCTGTATTCTAACAAATGCTAAAATTAGGGCGATGGGAAAAGGCCCGAAAAAGATACTCTTCATCGACCCGCCGCCCGGCTCCGAAAGCGGGATAATGCCGCTGCTCGCGGAGCGCGGCTGGGAGGTGCGGCGCTCCGGGAATTACCAGGAGGCGATGACCTCTCTGCAGAACTGGAAGCCGGACCTGGCCGTCCTCAATATCCTCACCGAGGCCTTCAACCCGCTCGACCTCCTTAAAGAGGTGCGCGAGAACCCCTTCACCCAGAACCAGCGGATCGTCGTATTCTCCCATTCGCCCAAGATAGAGGTGGTCACCGGCCCCTCCCCCCGCGTGAGCGGCTACCTTAACAAACCCATAGATTTCGAGGCCCTCAAAGGCCTCCTGCTCAAGACGGCGGAGAAGCCCGCCCCCGGCAGGCCCGTTACGGTGCTGGTCGCCGACGACGACGAGGAGTTCTCCGACCTGGTCAAGATGTTCCTGGAGGCCAATTACTACCGCCCCGTGGTCGTGAACGACCCGCTGAAGGTGGTGGAGACGGCGAGGACGGAAAAGCCGGAGGCCATGCTGCTCGACATCATGATGCCCGGCAAGGACGGCTTCCGCATAATGGAGGAACTGCAGGACGAGGCCGCCACGGCCTATATCCCCGTCATAGTCCTGAGCGCGCTGCGGCTGGACAATTTCCAGGAGAGGGGCATACTGACCGGCCTGCCCGAGATAGTCTCCAAGGACATGCCAAAAGAGCTGCTCATCAAGCTGATAGAGGCGCAGCTGGGCGGGACGGAGGCGGGCGGGGAGGCGGAGGCGGCCGCGCCGCGTTCCGACAGGCCGCGCGTACTCTTCGCCGACGACCAGACCGAACTGCTCTACCTGATGAAGGAAATGCTGGAGCAGGCCGGCTTCGAGGTCATAACGGCCGAGAACGGCGGGGAGGCGATGAAGGCGGTCTTCGAGAATACCCCCGACATAGCCGTGCTCGACTACAACATGCCGGTCAAGGACGGCCTGGCGGTGGCCGAAGCGCTCAAGGAAAACCCGCTTTTCGCCCACATCCCGATAATAATCTGCACCGCCTTCGGCGAGAAGAGCACCAAGCTGCGCGGCTTGAGCATGGGCATAGACGACTACCTGATAAAGCCGGTGGACGCCGACGAACTGATAGCCCGCATCCGCATGATACTCAAGCGCAACAAGCAGGTGCTCGATACCAACCCCCTCTCCAAGCTGCCCGGAAACCCGTCGATACAGGCCCGGGTCGAGCGCGAGATACAGAAGGGCTCCGATTTCGCCGTGCTTTACATCGACCTCGACAACTTCAAGGCCTTCAACGACTCCTACGGCTTCGAGGCCGGCGACCGGGTCATAAAGACCACGGCCAACCTCCTTGTAAAGCTGACCATACAGAACGAGAACTCCGAGGATTTTATCGGCCATATCGGAGGCGACGACTTCATAGTCGTCACCACCTTCGACAAGGCGGAGCCCCTGGCTAAAAGCGTCATAGCGGCCTTCAACGAGATAGCGCCGTCATTCTACAGCAGGGAAGACCGGGAGCGCGGCTGCATAGTCTCCACCGACCGCCAGGGGAACATAAAGAAGTTCCCGTTCATCACCATCTCCATAGGCGTTGTGCACAACCGCCTGCGGCCGCTGAACTCTTTCGCCCAGGTCAGCAATATAGGGACGGAACTCAAGAAGTTCGCCAAGGCCGGCTCGGGCGGCAACTACACCATAGACCGCCGCAAGGACTAGCCGTCAGCCCCCCCGAAAGAGAAGGGCCGCGCCATCGCGCGGCCCTTTCAGTTACGGGCGATCTGCTCAGATGAAAGTCGGCTCGGGGATATCGTCCTCGTCCGGATAATAGACGGCGGGAACTACGCCGCCGCGGCCGTCGGGGTTGTATATGGCGGGAACCACGCCCGAATCCCGCAGGCTGGGAGCCCGCGTGGGGATATCCCGTTCCTTCGCCTCGTCGATAGCGCGCTCGAAATCGGTGACCGGCAGTAAATTCTTCAGCCGGCCGATCAGCGTGACGTCCTCGCCGCGGCCCTCGTCCTGGCCCACGACGTGCGCGGCGCCCGGAGCGTAGCCGCCCGGCCGGCGCGGGTCATAGTAGGTGACGCCGTCCGACTCGGTGTGGATATAATCGGTGCCGCCGCGGGTCAGCACGCCCTCGATGAGCATGGTGTCGGCGTTGAAGACCGGGCTGCCGGAGTTGCCGGCGAAGGTGTCCAGGTCGGTCACGAAAAATCCCCTGTCCGCGTGGACGCGGCGCACGCTGGCGCTGCCGGCGACCTTGACCGGCATGCCGCTGGGATAGCCGATGGCGAAAAGCCTGGCCCCGGCCGCCGGCGCCGCGCCGCGGTTTATGGCCAGCGGGAAGCGTTCCGCGGGCACCTTGCGGTCCAGCCGGACCACCGCGTAATCCGCGCCGTTCCTGTCATAGTGGCTGGCCACCACCTCCTTGCACCCGAAAACGTTCTCCGCCGGCACCTCGGAGGGGAAGGCGCCGGCCCTGGTCACCGCGTAGCCGAAGACGAAGGAGGTCTGGGCGCAGGTGATGCCCTCCTCGAAGCAGTGCTGGGCGGTGACCACCAGGTCCTCGCCGGCCAGGAAAGAGGAGCAGAAAGAGCCGAAAGGCTGGTCGCCGTAGCGCTCTTCCTCCCGCAGGTTGAACTTGTCGCGGATGGTGCGGCCGGAACCGATCGAGGCGGTGCCGCGGGAGGCGTCCAGGACCACGTCACGGCTGCGGAACAGGGCGGCGGTGGAATCGGCCAGGTGCTGATAAACCCGGTCGGCCTCGTAGTAGTCCGCGCGGTCGTCCGAACCGTAGATGGCTATCGGCACTATATTGGCGCCGTAACCGGTCCGGCGCTCGGCCAGGAGGGCGCCGGGGAAAAGGAGCACCGAGGCCGCGAAAGCCGTTTTCATGGTCATCCTTGCGTTCATGGCGCCCTCCTCTCCCTGAGATTATCCGCTGGTATAGTGTGGCATGAGGGTTGACCAAAATCAAGTCCCAAGGGTCCCGGCCCGCCATAGGCCCTTAGGCCCATATATATAGAGCTATTCAGGCAGTTCGTTTACACCTTCCCCTGCCCAAAAGCATATATTGG
>JAVHLJ010000025.1 GCA_031082205.1 Elusimicrobiales bacterium
GGCTCATCCAGGCGTTAGGGATCAGGCACGTTGGTGAGCGGGCCGCACGGCTGCTGGCCGAGCGTTTCGGCTCGCTGGCCGGCCTGATGGCGGCCGGCCGGGAGGAACTGGAGGCGGTGCCCGAAATCGGGCCGAAGATTAGTGACAGCGTGTTGAGCTTTTTTGCCCGGGACTCCAACCGCCGGGTGGTGGCTAAGCTGGTGCAGGCCGGCGTGAATACGGTGGCCGACAGGCCGCGGCCGCCGCCGGCAGCGCCGCGCCCGGGAGGGCGGGCCCGGACTGCCCCGGACCCTGGACGGTGATCTCCGCGGCCTGTGCCGGGTCCAGGTTCTCCGCCCTGCTTTCCCTTTCCAGCGCGCGCGACTCGCCGGCCTGGTCTATGCCTCCCAGCACCCACTTGGAGTTGAGCCAATGGAAGGTCCAGAATTCCTGGAACGTTCCCGGTCCGGTATCCCCGTGCAGGCGGCGTCCGGTCGCCTCGTCGACATAGTGGTCCTTCGCGCTGGCCGTGATGAGCGCGGTGAAGCGCCGGCGCCCGGCGTCCGCCGCCCAGAAGGCGTGAACTATCCGTATGGACAGGACCGCCAGGCCTTCCAGCACGTTTATCTCGCGGCGCCGCCGCATGTCCTCTATCTGCGCCGTGTGCTTCGCGTAGATGTGCGGCAGTATGAAACCCCTGACCCCGGAATAATCCCTCGCCTGCCAGGCCGTCTGGACGGAGGCGAATATCCCGCGCGCTGTCTCCCTCAGCGCCGCCGGGTCCGCTCCCGGGTCGGCCCGCGAGGCAGCCTTGAGCGCCGCTAAGGCGCCGGCCTCGGCGCGCGCCGCCGCTTCCTCCGGCACGGAGGCCCGTCGCGGCCCGGACGTCCCTCCGCCCCGGACTTTCCCAATGGCCTTGGAGACGCCTACGAAAACGAGCAGCACCGCGTAGACGATGATCTCCCCGCCCGAAGACCTCCTGCCGTAGCGGCGGCTGCGGTAGCTCCTGCCGCCCCCGAAGCCGCCCTTGTTGTGGACCACGAAACCGCCCGCCACGAAGGTGTGGGGCGCCGCCGTGCCGAGATTGTATACCGCGCCGGAGCCGGCCGCCGCCGTCGAGACCAGGGGAGTCCATGAGAGCGAGCCGCCGTCCAGGCGGGCCAGCTCTTCTCCGGGCCGCAGGGACCCGGCTTCGGCGAAGCCGGTCCTGGTAAGGAAAGGATGCTCCGGGGTCGTGGTTACGCCCCCGGCCGCTGTGTCCAGGCGCAGAAAAGAATTCTCGGCCCCGTGGACCCGCGCGACCTCGGAGGCGAGGACGGCTCCGCCGTAGACGGACAGGACCTTGTCGCCGGGGCGAAGTTCTTCCACCGGAACGGGGCCGTCGGGGGTCATGACGGGCGTACCGGCCGGAAAACAGCCGCCCCCGCCGCCGCCCCCGCCGGCCCTGGCCCAGGCCGAAGGGGGCAGGCAGAGCAGGAGCGCCGCGGTCAAAAGGGTTTTTTTCATGGGGGCGGAAGGCGAAGGATCAGAGGAGGCCGGCTATAAGTCCGCCCAGCACCGCCGCGCCTATGATGACGCTCAGGCCTATGATGCCGGCCGATACCACGCGGCCGAAATACTCCGCGGCGGCCATGTTGCCGCGCGCTATCTCGCGCCCCTCGTCCATCCCGGGCGTGAGTTTGTCGAACACGGCCGGCAGCCTGCCTGCGAAGAACACGAAAAGCAGGGTTCCGAGGGCTCCTCCCAGTCCGGCGAAGGCCAGGGCCCAGGTTATGTCAACAAGGTTCTGCGGCATTTTTCCTCCATCTATCCGATACCCGGAAGTCTATATATTTTTAAACGCCTATTCCACTTCCCGGCGGACAAAATGCTAAAATAGAGACACGCGGCGCCCTTCCCGGGCCCGCGATGGAGTCCTCTGACAGCGGTCCGCCTCCGGCCGACCTCAAAATTCCATCGGAGAGACTTTCGCCTGGGCGGGGCTTCGTAGCCCCGTCCCCGAGCGGTACCGTTTATGATCACGCTGCGCAATGTTTCCAAATCCTTCGGCGGCCAGTCCCTTTTCGAGGACGCCTCTCTCCAGATAAACGACGGGGAGCGCTTCGCTCTTGTCGGCCCCAACGGGGCCGGCAAGTCCACGCTTTTCAGGATGATGCTGGGACAGGAGGAGGCCGACGAGGGGGAACTGCAGTTCAAGCGCGGGACCGTCGTGGGCTACCTGCCGCAGGAGAACGCGCCGGTCTCGGAACGCACCGTTCTCGAGGAGACGCTTGCCGAACTCGACGACTTCGACGGCCGCAAGGAGGCCGAGGCCAAGGCCGTGCTGATGGGGCTGGGCTTCAAGGTCTCCGACTTCACGCGCAAGGTCAACACGCTCAGCGGCGGCTGGGCCATGCGGGTGGCCATGGCCCGGCTGCTGGTAAAGAAGCCGGACCTGCTGCTCCTCGACGAGCCCACCAACCACCTGGACCTCGACTCCCTCATCTGGCTGCAGGACTACCTTGCCTGGTACCCGGGCGCCGTGTTCATAATCTCGCATGACCGCGCTTTCATAGACTTCCTCTGCACCGCCATCGTTTCCCTGCAGGACAAGAAACTCAGGGTTTATCACGGCGACTACGCCAACTTCCTGGCCCAGCGCGAGGCCGAGAAGGAGAAGCTCGTGTCGCAGTGGAAGCAGCAGCAGCTGGAGATAGCGGACATGGAGGACTTCATCGCGCGCAACCGCGCCCGCGTCTCCACGGCCTCCCGCGTGCAGAGCATGATAAAGCGCCTGGAGAAGCTGGAGCGCATAGAGCTGCCGCCGGAGACCAAGACGGTGAAGATACGCTTCCCGCAGCCGTCGCGCACCGGCACCAAGGTGCTGGAGCTTAAAAATATCTCCAAGACCTACCAGGTCCCCGGCCACGACCCCATAAAGGTCTACGAGAATTTCAATTTCGAGCTGACGCGCGGACAGAAGCTGGCCTTCGTCGGCCACAACGGCGCCGGCAAGAGCACGCTGCTAAAGATGCTGGCCGGCGTGATAGAGCCGGATTCGGGCGAGCGGGTCCTGGGACTCAACGCCAAGACCGGCTATTTCTCCCAGCACCGCACCGGCATACTCGAGCCGCGCCGCACCGTCCTGCAGGAGGCTCTGGACAACGACAGGATGAACCCGGAGCTTATGGTGCGCACCGTGCTGGGAACCTTCCTTTTCCCGGGCGACAATGTCTTCAAGAAAGTGTCCGTCCTCAGCGGCGGAGAGAAGAGCCGGCTCATGCTGGTAAAGCTGCTGCTGGACCCGCCGAACGTCCTGCTCCTCGACGAGCCCACGACCCACCTGGACATCCCCAGCGTCGAGGCGCTGATAGCCGCCCTCAAGGAGTACGAGGGCACGGTCTGCTTCATCAGCCACGACCTGTATTTCGTGAACCAGCTGGCCGACGCCGTGGTGCACGTGGAGAACGGCAAGGCCACGGTGTACCCCGGCAACTACGATTATTTCCACAGCCGCCAGGAGCAGATGAAGGCCGAGGCGGAAGCCGAGGCCGCCGCGAAGGCGAAGAAAGCCGCCGCCGCGCCGGAGCCCCAGGCCGACCCCCGCGACGAGGAGCGCCGGCAGAAGCGGGAGCGCGAGCAGGAGGATCGGCGCCGGGCGAGACTGGCCGAGGAGATAGCCGCGGCAAAAAAGAAGGTGGAAGAGCTGGCCGCGCGGCTTTCCGAACCGGCCGTGCACGCCGATTACGACCTGGTCAGGTCCATAGGCGAAGAGATAAGGGTTTTGGAGTCCGAGGCCGCAGCCAAGGAGAGCGAGCTCTCCGGCGGCCCGGAGGCAGGACGGTGACGCCGGAAGAGGGGACGCCATGTCTAATGGCGTCCCCGGCCGCGTCCGCCCCGCGAGGGGACAAGGAACGAATGCAACAGGAAACCACAGCGCGCAGGGCCGACCTGCGTAACATAGCCATCATAGCCCACGTCGACCACGGCAAGACGACCCTGGTGGACGCCATGCTCAAGCAGACCGGGGCCTTCACCGACAAGAGCGGCGAAGAGGCCATCTGCATAATGGATTCCAACGACCTCGAGCGCGAGCGGGGCATAACCATACTTTCCAAGAACACCTCGGTACGCCGGGGGGATACGACGATCCACATAGTCGACACCCCCGGCCACGCCGACTTCGGCAGCGAAGTGGAGCGCGTGCTTCGCATGGTGGACGGCGTGCTGCTTCTGGTGGACGCCCTCGACGGGCCCATGCCCCAGACCCGCTTCGTCCTCAAGAAATCGCTGGCCCTCGGCCTGAGGCCGATAGTGGTCATCAACAAGGTGGACCGCCCCAACTGCGATCCCCACGCCGCTCTGGACAAGGTCTTCGCGCTGTTCATGGAGCTGGGCGCCACCGACGCGCAGCTGGATTTCCCGGTCGTTTACGCCGTGGGCCGGGACGGCTGGGCTTCGCCCGACTATCATAAGCCGGCCAGGGACCTCTCCTTCCTCTTCGAGACCATAATGAAGCACGTGCCCGGGCCGCTGGACCTGGACTCGGAGCCCCTGCGGGTGCTGGTCACCATGCTGGACTACAGCTCCTACACCGGCCGGATAGGCGTGGGGCGCATAGTCCAGGGCGTCATCGCCTCCGGGCAGCAGGTAGCCGTCGGCTCTCCTTCCTCCCAGCCCGCGACACGGAAGGTCATGCAGCTCATGGGCTACCGCGGCCTGGACCGCGTGAACATAAAGACCGCCCGCTCCGGCGATATCGTCGCCATAGCCGGCCTGGAGGGGGTGGAGGTGGGCGATACGGTCTCCTCCGTCGATTCTCCCGGCGTGCTGCCGGGACTCGAGATAGAGCAGCCCACTCTCTCGATGGAGTTCTTCGCCAACGACGGCCCGTTCTCCGGCCGCGAGGGGAAATTCGTCACGATAACCCAGATACGCGACCGCCTCTACCGCGAACAGGAGACCAACGTCGGCCTCAAGGTCGAGGAGATACCCGGCCAGGCCGGCTTCAAGGTCTCGGGCCGCGGCGAACTGCACCTCTCCATACTGATAGAGACGATGCGCCGCGAGGGCTACGAACTTTGCGTCTCGAAAATGGCCGTCATCACGAAGGAGGAGAACGGCGTGGTCATGGAACCGGTGGAGTACCTGATCCTGGACGCTCCCGCCGAGTTCCAGGGCGCCGTCATGACCGGCCTGGGCGCGCGCGGAGCGCAGATGAAGAACATGGTCACGGGCGACGACGGCCGTGTGCGCTTCGAGTACGTCATCTCCTCCCGGGCGCTGATCGGATTCAAGTCGGAGTTCATGACCTTCACAAAGGGCTCCGGCCTGATGCATCACAGCTTCCACGGCTTCCTGCCGGAGGGCAACTTCAGCCGGCCGCCGCGCAACGGGGTTTTCGTGGCCAAGGAGTCGGGCCAGTCGGCCGGCTACGCCCTGAACGGACTGCAGGACCACGGCGTCATGTTCGTGGGGCCCGGCGAGGACGTCTACGCGGGCCAGGTGGTCGGCGAACATTGCCGCGGAAACGACCTGGTGACCAATCCGTGCAAGGAGAAGAAACAGACCAACATGCGCTCTTCGACCGCGGACGCCTCGATCATACTCACTCCCCCGCTCAGGATGAGCCTGGAGCAGGCCATAGAGTACGTCGAGGAGGACGAGTTCGTGGAGGTCACGCCGAAGAGCCTGCGCCTGCGCAAGAAGATACTCGACCATTCCATGCGAAAAAGGAGCGAGAAGGACGAGTGAGGCAGATCTTCGCCGCTATCCTTCTCTCCCTGGCGGCGGCCGCCCCGAGGCCCGCGGCCGATCCCGCCGACGGCTACGCCGGCCTCTGGGCCGGGGAGGCCCGTCTGGATTCGGGCCAGTCTTACGAGGTGTCGGTATCCATCCGCAAGGCTTCGCACGGGTTTTCCGCTTCCTATAACGCCTCGCCCAAGGGCGGGCGGCCGGGCGGCCGCGTGAGCGGCACGGCCGAGGCGGCCAAAAAGCCGGAGGGCACTTACAGGATAAGGCTGAGGCTGGACGCTTTCAGGAATTTTAACATGCCGGCCGCGGCTTTCGTGGACGAAGGCGGGAAGCTTACGATAGAGTCCGTGCTTTTCAGAGGTTTCGGCAACCTCAACGCCAGGAAGGACCAGATACGCTTCATGTACGATTCGCGGATGGGCTCGGGCAGCGGGGTGCTGACGAAGAAGGTCCCCAAAAAGCCGGGCGTCGCCAGGAAGAAGAAAGAGGTCTCCTCTCCTCCGGCTCCCTCGGGTCCGGTCGATTTCGAAGTGTCCCCGGTCAGGCCCGACTGACACCGCCCGCCGGCCTTTTGGCCGCCCCGGCCGGGCACAGGCAGGCGCAGTAGATCACGACGCAGGCCGAGATATAGACCCACAGCAGCAGCGCCATTATGCCGCCCAGCACTCCGTAGACGCTGCGGCCGGCGGCGTACCCCGTGTAAACGGAGAAAAGCCATTCGGTGGCCCGCAGTACGGCCGTAGCCGCCAGGGCCGGGCCCCATACGTCGCGGAACCTTTTCTTCCCGGCCGGCGCGAACTTGTAGAAAAGGGCCAGCCCCGCGAAGATGACCGCCCAGGGCAGGAAGACGAAGAACAGGTTGTACAGGGCGCCGGGAAGTATCCCCAGGTCCAGCCCCCAGGCTTTCGCCAGGTTCGCCGCGGCCCCGGCGGCCAGGCCGGCCAGCACCAGCGCCGATATCAGGAAAAAAAGCAGCAGTCCCTTCAGGTTGTCCCTCAGCCAGCCCGTCCTGCCGTCGCCGCATGCCAGGTTTATGGCCTCCGCCATCGCGGAGAATGCCCTGGAGGACATCCAGAACAGCAGCAGGAGCGAGACCGCCCCGACCCCGGCCCTGGCCTCGGCCAGGCCGGTTATGGTGTCGGCTACCCAGCGCCGGAGCTGCGGTCCCAGCGAGGCGAAAGTCTCCGCGTAGCCTATGACCTTCGCCACGGCCAGGTCATAGTCCAGGAACATCGAAGCCCCGGCGACCAGCAGCACGATGCCCGGAAAGAGGGAGAAGAAGGCGTGAAAGGCCACCGCGGCCCCGCGCTGGGAACCGTCTATCCTTATGAACGTATCCATGGCCCCGCGCAGGGCGCGCCAGATTTTGATGGCGGGATTCTCGCGCATACAGTATAGATATTATCAAAAGCGGGCCCCCCGGTCCCCAATTTTGGTATATTTTGATCATGAATGACGATCTCAGGTTCATGCGCGAGGCTATAAAAGAGGCCCGGAAAGGCCTGGCGGAGGGGGGGATCCCGATCGGTTCGGTATTGGTCAAAGGGGGGCGTATAATAGGAAGAGGCCATAACCGCCGTGTCCAGAAGAAATCGGCCATACTGCACGCGGAGATGGACTGCCTTGAGAACGCGGGCCGCCTCAAGGCCGCCGATTACCGCCGCTGCACCATCTATTCCACCCTGTCCCCCTGCCACATGTGTACCGGGGCCATACTGCTCTACGGCATCCCCAGGGTCGTGATAGGGGAGAACCGCACTTTCAGGGGGCCCGAGGCGTATTCCCGCCGCCGTCTTAAGCTGGTGAACCTGGACCTGGCCGAATGCCGGGAGCTCATGGAGGGGTTCATAAAAGCCAGCCCGCAGCTCTGGTATGAGGATATAGGGAAATAAACCATGTTCAAGGCGCGGGATAATATGGTATTATATCCGTGTACCCAGAACTCAGTCTATTGCGGTCCGACCCGGCAATACTGCGGTGTAGAAGATAGCAGAGAGTGAGTTTGCGGACAGAGAGAGTATTGTCAGGAGGATAGCATAATGAAAAAGATATACGTAGGGGGACTCCCCTTCTCGACCACCGAGGACGAACTGAACGGTCTGTTCGCCAGCTACGGCAAGGTCTCCAGCGCCAAGATCATCACGGACAAGTTCAGCGGGCAGTCCCGCGGCTTCGGCTTCGTGGAGATGGAGGACGACGGTGAGGCCACCGCGGCCATGGACAAGCTGAACGGCTCCGATTTCGGCGGCCGCAAGCTGACCGTGAACGAGGCTCGCCCCATGGAACCCCGCTCCGGCGGCGGTAAGGGCGGTTTCGGCGGCGGACGCGGCGGCGATCGCGGCGGTCGCGGCGGCGGCGGCTTCTCCAAGTGGTAAGCTGACCCGATAGACTGAAACTGAAAAGTTTCGACCCCCGTTCGCGTAAAGCGGACGGGGGTTTTTCTTTGCCCCGCGATCCCGGGCTTTTTTTTATCCGCCAGGACCCTTGACGCGACTGCTATACGGATGTATAATTATACAATCGTATAGTTATCACGGAGGGTATATGGCCAGACCGGCCTCGGGAACGGATATAAAACTTAAAGCCGCCGGCAAAGAGCTCCTGCGGGAGAAGGGCGTCACGGGTTTCGGCGTGCGCGAGGCCTGCCGCCGCGCGGGCGTGAACACCGGCATGTTCCACTACCATTTCGGCTCGCGCGAGGAGTTCCTGCGGGCCGTGATGAAGGAAATGTACGCCGATTTTATGGTAGATTTCAGGGCGGGGGTATCCGCGGGGGGGAGTCCGCGGGACAAACTGAAGAACGCGCTGGTACAGGTGGGACGCTTCGCCCGCAGCATGAGGCGCGCCGCGCCGATGGTGCTGGCCGATCTGGCTCACGGCAATAAAGAGGCTTTCTCCTTCATGAAAAGCAATTTCACCGAGCATATCGGGGAGATCGCCGCCCTGGCCGCCGAGGCGCGGCCGCGATCGGCACTGAAGGCGCATTCGGTGCCGTATATGGTCGGGGCCATGGTGCCGGTGATGATCTTCCCGGTGATAATAGGCGGGATCATGGAGCGCAACGGAGTCAAAGAGCTAAGGGGGGAAAAGCTCTCCGGGCTGATGGAGGAATTCATCTCAGACTCCGGCATAGAGGAGAGGGCGGAGATAGCGCTGCGGGGGATAGGTTTATGAGACCACTGATATCCTTCCTTATGATGCTGCCGGCCGCCGCAGGAGCGGGGGAATTCTCCGTATCGCTGGCGGAAGCCGAGCGCGGCGCGCTGGAAGTCTCGGGCGATCACAGGAGCGCCTCGCTCGCGGCCCGCGCCGCGGAAGCGGGAGCGGAGGCGGCCGGTTCCGCCCTTTATCCCAGGCTGGCCCTCGAGGGCGGCCTGCGCTACGCCGCGGAGGTGGCGGAGATCTCCATGCCCGCCGCCCTGGGCGGAGCCCGTCCGCTGGGCGACAACTGGACATACACCATCGGGCCTTCCGCCTACTGGACCCTCGACGGCGGCGGCCTGCGCCACGCGCGCGAGGCCGCGCGCAGGAACGCGGCCTCCCGCTCGGCTTCGGCGGAAGCGGCCCGGCGCGGCGCGCTGCTGCGGGCCCGCGCGGCCTATTTCCGCCTGCAGCTGGCGCTGGAGAAGGTCTATCTCATAGGCGAGAGCCTGGCGCTGTCCGAATCGCAGCTCAGGGACACGGAACTGGCGGTCAGGACGGGGACCCGCAGCCGCCTCGACGGCATAAGGGCGCGTCAGGAGACGCTGGACCGGCGCCGCGAAATGATAAGGGCCCGCTCGGAGCTCGCGGGCGCCCTGGCGGAGCTGTCGCTGGCGTCCGGTATCGAGGCGCCGCGCTCCGAAGAGCCGCCGCTGGACGCGCGCCTCTCGGGCAGGGATTACGCGCGCGGGGCGCTGCTCCTCAAGGCCGAGAATTACGACGACCTGCTGGCCCGGCTGATGCCGGCCTCCGAGGGGGGGCCGGGAACTCCCCCGTCGGTGCGCGCCCTGGAAGAGAGCTCCGCGGCGGCGCTGGCCTCGGCCCGCCTCTATCGCTCGGAGAAGCTGCCGCGGCTGGTCTTCAGCGCGCGCACCTCGCTCGATTATCCCAACGGCCCCAATCTTTATTCGTTCGTACAGGGCAGCGCCGGGCTGGCGCTGAACATGCCGCTTTTCGAGAGCGGCAGGCTGGACGAGCGGGAGAAGGAGAGCCGGCTGACGGCGGAAGCCGCCTCGGCCCTGCGCGACGAAGCGGCGCGGCGTTCGGCCCGCGATTATTACCTGGCGCTCGACGAGTACCGGGCCCTGCTCGACGAGCAGGCGGTCAACATAGAGGCGGCCGAAGAAGCCGGCGAAGCCGCCGGCCTGGCCTACGCGGCCTACAAGTCCGGCGGGGCCACCTGGCTGGAAGTGGAGAGCGCCAATCTGCGGGCCCTGCGCGCCCGCACCGACCTGGCCTCGGTCAACGCCGGAGTCCTCATAAAACTGGCCGTTCTGGACAGTCTGAAATAAGGCGGAGAACATGAAAAAGATAATACCTGTCGCGATCATAGCGGCCCTGGCCGCGGGAATATATCTGAAAACGCGGGGGGGCGGCGACTTCAGGTACGCCGGGACGGTGGAAGCCACCGAGACCGACCTCTCGGCACGCGTCGGAGGCGTCATAGAGCGCTACGGCGCCCGCGAGGGGGAACCGGTCAAGAAAGGGCAGACGGTCGCGGAACTGGACTGCGCCGACCTGAAGCTCGCCGCGGACATAGCGGCCAGGGATTTCGACCGCGCGGAGGAACTCTACAAGGCCGGATCGGTCTCGCGCGAGAATTACGACCGGCTGAAATACAGGCGGGACGATACGGCACTGAAGGCGGGCTGGTGCTCGGTCAAGTCGCCGGTGGACGGCAGGCTGCTCTACGCCTACCGCGAGCCGGGCGAACTTGTGGCCCCGGGGACGAAATTGGCCACGGTCGCCGACCTCTCCGAGGTCTGGGCGTACATCTACGTCCCGCACGACGGGCTGGTGAAACTGTCGCACGGCATGGGAGTCAAGGGATATCTCCCCGAGGCCGGCGATAAGGAACTGCCGGGGCGGGTCTCGGTCATCTACCCCGAGGCCGAGTTCACGCCCAAGAACGTCCAGACCCGCAAGGAGCGCACGCGGCTGGTCTACGCCGTCAAGGTCAGCTTCCCGAACCCCGACGGTCTGCTCAAGCCGGGCATGACGCTGGAAGTGGAACTGCCGGAGTAAAACGATGTTCTCCCTCCGGACGGAAAACCTCGTCAAGACCTTCGGCGCCGTCAAGGCGCTCGACGGCGTCTCTTTCGACTTTTCCGCCGGCCTGATACACGGCCTCATCGGCTCCGACGGGGCCGGCAAGACCACGACCATGCGCCTGCTGGCCGGACTGCTGCGGCCTTCGGGCGGCTCGGTGTCCTATCTGCGGGACGGCGGCCCCTCGTCCTTCGCCGAGTTCCGCCCCGGGCTCGCCTACATGCCGCAGCAGGCCAGCCTTTACCCCGATCTTTCCATCGCCGAACACCTGGAGTTCTTCCGCGACCTTTACCGTCTGGAGGACGGGGTCTTCGGGCGGCGCTCGGAGGAACTCCTGGAGATAACCAGGCTCGGTAAGTTCCGGGACAGGCGGGCGGGCCAGCTTTCGGGCGGCATGTACAAGAAGCTGGGCCTCATGTGCGCCCTCCTGCAGAGCCCGTCGGCGCTGCTGCTCGACGAGCCCACCAACGGCGTGGACCCCATCAGCCGGCGCGAGTTCTGGGAACTGCTCTACGCCCAGGGCGGGACCGGCATGCTGATAATCGTCTCTACCGCTTACATGGACGAAGCCGAGCGCTGCGCCCGGGTACACCTGCTCGACTCCGGCCGGCTGCTGGCCGCGGGCGAGCCCCGCGCCCTGCTGGCCGAACGCGGCGCCGCGGGTTTCGAGGAGATCTTCATAAAGGGGGCCGCGCGATGAACGGGGGACCGGCCCTGGAGGCGAGGGACCTCACCATAAAGTTCGGCGACTTCACCGCCGTGGACGGCGTCACTTTCTCCGTGGAGCGGGGGGAGATCTTCGGCTTCCTCGGCGCCAACGGCGCGGGCAAGACCACCACCATAAGGACGCTCTGCGGCCTGCTGGTCCCCACCCGCGGCGAGGCCCGCGTCGGCGGCCTGGATTTCTCCGACGGCGGCAGGGGGATAAAGGGCAAGGTCGGCTACATGTCGCAGAAGTTCACGCTGTACAACGACCTGACCGTCGGCGAGAACCTGGACTTCGCGGCCGGCCTCAGGAAGCTGGACCCGGCCTACGCCCGGCGCCGGCGGGAGGAGCTCTTCTCCCTCATCGCTTTCGACAGGCCGCTCTCCACCATGGTATCCTCCCTGCCCGGCGGGGTCAAGCAGGAACTTTCGCTGGCGGCCGCCATGCTCCACGACCCCGAGATAGTGTTCCTCGACGAGCCGACCGCCGGGGTCTCTCCGGCCTCGCGGGCCCGCTTCTGGGAGCTGATACGCGAGGTCACGGGCCTGGGCAAGACGGTCCTGGTCACCACCCATTACATGGACGAGGCCGAGCAATGCGGCCGCATAGCCCTCATGCGCACGGGGAAGCTGATAGCCCTGGACTCGCCGGCGGGGCTCAAGAGCGCGGCGTTCCCGGGGCCGATGGTCGAGCTGGACTTCGGGGGACCCGCGCCGGCGGCCGCCCTGGAGGGTCTCGGCAGGGCCCCCGGTCTGCTGGAGCTCTCCCCGCACGGCATGCGCTGGCACGCCGCCTTCGCCGGCGGCCGGGAGATGGAGGCCGCGCTGGCGGGGCTGCCCGCCGGGACCGGCCGGCGGCGGATACCGCCCTCGCTGGAGGACGTGTTCATACGCCTGGTCGAGGGGGCGGAGCGATGACCTTCTTCGACCCGCGCCGCGCGGCCGCCGTGGCCCGCAAGGAGGTCATGCATATAATGCGGGACCCCTTCACGCTGGTCCTCGTCCTGGGCCTGCCGGTCGTGCTGGTCGTCTTCTTCGGTTTCGCCATAGATTTCGACGTCAAGAACCTCCGGCTGGGCGTTTACGACCGGGACAATACCCGCCATTCCAGGCAGGCGGCGTCCGTCTTCGGGAGTTCCGGCTACTTCCTGCCGGAGGGGGCCTCGAGCCCGGCGGACGCCGCGCGCGGGCTCGATTCGGGCCGCTACTCAGCCGCGCTTCTCATAGAGCCCGGTTTCGGCCGGGACCTCGGCCGCGGCGCGCCAGCCCGCGCCCAGTTCATAGTGGACGGCACCGACAATTCCAAGGCCCAGGCCGTGCTGGGCTACCTCCCGGGCATCACCTCGGCGGCGCTGCGCAAGACCGGCTCGCCCGCGGCGGCCGACCCCGTGCCGCTGGCGACCCGCTACATGTACAACCCGGAGCTCAACAGCCGGTGGTTCGTCATTCCCGGCCTGGCCGTCATCATAATCGGCCTGCTCTCCATACTGATGACGGCGCTGACCGTGGCCCGCGAGTGGGAGAACGGCTCGATGGAGCTCCTGCTCTCCACCCCGCTGCGCCCGGCCGAGATAATCGCGGGCAAGATCGCCCCTTATGTGCTGCTGGTGCTGGGCGGGGTCTTTTTCGTCAATCTCGTCGCGCGCCTGGGCTTCGGCGTGCCCTTCCGCGGCAGCCACCCGCTGTTCCTCTCGGGCACGCTGCTGTTCGCGCTGGCCTGCCTGTCCCAGGGCATAGTCATTTCCGTGATAACGCGCCAGCAGCAGCTGGCCATGCAGCTCTCGATGATAAGCGGGCTGCTCCCCTCGCTCCTGCTTTCCGGCTTCATCTTCCCCGTCGAGAGCATGCCGGTCTTCTTCAGGTATTTCACCATGATACTCTCGCCGCGCTGGTTCATGGAGGCCGCGCGCGGCATCACGATACGGGGGGCCGGGGCCGCGGACCTGGCCCTGCCGCTGCTGGCGCTGGGCGGGCTCTGCGCGCTGCTGCTGGCGGCGGCCTTCCGCAAATTCAAGACGGACCTGGAACCATGAAAAGGACGCTGCTCGCTTTCATACGCAAGGAATTCGCCCAGGTCCTGCGCGACCCGCGGATGAAGCTGATGCTCTTCGTCATGCCGATGATACAGATGACGGTCTTCGGCCTGGCGCTCTCGAGCGAGATAAAGAACATCCGGCTGGCGGCGGTCCACGCGCCGGACGACGCCGCCGCCCGCCGCCTGGCGGAGCGGTTCACCTCCTCCGGCTGGTTCCTGCCGGTCGCAGCCGAGGGGCGGGACCCCTCGGACCTGGTGGTCTCCGGCGCGGCCGACGCCGTGCTGGTGTTCCCGGCGGAGGGCTTCGCCCGCGCCGCCTCGCGCGGGCGGGGCGCCGTGCAGCTGCTGGTGGACGGCACCAGCGTCACCCGGGCGCGCAGCGTGGAGGCCTACGCCCGCGCCGTCTTCTCCGCCCGGGCGGCGGCCGAAGCCGGGCTGACCCCCGCGCCGCCGCCGCTCTCCTTCGACGCGCGCGTCCTCTACAATCCCGGGATGGAGTCGCCGGTCTTCATGGTCCCCGGGGTGATGGGCATGATAGTCTGCCTGGTCACCATAATACTCACCAGCATGTCGCTGACCCGCGAGCGGGAGATGGGGACCTTCGAGACCATAGTCTCGGCCCCTCTCGAGAACCGCGAGATCCTGCTGGGCAAGACCGTGCCTTACGTGGTGCTGGGCCTGGTGAACGCCGCGCTGGTCATAGCGGCCGGTTTCCTGATCTTCGGCGTGCCGGTCAGGGGAGCCCTCTGGCAGCTGGCGGCCGCGGCGCTGGCTTTCGTGGTGACCACGGTGAGCATAGGCACGCTGATCTCCACCATCTCGCGCAACCAGCAGCAGGCGATGATGGGCGGGTTCATCTTCCTCTTCCCGGCGGTGCTGATGAGCGGCATCATGTACCCGGTGGAGAACATGCCCGCGCTGCTCAAGCCGGCCGTCTACCTGAACCCGCTCTATTATTTCACAACGCTGCTGCGCAATATCCTGCTCAAGGGCGGCGACCCGGCCGTCTTCGCCCGCGACATGGCCGCCCTGGCCGTCATGGCCGCGGCCACCGGCACGCTGGCCTATAAACGCTTCAAGCAGACGCTGAATTAAGTATACTGTCCCCGGAATAGGAGGAATCATGTTCAAATCGGCTAACAGCAAGGAAGATCTCAGGGGCAAGGCCCTGAAAGCCAAGGACCTGGTCGGTTACGACAAGGGCGCGGTGGTCAGCCGCACCATAATCGACAAGAAGACGGGCACCGTCACTATATTCTCGTTCGACAAGGGCCAGGGGCTCTCGGAGCACACGGCGCCCTTCGACGCGATGGTGCAGATACTCGACGGCGAGGCCGAGATCACCATCTCCGGCAAGCCGCGGCGCGTGAAGGCCGGGGAATTCATCATCATGCCGGCGCACAAGCCGCACGCGCTCAAAGCGGTCAAGCGCTACAAGATGGCGCTGATAATGATAAAGGCTTAAGGGGGGGAGAATGGGCGGAACTCCGGACAGGAAGCGGATACTCAAGGAAATAATCGGGCAGCTCCATGCGGGGCTGCCGCTGGAGGCGGCAAAAAAGCGTTTCGAGGCCGAGATAGGGCCGGTCACCTCGAAGGAGATATTCGAACTGGAACAGTCGCTTCTCGAGGAGGGCGTTCCCGCCGAAGAGATAAAGAAGTTCTGCAATGTCCACGCCCTGCTCTTCGAGAAGTCCCTCGAGAAGAGCATGGCCGACCCGGAGGACCCGAACCATCCCGTCGCGCTGTTCAAGGCCGAGAACGCCGGGATAAAGCGCCGCGTCGATTCGGCCAAAGCCCTGCTGCCGGGCCTGAAGGACGGCAAGGGCGCGGACTGGGTGAGGAACATCCTGGAGGAACTGCGCGCCGTCATAAAGCATTACGAGCGCAAGGAACAGCTCCTCTTCCCGTACCTGGAGAAAGCCGGCTTCTACGGCCCGTCCAAGGTCATGTGGGGCAAGCACGACGAGGTGCGGGGGCTGTTCAAGAAGGCCTTCGCGGCGGGCCCGGCGGAATTCCCGGAGGCCGCGGCCGCCCTGCTCGAAGAGATCGACGGCATGATCTTCAAGGAGGAGAGCATACTCTTCCCGACGGCGCTCGAGAAGCTCAAGCCCGCCGACTGGGCCGAGATCTTCCGCGAGAGCGCGCAGGCCGGCTATATCTTCATAGAGCCGCCCGCCGCCATGGCCGAGGCCCTGGACATCGCCGCCAATACCGGCGTGGCCGGCGGCGCGGTGAACCTGCCCAGCGGCAATATGCGGCTGGACCAGCTCGTCGCCCTGCTCGACACGCTGCCGGTGGACCTGACCTTCGTGGACGCCGACGATACCGTGCGCTATTTCTCCGAGGGGAGGGACCGCGTCTTCCTGCGCGCCCGCTCCATCATCGGCCGCAAGGTGCAGAACTGCCATCCGCCGGCCAGCCTGGGCGCCGTGCAGAAGATAGTGGACGCTTTCCGGGCCGGGACGAAGGACTCGGAGGAGTTCTGGATAAACATGAAGGGCCGCGTCATACACATCCGCTATTTCGCCCTGCGCGGCCCGGCGAAGGAATACCTGGGAGCGCTGGAAGTGACCCAGGATATAACCGACGTGCAGAAAATTAAAGGCGAAAAGAGGCTGGCCTGATATGGAAGCGAAAATAATAGACCTGGACCGGACGCTCTACGACCTTACGACGGAGCACCCCGAGCTCATAGACCTGCTCTTCGGGCTCGGCTTCATGGGAGTGAAGAACCCGGTGATGCGCGAGACCCACGGCAAGCAGATGACGGTGCGCGCCGGCTGCGGCCACCTCGGCATAGACCTGGAGAAGGTGAAGGCCGCGCTGGCCGCCAGGGGCTTCACGGTCAAAGGTTAGTCCGGCGATGAGCGAGGCCCCGCCGCACGCCCTTCTTTTCAGCCTGGGGGCGGTGTCCCACGCGGTCTGGCTGGTGCGCCGCGACCTGCGTGCCGGCGGACTCACGCTCTCCGCCCTTGTATCGCTTATAGGCCTGTTCCCCGGCAGGAACGAGCGCGACTACGACCTCTCCTACCACCTGGTCTATTCCGCCCTGATATTCTGCGTCATGATCGCGGTCACCTTCCGCAGGTCCCTGCTGCCGCGCGTCAACGAGAAGATACTGCTGGCCTATACCCTGGCTTTCTGGTACGCCTTCCTGGTCATGGCCTACGAGCCGGACTGGTGGTTCTGGAAAGCGCTGGCCGCCCTGTTCGCGCTCCCGAGCCTGGGGGTGCTTTGGCTCGGCGTCTCCAGCAGGCCGCTGGGTTTCGGGCTGAAGCTGGGGTTCTACGCCTGGTACCTGGTCCTGGTCATATCCATGGTGCTATTCCAGTTCACCTACGGCTATCTCCTGCCTTTCTTCTCTTCCGCCGCCCCCGCGGACGGGTCCGG
This sequence comes from Elusimicrobiales bacterium, assembly GCA_031082205.1. Lineage (GTDB taxonomy): Bacteria > Elusimicrobiota > Elusimicrobia > Elusimicrobiales > UBA9959 > UBA2231. Next base: position 17,096 of record JAVHLJ010000025.1, read on the forward strand.
CGCGGGGGCTTTCCTGGGCGGGATGGCCTTCTGCTACATGGTGATCAACGGGACCTACCTCTACCAGATGCTGCCTTTCAGGCGCAAGCGCGAGAGCGAGGCGGAGGCCCGCAGGCGCTGGAAGGAGTGGACCGACCTGATGACCGGCCGTTACGACGACAGCTGCCAGCTTTGCGGCTGGCAGTCCCTGTCGATAGTCGCCATCCTGGGCGGGGCTCTCGCCGCCAATTACTCCCTCGGTTTCGCCGACCATGTCACGCTGGTCAACCTCTCGCTGCTGGTCCCGCTCGCTCTGATGCCTTCCTCCCACGCGCCGCCCCTTGACATAAAACGGGACTCTGTTAAAATATAAGGCCGATGGAAGTCCGTTCCGCCCCGGTCAGGCATCGCTCGTGTTCCCGTTCCCCGCTCGGGGGGCGTGCCTTTTTGTCCCTCCGGATCAAAAAGGCCGTCCTGGCCCTATGTGTCTTTTTCCCGGCCGGACTCCAGGCTTCGGCCGCCGATTATCACATCTCCTATCTCTGGCATCCGGACCTGGCCACGGTGGAGGCCTATAAGAAAAAAGTCGCCGGGCAACTGGGCCTGGATATGTCGAAGCGGCTGCGCGTGGTCCGGGGCCAGGATAATTACGGCCTGGTCTATCCGCGCAAGGGCGGCCTCGAGTCGGCCAGAACGGTCGCCGCCCGCCATTCGCGCCTGCTGGCGGCCAGGGGCCTGGACGCCGCCGTGGCGGTACCGGCCTCGGACTGGCGCGACGCGCTGGCCGCGCTCCCCGTTGCGGCTGAGCCCGCCGCTCCATCCGCGCCGGCGGCGTCCGCCGCGTCACTCCCGGCTAAGAAGCCGTCCGCCCTCTCCGGCCTCGGCGACAAGGTCGAGTCCTACATAAAGGGTTTGCGGCGGAAGCGGATAGTACAGTCGGACGAGCGCACCGCCTGGTCCGTCTACGATTTCACCTCCGGGGAGAAGCTCGTCTCCATAAACGAAGAAGTCCCGATGTCCGCCGCCAGCATGATAAAGCCCTTCGTGGCGCTGGCCTGGCTGCACGAAGCCGAGGCCGGGCGGAAGAACTACGGCGCGGAGGAGCGTCGGCGCATGGAGAACATGATCCGCGATTCCGGCAATGTCTCCACCAGCCGCTTCATGCGCGACCTGGGCGGGCCGGCCGCCGTGCAGCGCCTGCTCAAGTCCAATTACCCCGGCATCTTCCAGCAGATCAGCATCGTGGAATACATCCCCGCCAACGGCAGGACCTACCGAAACCGCGCCTCGGCCCGCGACTACAGCCGCTTCCTCTACGCCGTCTGGAAGGACGAGGTGAAGGGCTCGGCCGAGATAAAGCGCCTGATGGGCCTCTCCAAGCCCAACCGGCTCTACACTTCGGTGCCCGAGGTGCCGGAGGATACCGAGGTCATGGACAAGACCGGCAGCACGGCCAGGCTCTGCGGCGACATGGGCATAATGGTGGCCAGGGACGCCGACGGCAACGCCTATCCCTATATAATAGTCGGCATGATCGAGAAATCGCGCCCCGCCAGCGGCTACGCCGGCTGGATGCGTTCGCGCGGAAACGTCATACGCGCCGTCTCCGGCATGGTATACGAGGAGCTCTCGGCGGCCCACGGCTTCGGCCCCGCCTCCGTGGCCGCCAGCGGGGGGGAGGACGGCGCCGGGCCGGACGCGGACGCCGGCGGATCCTGACCCGCCGCTTTTTTATTTGACATCTATTTGGCGATTTGGCAAAATAGCAAATATGAAAGCCCCGATACTGGAAACTTACGGCAGGGAGGCCGCGGCGTTCAAGGCGCTGGGCCACCCGACGCGCCTCTTCATCGCCCATCAGCTGGGCAGGCGCGATACCTGCGTCTGCGAGCTGCGGGACATGGTAGGCGACGATATATCCACCGTTTCCAGGCACCTTTCCGTCCTCAGGAGCGCCGGGATAGTCGATTCCGTCAGGAAAGGCAACCAGATAATTTACAGCCTGAAACTCCGCTGCGTGCTCAACATAAGGGTCTGCGGCAACTTCGGCGGGAGAAAGTGACATGAGCTGGAAAGACGAATGGCGCCGGCTGGCCGGGTTTGTCGCGGTATTCTTTCTTTTTTATTTCCTGCCGGTAGGCGCCCCCCGCTTCGACGGGGCCCTGACCGAGGCGCTGGAGCTGACCAAGTGGTACGTGCGCGAGCACGTGGTGCTCTGCCTCATCCCGGCCCTGTTCATAGCCGGCGGCATAGCCGCCTTCGTCAGCCAGGCCTCGGTGATGAAGTATTTCGGCGCCCGGGCCAATAAATTCCTTTCCTACGGCGTGGCCTCGGTATCCGGAACGATACTGGCCGTCTGTTCCTGCACGGTGCTGCCGCTGTTCGCCGGCATCTACAAGCGCGGCGCCGGCCTGGGCCCGGCCATAGCCTTCCTCTATTCCGGCCCGGCCATCAATGTGCTGGCCATAGTGCTGACCGCCCGCGTACTCGGCTTCGAGCTGGGCGCGGCGCGCGCCATAGGCGCCGTGGCGTTCAGCCTTGTCATCGGCCTGGCCATGCATTTTATTTTCCGGCACGAGGAGCACGCAAAGGCCGCGGCCCAGGCCGACCTGCCCGAGCCCGAGGTCAAGCGCCCGCTCTGGCAGACCACGCTGTACTTCGCCTCGATGGCCGCCGTTCTGATATTCGCCAACTGGGCAGAAGCGGACCCTTCGGATAGGGTATTCCACGCCATACACGGCCTTAAATGGCCGCTCACGGGCTTCTCGGCCCTGGCGCTGGCCGTCATGCTCAAGGCCTGGTTCGGCGCCAACGGCCCGCGGCTTATCCTGGCGGCCATACCCGCCGTATCGCTGGCCTTCTTCATGCCGGACCTGCCCATACTCTCTTTCTCCGCGGGCTTCATCGGCCTGTCCTGGGTGCTCAACACCTCCGGCGAGGGGGAACTGGCGGACTGGTTCTCTTCCGCCTGGGACCTGTCAAAGCAGATCTTCCCTCTTCTCATCGGCGGCGTGCTGGTCTCCGGTTTCCTGCTGGGCCGGCCGGGTCACGAGGGAATCATCCCCTCGCACTGGGTGGCCTGGGCCGTCGGCGGCAACTCCTTCGCGGCCAATTTCTTCTCCTCGCTGGTCGGCGCTTTCATGTACTTCGCCACGCTGACCGAGGTGCCGATACTGCAGGGCCTGCTTGGCTCCGGCATGGGCAAGGGCCCCGCGCTGGCGCTGCTGCTGGCCGGCCCGGCCCTCTCGCTGCCCAATATGCTGGTGCTCAAGACCGTGATGGGGACTAAGAAGACGGTCGTTTACGTCGTCCTTGTAGTGGCGATGGCCACGGCCAGCGGCATGTTCTACGGTAAATATTTTTAGGAGGACCTTATGAAAAAGAAGATACAGGTGCTGGGGATGGGCTGTCTCAAGTGCAACCGCCTTTACGCCAACGCCGAGCTGGCCGCGAAAGAGCTGGGCCTGGATTACGAGATGGAGAAGATAGCCGACATCGACAGGATAACCGACATGGGCGTCCTTATGACCCCGGCTCTGGCGGTGGACGGCAGGGTGCTGCTCTCCGCGAAGGCGCCTTCCGTAGAGGAACTCAAGAAGCTGCTCGGAGAGCTTAAATGAAACCGTCGCCCGTGCTGAAGACCGCCCTTCTCGTTTTCGTCGCCGCGGCCGCCGGCTCCATGGTCTATAAGGCCGCCGTCGCGCCGCGCTCCGCCAATGAAGCGCGGAGCTCCGCGTCGGCCGGGACGGCCGGCGTCCCCGCCGCCTCGGCGGCCGCGGCGCCGGCCGCAAAGTCCGCCGCGGCGGTTTCCGCTTCCCCGGCGGCGGTGAAGAAAGCGGAGGCCCCGGCGAAAAAAGCCATGGTCTATTATTTCCACACCAGCGCCAGGTGCTATTCCTGCAATACGCTGGAGAAGTACACCCGCGAGGCCGTGGAAGGCGGTTTCAGGGAGCCTTACAAGGGCTGGCGGGTGGAGTTCCGCGGCGTGAACCTGGATGACCCGGCCAATCGCCGCTTCGTCGAGGAGTACAAGCTGGCTTCCAAGGCCGTGGTGGCGCAGAAATTCGAGGGCGACCGCCCGCTGGCCTGGAAGGAGCTGCCGGATGTCTGGCGGCTGCTGCGCTCTAAGGAGCTCTTCACCGGCTACGTGACCGGCGAGATACAGGGCCTCCTGGACGCCGAATGACGGCGGAATTCTTGGCGGCCGCCGCGACGGCGCTGTGGACGGGGGTGATCACCTCGGTGAGCCCCTGTCCCATGGCCACCAATATCGCCGCTCTCTCGTGGATATCCAGGCATTCCGGCTCGCATAAGATGGCCGTGCTGGCCCACGGCCTGCTCTACGCCGTCGGCCGCGCGCTGGCCTACATGATCATCGGCTTCCTGCTGGTCAAAAGCCTGCTCAGCGCCCCGGCCTTCTCTTTCTTCATGCAGAAGTACGGCAACCAGGTCCTGTCGCCGCTGCTGGTGCTGGCCGGCATGTACATGCTGGACATGTTCGGCGGGTCTTTCGCCGGGTTCAATTTCTTCGATATGACGCGCTTCAAGGCGAAGGCGGGGGCGCTGTCCTCGCTGCTGATGGGCATGTTCTTCGCCCTGGCCTTCTGCCCCATCGCGGCGGCGCTGTACTTCGGCATGACCATACCGCTGGCCGCCGCCAATTCGGCGCCGTTCTCCATACCGCTGCTCTACGGCCTGGGCACGGCGCTGCCCGTCATAGGCGCGGCCGTGGCCATAGACTTCGGCCTCAGGAAGGTCTCCGCGGTGACGGGGCTGGCCGGGCGCTTCGAGCATTGGGCCAGACCCGTGACCGCCTGGGTCTTCATCGCCGCCGGCGTCTACCTGGGGCTCAAGTATATTTTCGGGATAATTTAGGGTTTTCAGCAGCAGGTGCCGTCGTCGCCGCAGCCGCAATCCGGTTCAGTGCCTTTCAGGAGGCCGTTGCGCACGGCCTGAGCGCAGCCCACGCCTTTTTTCACCGAGATGGCGTCCACGGGGCAGTTATTCGCGCAGGCTCCGCATTCCATGCACAGGTCCGCGTCCGTGACGGACGCCTTGCGGCCCTCCACCGTGAACACGGCGTGCGGACAGACGGCGACGCACATGCCGCAGCCTATGCATTTCTCCGCGTCCAGTTCCAGCGTGGAGACCCCGCGCAGGTATTTCATGCTCATAAGAACCTCCCCGCCGCCAGGATGGCCAGCCCCGAGGCGAAGGCCAGGGCGTGCGCCGGCATGGCCAGGCGCATCTCTTTCTTCACCCCGGAAAGGGAGGTGTAGGTGGAGGCGCCGGTGAAATCCAGTCCGACGAAAGAGGCGGCGGCGCCGTAGATAAGCGCCCTGGCCGCGAACTGCGCCGTGGTCTGGTCGTGGGACAGGGCGATGATAGCCGTGACCAGCAGACCGGCCGCGGCGCTTTTCACGGCGAAGCTCCTGCCCGGCAGCCAGGGGAGCAGGGCTGGCACCAGCGCCCCTCCGGCGAACAGCGCTCCCGCTGTATAGGCCGCGTCCTCCGTGTACCCCAGCGCGTAGAGCAGCGCCGCGGCCGGCAGCATGTACCTGCCGAAATGCACCAGCTGCACCGGCGCCAGTATCATTCTGTCCATGAAATTAAAGCGTACCCTGCGCATTCCGGGCGTGGCGCGGCCCAGCCGCAGGTATTCGGGGATGTCCTCCGCCCTGACCGGCCCGAAGACGGCCGAGAATCCCGTATAGGCCTTTAACCTGTGGGCGCTGACGCCGGGCGCTCCCAGCTGGGGGAGTATGACCTTGCGGTGATTCACCCGTTTTTCAAGCCCGGTCTCGGCGATGATCCGCGCGAGCTCCGGCGTGCCGAAGGTCCCTTTGCCGGCGGCGCACCAGACATTGACGCCCCTGGTGTCCAGCACCAGGATCCAGGCGTTCAGGCCTTTGAGATTGACGCGCAGGGCGTCGAAACTGAGCTTGTAGTTGGCGGTGGCGAAGACGGGCGAGTCCGCGCCGGGCGCGCCCAGCGCGTAAAGGCCTGGCTTCACCCGGTGCGCCATGCGGCCGATCCCCCAGCGGGCTTTCCAGGCCGCCAGCCTGTCGGCCCTTGTGTATTCCGGGGTGGCGGTCTCCACGGCCGACGGTCCGGCGGCGCCCAGGCCCGGCGATAACTTAACTTTGAGAATATTCCCGCTCATGAGTCCTTTCGCGTCCCGGTCTCTCCCGGGCGGCTTGCTTTCACCGGCATATATGCGTATAATAGCATATATGAAAGCGGAGCGACGCGATAACGAGGCGGCGGTCAAGGCGGTCAGGGCGCTCAAGGCGCTGGCCGACGTCAACCGTCTCCGGACGGCCGCCCTGCTGGCCCGCGCCGGGCGGGAGCTTTGCGTCTGCGAGCTGGTGGACGCTCTGCGGGAGAGCCAGTACAACGTCTCGCGCTACCTGGGCGCGCTCTGCGCGGCCGGCCTGATACGCAAGGAAAAAAGGGGCCGCTGGGCTATGTACTCGCTGGTGAACGACCGCGGCCCCCTTGCCGGATATATCGGCAGGCTGGTCCGGCCGCGGCCCTGCTGCGGCGTCATCGCCGCTGATATCGCCAGGCTGGAACACAGACTCGCTTTGCGGCGCCGCGGCGTTTGCGTGGTGGGGGGCAACTGCTAGCCGTTTTAACCCTGCGATAAAGGAAAGAGACAATGGAGATCAAAGACGCTGCGGTGGAGAAACTCAAGGCGCTGCTCAAGGAGTCCGGCAGGACCGGGACCCTGCGCGTATTCGTGACGGCGGGCTGCTGCGGGCCTTCCATCGGGATGGACCTCGTGGAGAAAGCGGAAGAGGGCGACCTGGAGGTCCGCAATAAGGACTTCAAGGTCTATGTGGACAAGAGCGCCGCGGCCATGGTGGAGAAAGCGGCGCTGGACTGCGACGAACAGGGCGACATCATAATGAGGAACCTGCCCGCCCCCGGCTGCGGCGACGGCTGCGGCGGCGGGGACTGCGGCTGCGGTCATTGAGGCAGATATGAAGATACTTTTCCTTTGCACGGGGAATTCCTGCCGCAGCCAGATGGCCGAGGGGTGGGGGAGAAAGCTGCTCGCCGGAAAAGCCGAGGTGTTCTCGGCCGGGACCAAGCCCGGCACGGTGGACCCGCGGGCGGTAAAGGTGATGGCCGAGGCGGGGGTGGACATCTCGGGCCACCGCTCCAAGCACGCGGACGAGTTCAAGTATACGGCATTCGACCTGGTGGTGACCGTCTGCGATAACGCGCGCGAGAGCTGTCCCGTCTGGTTCGGCAAGGCGGAGAAGATGCACAGGAGTTTCGAGGACCCGCCGCACCTGGCCAAAGAGGCCGGGAGCGAGGAAGAGGCGCTGGCGCATTACCGCCGGGTGCGCGACGAGATACGCGATTTCGTGGCCGGACTGGCCGGAGGAGAAAAATAATGGACGGCATCGTCAAAAAACTTTCGTTCCTGGACCGCTATCTTACTCTGTGGATCTTCGCCGCCATGGCCGTCGGCGTGGCCGGCGGCTGGATGTGGCCGCAGGCCGTGGCCGACTTCAACGAGGCCTCCAGCGTGGGCACGACCTCCATACCGATAGCCATAGGCCTGATACTCATGATGTACCCGCCGCTGGCCAAGGTGAAATACGAGGAGATGCACCGCGTCTTCTCCAATAAGAAAGTGCTGGCGCTGTCGCTGGTACAGAACTGGCTGGTCGGCCCCGTGCTCATGACGGCGCTGGCCATTATCTTCCTGCGCGACAAGCCGGAATACATGGTGGGGCTCATCATGATAGGCCTGGCGCGCTGCATCGCGATGGTCATAGTCTGGAACGACCTGGCCCGCGGCGACCGCGAATACTGCGCGGGGCTGGTGGCCTTCAATTCGGTGTTCCAGGTCCTGTTCTTCCCCGTCTACGCCTGGTTCTTCATCACGCTGGTGCCCGGCTGGTTCGGCCTGGAGGGCGCCGCCGTGAACATCACCATGGGGGAGATCGCCAAAAGCGTATTCATCTATCTCGGCGTCCCGTTCATCGCCGGCATGCTGACCCGTTTCTCCCTGATAAAGGCCAAAGGGCGGGCCTGGTACTCGGAGAGATTCATCCCGGTTATAAGCCCGCTGACGCTTATAGCGCTGCTCTTCACCATCATAGTCATGTTCTCCATAAAGGGCGAGAACATCGTGCAGGTGCCTTTCGACGTGGTCCGGATAGCCGTGCCGCTGCTGGTCTATTTCGTCCTGATGTTCCTGGCCTCTTTCTGGATGAGCCGCAAGGCCGGCGCTGATTACCCGGAATCGGCCACGCTGTCGTTCACGGCGGCCTCCAATAACTTCGAGCTGGCCATAGCCGTGGCCATCGCCACTTTCGGCATAAGCCACGGGGCGGCCTTCGCGGCCGTCATAGGCCCGCTGGTGGAGGTGCCGGTGCTCATAGGCCTGGTCCACGTCTCGCTGTGGATAGGCCGGCGCTGGTTCGGCCGGCCCGCCGCGGACGGGCCCGCTACGGTGAGGACGGCGGAAACCGCTTGAAAGCCCCGTCCGTATTTTGTGACAATAGGGTAAAGCGGAAGCAGGGGGAGAATCTATGAACACAAAATCCATGAGCGTCGGTTTCGCGGCGGGCCTGACCGCCATACTATTCATGTCCGGCTGCGCCAGGAGGGACGAGGCCACGGTGGGCACGCCCGCCAACCCGCTGGTGGTGGTGCTGTCTCCGGCTTACTCGCCGGCCGCGGCGCCGGACGCCGAAAAGACCTTGCGCGAGCACCTGGAAAAGGCCTCCGGCCTGACCGTGCAGCTGCGCGTGGCCCCTTCCCAGATGGAGGCGATAAACGCCTTCTCCTCCGGCAAGACCGACGCGGCCCTGCTGCGTCTGGAAGAATACCTTGTGGCCAGGCAAGAATACGGCGTAAGCCCGGGCCTGCAGGCGCTGCGCGAGGGCAAGGCCTCCGACTATGAGGCCGTGATACTCGGCCGCGACGGCAAGGCGCAGGAGATAGGCGCGCTCAAGGACGGGAAGATCGGCCTGGTGGGCCCCTATTCCGTCAGCGGCTTCACGCTGCCCTCAATCTACCTCAAGAAAGCGGGCGGCAAGTTCACTCCCGTCTTCTCCAAGAGCCACGACGAGAACGTGGAGCGGCTGCTCAAGGGCGAATTCGACGCCGCGGCCACCTACGCCCGTTACGCGGCCAAGCGCAAGGGGCTCAAGGTGCTGGCCGTCACCGGCCGGGTCCCCAATGAGCCCGTGGCCGTGCGACGCGGCCTGGACGCCGCCAAGCGCGAAAAGATCCTGGCCGCCTTCTCCACGCTGGCGGACAAGCCCGAGGGCCGCAAGGTTCTGGCCGCCATGGCGGATATAACCGGTTTCCGCCCGGTCGACGCCTCGGTCTATAAGCCGATACACGACCTTATCCGTTCCGAGGGCAAGGCCGTCTACGACCTGGTCCCGGACGGCTGGACCATACATAAACTGAACCAGCCCTATTTTCACGACTGACGGGGCCCGGGCCGGCCTCCCTTCGCCGACGGCGGGGGGAGGCCGTTCTGTTTGTGGGCGGGGATGAAAAAAACGGCCCCATGTGCTAGACTATAAAGAGAGGCTTTTATGAAGCACAGGGTTCTGATAGTCGACGACGATCCCAATATCAGGCTGGTCCTGAAGGGGATCTTTGCGGGCTGCGAGATCAGCGAGGCGCAGGACGGCAAGGCCTGTCTGGTCATGATACAGTCCGCCCGCCCCTCCGTCGTCCTGCTCGACCTCAAGATGCCAGTCATGAACGGCATAGACGCCCTCAAGAAGATAAAGGAACTGTCCCACAGGCCGCTGGTCTTCGTCCTCACCGGCAACGACGACCTCGATACCGCCGCCAAGGCCCTGGACCTGGGCGCCTGCGGCTATATAACCAAGCCTTTCAAGCCCGGCGACATAAAGCGGGTGGTGTTCGCGGCCCTGGCCGAGAAAGAGGAGAAGAACCCGCATCCCGACCGCTTCTGGCGGGTGGTGGGCAAGGACGAATAAAGTATTGTGCCCCCTAAATTAAAGAACCCCGGGCCTGCGCCCGGGGTTCTTTTTTGTCCTTCGCCCTGTTTAGAACTTATAGCCGACCGAGATGGCGGGCAGGCGGGCGATGGAGTTATAGGTGCCGTTGAGCTCCGTGCCGGTGGTTACAGGGGCTTTGTTGTCCTGAACGCTATCGTTAATCGTCCTCTCCATGAACTTCAGGTAAAGATAAGAAGCGTCCACGGTCCAGTTCCCTTTGGCCCAGCCGGCGCCCACCGAGAAGCCCAGGCGGTTGGCGTCGGGATTGCGGGTCTCGAAATAGGAGTTCGAGACGGGGCTGATGTCATAATAGGCCCCGGCGCGCAGTTTCAGGTTCTCATTGACCTTGTGTTCGCCGCCTACGCGGAAGGCCCAGGTGCTGCGCCAGTTCTTGGTTTCCGAGGTCTGGGCCCATGCCCCGTTATCCTGCTGGTAGTCGATGACCAGTTTGCGGTAGGTGGTCCAGTTGGTATAGTCGGCCTCGGCAGAGAATATCCAACTGTCATTGGGCTTATAGGCCGTGCCGAGCTGCAGCGTGTCGGGGAGAGTTATGGTCGTCTTGCCCGGCTTATTGTTGGCCGGCGGGTATGTGCCGGCAAGCAGAACGGTCGGGAAGTTTATTTTACCTTCTATGCCGACCTTAACGGGGCTGCGGTAAACGGCGGCGAAGTTCCACTTGTTCCACTTATATAAAGCCGCCAGGTTCCAGCCGCCGCTGGTGCCGTCGCCTTCCAGCGTCTGTTCAATGTTGTCGAAGTATTCTATTTTCTTGTTCATCGTGGCGTCCAGGTAAACGAAGCTGGCGCCGAGGGCCACGGAGAGGTTCTCATTGACCCTGTAGGCGCCGTTGAGATTGGTGTATACGGCCTTCAGGGCCGACTCGGTGGCGACCTCGCGGGTCAGCGAATTGGTCTTGTCCCAGTCGGTGGACAGGCCGAAAGGGGGATTTACGCCCACGCCCAGGGCCCATTTTTCATTGAGCCTGCGGGTGGCGTAGAAATGCGGCAGCGCGTGCACTTTGCTCTCGGGCTTGTCTAGGGTCGCGCCCTGCTTATGCTCCGTCACCGGGGCCACGAAGACGCCGCCCAGCGAGATATTGGTGCCGGCGAGGTCCGTCATGGCGGCCGGGTTGTACCAGACCGCGGAGGCGTCGTTGGCCACCGCCGTGAAGGCGTTGCCCATGCCGTTGGCGGCGGCGCCCTGGTTGGCCTGCCTGAAGCCGGCGGCGCCGGCGTTGGCGGCCATGGCCGCCACTATCAGTATCGCTAGTTTTTTCATTGTTGTCTTTCTCCTTAGCCCTGCGCCGCTCCGGCCGCGTTCAGCCGCGTTCACACCGGAGAGGTCCGGGGCCGTTACATTCTAATAGTTATCCGGCCGCGGAACCTTGAGCCAGGTCAAAGTTCCCGGCCGGGAGGGCGGCGCCGGCCGCTTCGGCTGAGGCCGGCCAAAGGGCCCAGTAAAAAAGGGGACTTTCAAGTCTTGACAGGTCAAGCCTTTGATGGTATTAATATGTATGACGGTAACGCGGTAACAGGGGAACATATGAAACTCTTTCTGGCATCGGTACTTTCAGCCGGCGTATTCTGCGGGGCCGCGGGCGCCTCCGGCTTCGAGGCGGAGCTCAGGCAGGCCGAGGATAATTTCGCGGACGTGAAGCTGGGCGAAGGTCTGGAACTGCCGCTTCCCGTCCCTTCCGCCTCCATGCCGGAGGGCATGGACGGCATGCCGGACATCTTCGGCTATTTCGAGGCGCTCAAAGCCTCCGAGCCGGCCGCCCGGGACCTGGCCGGCTTCGACAAGGCCGCAACGGCGCTCAACCGCCCCGCCGGCGAGGTCCTCTACACCGTGGACCTGGCCAGGGTGAAGAACGCCTACCTGCGCACCGCCAGGACCTTCAAGACCTCGCGGGGCACCACGGTGCACGTCAGCGGTTCCAAGGCTTCCAACTGCCCCGACGGGGGCAACGGCTGCAAGGACAAGGAGAAATTCTTCCTGGTGCTCACCACGGACAAGGGAGAGTCCTTCTTCGCCCGGGCCATGGACATAGTCAACTGGGGCATCTTCATGAGCGGCTCCAAAACCTTCAATATCGACGGCGAGAATTACACGGTCAAGGTCAAGGCCAACGCCTCCACCCCCGAGAACAGCACGCTCGAGGTTAAAGGCCCGCGCGGCGTGGTCCTCAACGCCAGCCTCAAGGACCTCGGCGACGCCGTGGCGGCCAAGGGCGTGGACGTGCGCCTTTCGAGGAACTACAAGCTGGCCTACGGCAACGAGATAGTGCAGGGCCCGCAGGGCGCCAGGTTCACCCAGAAGATGCTGGTCCTGATGATCCCCTTCCCGGTGCAGGACGCGTCGAACTACTTCATACTCGAAGCCGCGGATATCAAGCCCGCAGGCGTCATGTTCCCCGAACTGGACCGCGGCCACGGCTTCAGGATGGACGGCGGCGCGCTGGAGATCTTCAGGCTCAACTGAGCGCGCGGCGAGCGACGAAGAGCCCCGGGCCCCGCCCGGGGCTTTTCTTTTTTCGTAAATACTATAATGTAGCCGATGTTCAACTTCTCCGAGGACATAAACACCGTTTTCCGCAAGGACCCGGCCGCGCGCGGTCTCGTGGAGGTCCTGACCTGCTACCCCGGCCTGCACGCCGTCTGGCTGCACCGCCTGGCCCATCGCCTCTGGACGGCCGGCTGGCGTACCGCCGCCCGCCTTATATCGCATATCGCCCGCTTTTTCACCGGCGTAGAGATACATCCGGGCGCCACGATAGGCCGCCGCTTCTTCATCGACCACGGCATGGGCGTGGTCATAGGCGAGACCGCGGAGATAGGCGACGACGTCCTGCTCTACCAGGGCGTGGTCCTGGGCGGCACCTCTCTGGAGCACAAGAAGCGCCATCCCACGCTCGGCGACGGCGTGGTGGTGGGCGCCGGTTCCATAATACTGGGCGCCATAAATATCGGCGCCCGCTCCAGGGTCGGAGCCGGATCGGTGGTCCTGCGGCCCGTTCCGCCCGACAGCACGGTTTTCGGCGTGCCGGCCCACGCCAAGGCCTCCCCGGCCGAAAGGGGAACCCAGCTCGACCACGACAGGGTCGCCGACGTATGCTGGGACGAGCTCGAGGCCCTGCGGGCGGAAGTGGCCGAGCTCAGGCGGAAGATCGGATGAGGCCCGCGCCCTCCTGGATTCCCCGCGCGGGAGAGCCCCGGTCATGAAACTGGCCACGCTCTGCTATGTCCGGCGCGGCGGCCGCACCCTGATGCTGCACCGCGTCAAGAAGAAGGACGACGTCCACGAGGGCAAGTGGAACGGCCTTGGCGGCAAGCTGGAGCCCGGCGAGAGCCCCGAGGACTGCGTCATTCGCGAGATACGCGAGGAGGCGGGTCTGCGCATAAAGAACCCGGTCCTCAAAGGCGTACTGACCTTCCCGGACTTCGCGAAGGGAGAGGATTGGTACGTCTTCGTCTTCACCGCCGCCTCTTTCGCCGGGAAGCTTATCGATTCCCCTGAGGGGGAGCTGCGCTGGATCCCCGACCGGGACCTCCTCAAGCTTAATCTCTGGGAAGGCGACAGGGTCTTTCTGCCGCTGCTGCGCCGCCGCGGCCACTTCTCCGGCAAGTTCCATTACCGCGCCGGCCGCCTGGTCAAATACAAAGTGGAGAAGTATTGAACATGGAAAAGACGGTTAAAGCGCTGGGATTGATGAGCGGGACCTCGGCCGACGGATTGTCCGTCGCTTATTGCGGGATAAAGGGCCGTTCGCTCAGGGTCCGGAAATTCGCCAATTACGCCTACCCGGCGGCGCTCCAGGCCCGGATAATAGCGGCCAAGGACATGCTGGCGCCGGAACTTTCCGCGCTCAACTTCGAGCTGGGCCGCCTCTGGGCGGGCATGGTGAAAAAGTTCTGCCGCGCCGGCGGGATCTCCTTAAAGTCGCTGGACGTCATCGGTTCGCACGGCCAGACGGTCTGGCACGCCCCGGGCCGCAAGGGCCACACTTTTCAGATCGGCGATCCGGCCTTCCTGGCCGAGGCGACGGGCGTCCCGGTGGTCTCCGACTTCCGACCGGCCGACATGGCCGCAGGCGGCGAGGGCGCCCCGCTGGTCCCGTTCATGGACGAGTATCTTTACGGCGGCGGCGCGCCCGTAGCCCTGCAGAACATAGGCGGCGTGGGGAACATCTCTTTCGCCGGCAAAGGGGTGAAGACCTTCGGTTTCGACACCGGCCCCGGCAATTCGCTGATGGATACCGCTGTATTCGAGCTTTCGGACGGGAAACTCTCCTGCGACAGGGGGGGCAGGTGGGCCGCGGCCGGGGAACCCGACATGGAGAAGGTCCGCGCCCTGCTCAAGGCCCCGTTCTTCCTCCGGCGGCCGCCCAAGTCCCTGGACCGCAGCGAATACACTCTCGCTTTCATAAGGAAGAACTTCGGCCCGATGTTCAGCCGCAGGCGCTCCCGCGACCTGCTGGCCACGCTCAACGCATTTACGGCCGCCTCCATAGCCCTGGCTTTCGGAAGATACGCGCCGCGAGGCGCCCGTGAACTTATAGTGGCCGGAGGCGGGGCCCTCAATCCGGTCCTGATGGACAATATAGCCGCTTTCCTGCTTCCGCTCGGCGCCGGGGTCCGCTCCTGCGCGGAACTGGGCCTGCATCCGCTGGCCAAGGAGCCGGCCTGCTTCGCCCTGCTGGCCGCCCTTGCCCTGCGTGGCCGGGTCAATCACTGCCCTTCCGCCACCGGCGCGCGGGCGCCGAGGGTACTGGGGAGATTGTCCTCGCCTTTCCCCGGGCGGCATATTTAGTAAAATTTCACGATGCCGCAAAAGAGACAGGACCCCCTGCCAGGCGACCTGACAGCCACGCTCAAGGCCGTTTCCCGCACCATATATTTCAGCTTTAAAGTCCTGCCGCCCGGCGTCAGGCTGCCGATGGCTCTCGGCTACCTCATATGCAGGGCCATGGACACGGCCGTGGATTCCTCCTCCGCCGGCCAGGCCGAAAAGAATCGCTTCCTGGACCTCGTTTCCGGCCTGGGCCCCGGTTTCGACGCCGCCGGCGCGGCGGCGGCCTCGGCCGCTTTCCTCCCGGGGGTCAGGCACAAGGGGGAGCGGGCCCTTCTGGGCTCGATGGCCCTGGTTTTCGAAGAAGCCCTGCGCCTGGACGCCGCGGACCTGGCCGGACTCCGGGACGCGGTCGCCGGCGTGGCCGACGGCATGAAAATGGACCTCGACTATTTCGCCGGCGGTTCGCCGGCCGCCCCGGCCGCGCTGCCCGACGACGCCGCCCTGGTGCGCTACTGCGACCTTATAGGCGGCAAGCCGGGCCTTTTCTGGGCCGGTCTTTACCTGCGCCGCCTCCGCGGGACTTTTCCGGAGACTTCCGGCCTTCCGGCCGCCGTGGACGGCGGCATGATAGGCTCGGCCCTGCAGGTGACCAACATACTCAAGGACGCCGCGGCCGACCTGGCCATGGGGCGCTGCTATTTCCCGGCGGCCGACCTGGCCGCGGCGGGGCTGACCCCCGCCGATCTGCGCGATCCCGCCTCCATGCGAAAGTTCAGGCCGATAGCCGGCAAGTGGATATCCTGGGCCGTCGACCAGATGGATATCTGCGAGGCCTTCGTCTCCTCCATCCCCAAATCGGAGCTCGGCATGCGCGCGGCCGTCATCTGGCCCGTCTACTGGGCCATGGACACGCTGCTGGAGGTGGCTAAATCCAATATCCTCGACCCGCGCGCCAAGCCCAGGATAAGCAAGAAACGCGTTTATACTACGATCGCCGCCACGCCGCCGCTGCTGCTGAGCAATACCGCCTTCACGCGCGGCTACAGGTTCAGGCGCGAGACGCTTCTGGTGGCTATATCCGGAACGGAGGCTCCCCTATGAAGAACCTGCTGACAGCCATGCTGATGCTTTCCCTCGCCGCTTGCGGCGGGCGAGGCCTGACGGACGCGGAAGCCGAGGAACGGAGGCGGGGGGAACTGGAACTGCAGTCCGTCATGGACATGGTGACCACCAGGAAGGTCAGGCCCATAGAGTTCGAGTTCAATTCCGACGTGCTGCTTCCCAGCTCCATGGACCTGCTCGACCGCGTGGCCGCCGTGCTGCGCGGCCGGCCCCGCCTTAAGTTGATAGTCGAGGGCCATACGGACGACGTGGGGGACGACGGCTACAACATGGAGCTCTCCCGCTACCGGGCCGACGCGGTCAAGAGCTACCTGGTGCGCAAGGGAATACACCCCGAGACCATACGGGCCGTCGGCTACGGGGAGACCCGGCCGGTAAGCCCCGGCAGGACCGAAAAGGACAGGGCCCTGAACCGGCGGGTGGAGTTCAGGATCACCACCCGCGACTGGGGCACCGTGTTCTGAAGCTCTTTACGCCGTTAAAAGGAAAACCCCGCCGTATGGCGGGGTTTTTTTTATCCGTTCGGCGGAGCGGCCTTACTTCTTGCGGAACTTTTTCTTTCGCCTGGCCTCGAGCTTGACGTTGTGCTTGTACTTGTAGGCGAACTTGCCGGGCCTGCCGGCCGGGACGGGCGGCGGTTCCTGCCATTCGAATTCCCAGCCCTCCACCGAGACGATGTCTCCCTCGGCCGCGCCGGCCTTTTTCAGCGCCTTGTCCAGGCCTATTCCCTTGAAGATCCTGCGCAGGCGCTCCAGCGAGTCCGGCTGTCCGAAATTGGTCATGGCAAGCAGCGTCTTGAGGCGCGGCCCGCGCACGTTCCAGCGGTTATTCCCGGAATTTTCGACCCGGAAGCCTTTATCCATCTTAAGCTCGAGCACGGGGCCCTTCTCCTCGGGCTTGTAGAGCTCCGGCACGGGCAGCGAGGGCAGCAGCTCGATGACGCGGTCCAGCAGCTTCGAGACGCCCTCGCCGGTCACGCCGGATATGAGGAACACCTCGTCCTTTTTATACTTCTTCTTTATGGCCGCGTAAGCCTTGGCGGCCTCCGGCAGGTCGGCCTTGGTCACGGCCAGCAGCCGCTTCCTCGCTCCCAGTTCAGGGTTGAATTCGGAGAGCTCGGAGGCTATGACCTTCACGCTCTTCTCCGGGGTCACCCCGCCGAACCCCTGCGGGTCCACCAGCTGTATGATGAGGCGGGTGCGCAGTATGTGGCGGAGGAAATCGTCGCCGAGCCCCTTGCCCTCGTGCGCGCCCTCGATGAGGCCCGGTATGTCGGCCACGACGAAGCCCGCGTACTTGTGCGTGACCACGCCGAGGTTCGGGTTCAGCGTGGTGAAGGGGTAAGCCGCGATCTTGGGCCTGGCCGCGCTGACGCGCGAGAGCAGGGTGGACTTGCCCGCGTTGGGGAAGCCGGCCAGCCCCACGTCGGCCAGCAGGCTCAATTCCAGTTCCAGCGTGGCCTCCTCTCCGGGCTCGCCTTTCTCGGAGATCATGGGCGCGGTGTTGAAATGGGTCTTGAACATGGCGTTGCCGCGGCCGCCGCGGCCGCCCTTGGCGGCCAGGAAGGAATCCCCTTCCTTCTTGAGGTCGGCCACCACCTGGCCGCTCCTTAGCACCAGCGTGCCGGGGGGGACCGGGATCACGGTGTCCTCGCCGTTTCGCCCGTAGAGGTTCTTACCCTTGCCGTTTCCGCCGTCGGCCGCGGCGACGTGGGGGTGGAAAGAGAGTTCGGTGAGCGTGTTGCAGCCGGTCGAGGCGCGAAGGATTATGTCCCCGCCGTCGCCGCCGTTTCCGCCGTTGGGGCCGCCGTAGGGGATGTATTTCTCGCGCCGCATGGAGGCGCAGCCGTCGCCGCCCTTGCCGGCCTTGAGGAATATCCTGACCTGGTCCACGAATCCGCCGCGTTCTCTTTCAGCCATATGGGTTACCGCCGTTCTTCCCTTTCAAAAAAAAACCTCCCAACCGGAAGTCGGGAGGTTCTCGTCCTGGACGCGCTCCTTACTTGGAGGCGGCCGGGTAGACGCTGATCTGCTTCTTGCCCTTGCTGTGCCACTCGAACTTGACGACGCCGGCGGCCTTGGCGAACAGCGTGTCGTCCGAGCCCTTGCCCACGTTGAGGCCGGGGTGGAACTTGGTGCCGCGCTGGCGCACTATGACCTCGCCGGCCTTGACTAACTGGTCGCCGTAGCGCTTGACGCCCAGCCTTTGGCCGTGACTGTCGCGCCCGTTTGTCGATGAACCCTGTGATTTTGTTCCGGCCATTTCTTTACCTCTTTAAAAAGCCGTCCTCAGGACAGCTGTATATCCTTGATCTGGAGCTCAGTGAGCCCCTGGCGGTGCCCGGCGCTCTTCTCGTAGGCCTTCTTGGGCCGGCGCTTGAAGACTATCACCCTGGGACCGCGCAGGTGGCGAAGCACCTTGGCCGTTACCTTGGCGGAGAGGGGATTGGCGCCGGCTTTTTCCTCCGTGCCGGAGGCCGCTGACCAGAGGGCCTTTATGCTTATCTCCTCGCCTTCCTTGGCCGAGAGCTTCTCAACCTGTAAAATCTCACCGGGGACTACCCAGTACTGTTTCCCGCCTGTCTGTATAATAGCGTACATAGTGGAGATATGATACCAAAAAAGACGCGAGGATGCAAAGGCGCCCGGGGTCAGTGTAGCGATTTTTTTAAAATGTCATGGTTGCGGCAAGTAGAAATGTCATGGTCCGGGGTAAAATAACCCTCCAAGCGCCGTTCCCGGAGGGATTTAATGGAGCAACTGACCATGAGCAACCGCGAAGTAGACAAGGTTAAAGTCATACAAAACACTATAGACGGCCGGTTCAGCTGGCCGCAGGCGGCAGAGATCCTTTCCCTGTCAGAGCGGCAGGTCGGCCGCTTGTGCGCCAAGGTCCGCAAAGAGGGCAACCGGGGCATAATCCATGGCCTTAAAGGGCGTCCATCCAATAACCGGCTTGAAGAAGGCCTCGGGGATAAAGTAGGCGGGTTTGTTTAGACCAGTTCTAGGCACGCCCTAAGGTGAAATTGT
>JAVHLJ010000026.1 GCA_031082205.1 Elusimicrobiales bacterium
CTCTACAACGCGCTGCTGGCCGACGGCGACGACCGCTCCCAGCAGCTCGTGCACTACGACCTCGCGCTCGGCCTGCGCGGGGGCGACGGCCGGCCGCTGCCCGACGTCGTGCTCCGCGGCGCGGCCGGCGGGCCGGGCGGCGCCTCTTTCGGGGAGGAAATAGGCGCCTGCCGCTGAAATCCGCCGAAGATTTATATATAATAAAAAGATAATTTAGAGTTCAAGGGGACCCGAAGAGATGATAAAGACGCTGAAAACCGTATTGACCCAGAGAACCCACGAAGGCACCACCGAGAGGCTGCTGCAACTGGCGCTGGGCTACTTTATAACCTACATAGCCACCGGCATAGCCCCCAAGTACTTCCTCAACAAGGCCCCGGGCTTCCCGGCCATGAACGACGTCTACTTCATGGTCTACTCGACGGCCTTCTCCAGCCTCTTCTGCGTCGCCCTGGTGATCTTCTGGAAGTGGTACAGGTTCAAGTCCCAGGAAAGCACCACCATGCTGGGCCTGACCTTCCCCAAGGAATTCCTCTACATCATCCCGTCGGGCGTCTGCACCGCGGTCATCATCCCCACGACCACGCTGATGTACCTGCTGCCGATATCCGTCATGGTGGCCATGATCATCATGCGGGCCAGCGTGGTGGTCCTCAGCCGCATAGTCGACGAGATCCAGATCCGGCAGGGCCTGCTCACAAAGAAGGTCTACTGGGAAGAGAACGTCGGCGTGGTGCTCGCCCTGGCCGCGGTCGGCCTCAAGCTCTGGTACGTGCGCCCCGGCGACTTCGACTTCGTCCAGAACGCCGCCGCCATGACCATCCTCACCAGCTACATCATCGCCTACGGCGTGCGCATCTACATCATGAACTACTTCAAGAACACCCGCGCCAAGGGCGTGCCCTACGATAACAAGGGCTTCTTCGCCGTCGAGCAGATCTCGGCCAGCGGCACCATGCTGATAGCCACCATAGCCGTGCTGTTCTTCATGACCGGCAACCCCGACAATCCCAAGGACTTCGTCGTGAACTTCCAGAACGCCTTCAACGCCCCGCACGAGCAGTGGTGGAAGGCGGGCGTCGCCGGCATACCGTTCGGCATCGGCGCGTTCTTCTCGGTCTTCCTGTTCATGTTCCAGGGCCGCACCGCCACCTTCGCCGGCCTGGTCAACCGTCTGACCTCCCTGATAGCCGGCACCATGGCCACGCTGGCGGTATTTTTCCTGATGAAGATGAAGCCGCCGAAGCCCGAGGACTGGGTGGCGCTGGTCATAATCTTCATAGCCCTCTGGTTCCTGGGCCGCTCCGAGAAGAAGCGCGCCTGCGAGCTGGCCAAGGCGAAAGAGATAGCGCCGGAGCCGGACACCGAGATCACCTGCGACCCGTCCAACGGGTCCGCGCCGGCGAAGTAAATCGGTCGTTTTCAAACTATACCGCGCCGGCATGCTCGATGAGCGTGCCGGCGGCTTTATGAGGGAGCGATGAAAAAAACCAGGAACGAGAAGGTCAATATCTGCATGGTCGGGGCCGGTTACGTCGGGCTCGTCTCCGGCGCCTGCCTGGCCGAGCTGGGCCACCGCGTGGTCTGCGTGGACAACGATCCGCGCAAGATCAAGATGCTCGAAAAGGGCGTCATGCCCATCTACGAGGACGACCTGGAGAGGGTCGTTAAGAAGAACGTAAAGGCCGGGCGCCTGCATTTCGCCTCCTCGGTCAAGGAAGGCATGCTGCACGAGGGGCACCGCGCCGACGCCGTATTCATCGCGGTCGGCACCCCTCCGCGCGACGACGGCTCCGCGGACCTGAGCGCCATAGAGAAGGTTTCCGAGCAGGTGGCCCTCAACATGACCGACTACACGGTCATAGTGGAAAAATCCACCGTGCCGGTCTCCACCTGCGACTGGATAGAGAAGACCGTCAAGCGCAACAACGGCCGCCACATACCCTTCGACGTGGCCTCCAACCCGGAATTCCTGCGCGAGGGCACGGCCGTCTGGGACTTCCTGGAGCCGGACCGCGTCGTGGTGGGCGTCAGCTCCAAGCGGGCCGAAGAGCTCATGCGCCGCGTCTACAAGCCGCTCAAAAAGGCCCCCATAGTGGTCACCAGCGTAAAGAGCGCCGAGCTCATCAAGCACGCCTCCAACTCCTTCCTGTCCACCAAGATCTCTTTCATCAACGCCGTCGCCAACGTCTGCGAGCGCACCGGCGCCAACGTGGAGGACGTGGCGCGCGGCATGGGGCTGGACAAGCGCATCGGCGCCTCGTTCCTCAAGGCCGGCATCGGCTTCGGCGGCTTCTGCTTCCCCAAGGACCTCGAGGCCTTCTACTGGCTCAGCCGCCAGGTCGGCTACGACTTCGACCTGCTCAAGACGGTAAAGGACATCAACGAGGGCCAGAAGCTCTGGATGGTCAAGAAGGTGGAGGACGAGCTCTGGAACCTCGAAGGAAAGACCGTCGCGCTGCTGGGCCTGGCCTTCAAGCCCGAGACCGACGACATGCGCTTCGCGCCGTCCATAGACATAGCGGCCGAATTCCTCAAGCGCGGGGCCAAGGTGCGCGGGTTCGACCCGGTCTCGCAGGAGAACGCCATGAAGGTCATGAAGGGCGTCCACTTCGCCAGGGACGCCTACGACTGCGTCAAGGGCGCCGACTGCGTCTGCCTGGTCACGGAATGGAAGGAGTTCGCCAGGCTGGACCAGAAGAAACTGATGACCGCGGTGAAGCATCCCATCATGGTGGACGGCCGCAACCTTTACGACCCGGCGAAGATGCGCGACCTCGGCTGGACCTACAAGTCGGTCGGGAGGCCCTGATGCGGATACTGGTCACCGGCGCGGCCGGCTTCCTGGGCAGCCACCTGTCCCGCTACCTGCTGGCCAAGGGCCATTCGGTAATCGGCCTGGACAACTTCATCACCGGCAACATAGAGAACATCAAGGACCTCTTCGGCAACGACAGGTTCTCGTTCACCAAGTACGACGTGACCAACTACCTGCACGTGCCGGGCAAACTCGACGCCGTGATGCATTTCGCCAGCCCGGCCAGCCCTATCGACTACCTCAAACACCCCATACCGACGCTGAAAGTGGGAGCCCTGGGCACGCATAAAGCCCTGGGCCTGGCCAAGGACAAGAAGGCCATCTTCATGATAGCCTCCACCTCCGAGGTCTACGGCGACCCGCTGATAAACCCGCAGCACGAGGGCTACTGGGGCAACGTGAACCCGATAGGCCCGCGCGGCGTCTACGACGAGGCCAAGCGCTTCGCGGAAGCCATGACCATGGCCTATCACCGCTACCACGGCGTGCAGGTGCGGCTGCTGAGGATCTTCAACACCTACGGCCCCAACATGCGGCTGGAGGACGGCCGCGCCGTGCCCAACTTCATGGTGCAGGCGCTCAAGAACAGGCCTATAACGGTCTACGGCGACGGCAGCCAGACCCGCAGCCTCTGCTATGTCTCGGACCTCATCGAGGGCATATACCGGCTGCTGCGCAGCGGCCACAACGGACCCGTTAACATCGGCAACCCGCATGAGATAACGCTGCTGGAACTGGCGCAGGCCGTCAAGAAGATAACCGGGAGCCGGTCGAAGATAGTATTCCGCCCCCTGCCGACCGACGACCCCAAGGTCCGCCGGCCCGATATCTCCAAGGCGCGCAAGCTGCTGAAGTGGGAACCCAAGGTCGGCCTGGAAGAAGGCCTGAAGAAGACCGTCGCCTACTTCCGGTCTAAAGTGAAGTAAAAACGGTAAAAACGGGGTCAGGTCTTTACTTTTGACCCCAAATTAGAAGGCCCCGGGCGCGGAACCCGGGGCCTTCGTCGTCTCTAGCCCGATCTTTTTACGGCTGGTTCATCCAGGTGACGAACTCGTCCCAGCGCGAATCCCTGGCCCAGGCCAGCTCGCTGTAGCCGTTGGCGAGGCCCGAGTAGGGGAAGTACGCCGCCATGCCCTTGGAGAGCGTGTACTGCTTGGGGCCGCTCCAGAAGCTGCCCTGGCTGTCGCGGGTGCGGTTGTGCAGCATCAGCGAGCCGGTGATATAGTCCATGAGCGCCTGGCCGGCGGCCCTGACCTGCTCGTTCTGGGAGCCCTCGACCACGCGGCGGGCGAAGTCGTACATGTCGCGGTTCTCGCCTATCGCGTAGTTGATGGCCGCGTTGCGGGCGGTCTTGGCCAGCGCTTTCTCGCCCGAGGCCATCATCGCGTCGGCGAAGGCGTTGCTGACGGTCAGCAGGCCGCCCACGGCCGAGGCGCGCGCCAGGCTCTGGGTGTAGCCCTGATTTATCTTATCGTAGTGGTTGGCGTAGGCGTCCACGGTCAGCCTGCCCACTTCCTGCGGGGTCATCGCGGGCCGGGCGGCTATCGGGCCCAGGAAGTCGTTGTAGGTGTAGCCGTCGCCGGGCTCGGTCTCCTCGGAACCCACGATGAAGTCCGCGTAGTCCTTGATCTCGTAGACCACCTCGGCCATCTGCATCAGGCAGGCGTCGGTGCTGAACACGTCGACCTTGCCTATTTCGCGCAGCGCCATGGCCAGTTCGGGGGTGGTGATGTGGTTGCCGCTCTCCTCGTCATAGGAGATGCCCTTGTTCTCGTCGGCCTTGTTCTTGAGCCAGCCGTCCCCGTGGTTGGAGACTATCAGCATGTACTTCTTGGCCGGGAAATTCTCCTTGGCCCATTTGCCGAAGGCGGCCAGGTTGCGGTAGTCGCCCTGGTCGATCATGCCGAGGTCCTGTATCATCCTGGACCCCATCCTGGTCATGTCGGAATCTTTCTGTATCAGGTAGCGGCGGACGCCGGTCCAGTCGCCGTCCGAGGCGTCGTGGCCCTGCATGCGGCCCACTTCGACCACGATGTTGAGCTTGTCGGTGGAGCCGACCAGCTCCATCTCGTTTATGTCGCGCAGGAGGAAGCGCTCCAGGTCGTTCTTGGCGCTGGAGAAGACCATGATGGTCCACTCGGCCTTCTCTTTCTTGCCGAAGAGCCAGTCGAATATACCCTTGTCCTGGTCCTGGGCGGCTATCGCCTCGGCGGGCACGGAGAGCTCGACCTGCGAGATCCTCTCCATTATGTCCCCGCCGCGGGAAGAGCCGTCGAAATCGACGGACCAGCCCTGCACCGGCATTAGAAGGGCCGCTATGGCTGTCATCGTAAGCTTGCGTATCATGGCTGCCTCCTGACCTGCTTGACCTGCATCAACTTCCATCAATAGTCTAGCCTCCCGCGGTTCCGGGTCAAAGGGTCCGGGGACCCCCAGTTTTATGGGCCTAAGGGCCCATAATCCCGCCCCGCTCATTGACCCGGCGCAAGGCGCGCGGCGGCCGTTTTTTGATACTATGTAGCCAGGACACCATTTTTAAGGAGAATACATATGGCTAACCCCAAGTTCATGAAGCCCATGCAGCCCGACGCGGACCTGGCGGCCGTGATAGGAGCGGAGCCGGTAGCCCGCCCCACCGCGGTCAAGAAGATGTGGGACTATATCAAGGCCAACGGCCTGCAGGACAAGGTCAACAAGCGCAATATCAACGCGGACGACAAGCTGCGCAAGCTGTTCGGCAAGGACCAGGTCACCATGTTCGAACTGGCGGGCATACTTGGCAAACACCTCAAGTAAGGCTTTGCCGGGGGACGCCGCGCTGCGCGGAGCCCCCGAAAAAAGGCCGGCTGCGAAGCCGGCCTTTTTCATTTATACCCGCCGTGGCGGGCTTATTTGAAGATTATGAGGAGGGTTCCCGCCGCTATCATGGAGGCCCCGGCCCACTGGTAGGGGCCCAGCCTCTCCCCCAGGAAAAGCACCGAGAGCCCTATGGCGAAGACTATGCTCAGCTTGTCTATGGGGGCTACCAGCGAGGCCGGGCCGGTCTGCAGGGCCCGGTAATAGCATATCCACGACAGGCCGGTAGCAAGGCCGGACAGGACCAGGAAGATCACGCTGTGGCGGTTGAGCTCCAGCGGGTTTCGCCATTCGTTCCTGGCCCAGACCAGGGCGCCCAGGAATACGATTATCACCATCGTGCGGATAAGCGTGGCCAGGTTGGAGGGGATGTCCTTCACCCCCACCTTGGCCAGCACGGCGGTCAGCCCCGCGAAAAAGGCCGCCCCCAGGGCGAAAAGCTTCCAGTCGGCCATCCTTTATTTGCCGCCGGCCGCCGCCGCGGGAACCGCCTTTTCCGGCGCCTTGGCCGCGCCGGCGAAATCTCCCGCGCGGAAGAAGGACATCCTGGAGGTGGAAATGTGCCTCTCGAAGGCCTCCCGCAGATCGGCAGGCTTGAGGGCCATGACCCGCTTCTCCAGGTCCCCGTACCAGGCCATCCGCCGGCCCAGGTACTCGTTGCCGGCCAGCCAGCCGGCCAGGCCCGGGTCGCTGCTGCGGGCCAGCACCTGCCGCTGCAGCCAGCCGCTCTTGGCGTCGGTCACTTCCTTGTCCGTGAAGCCCTCGGCTATTATACGGTCGAGCTCCTCGCGGAAGGCCTTTTCCAGCTTCTCCGCGTCCTTGGGGCTGAATATCGCGTAGCCGAAGAAAGTGCCGTACTCGTCCTCGGAACTGGCCGAGAACGAGGAGCCCACGCCATAGCTGAGGCCCTCTTTCTGGCGGATGCGCACGGCAAGCCGGGAGCTGAGGAAGCCGCCGCCGGTGATGAAGTTGGCCAGGACCAGCGCCGGGTAATCCGGGTGATCGTCGCGCATCTTTATCGACTGGCCCAGGTAGAACTGGGCGTTGGCCTTGTCCGGCGTCTCTATGGGAAGGTTGACCGCCGGTATCTCCTTGTATTCGCTGACCAGCCGGGAATAGGGCTTGCGGGCGGTCCAGCCGCCGAAAAGCTCTTCGGCCAGCGCCGCGGCCTTGTCGGGGTCGAAGTCGCCGACCAGCGCGATCTCGCCCGTGGAAGCGCCGTAATAGTCCCGGTGATAGGCCTTGACCTCGTCCAGCTTCACCGCCTTTACGAGGGCTATCTGCTCGTCCAGCGTGGGGGCGTAGCGGGGGTCGTCCGAAGGATAGGGCCGCATATGACGCTGCCAGGCGTTCATGGCCTCGAAGTCGGGCTGGCCGCGCTTCTTCTCAAGGGCCGCCAGCCGCTCCTGTCTGAGCACCTCGAACTCGCTCTCCGGGTAGGCCGGCTCGCGAAGGATCTCGGCGGCCAGCCGCAGGGCGGCCTCCAGGTTGGCGGAGTCCGTCTCGATGGACGAAGTACCGCCGGTCATGCCCGCCCGGGTCTTGATGCGGTCCAGCTCGTCCTTTATCTGCTGGCGGCTGCGCTTTAGCGTGCCGCGCATGAGCATGTCGCTGGCGAAGGCCGGGACCTCGCCCAGGCCGCGCAGGTTCTCCAGCGAGCCCTTGCGCAGCGTCAGCTGGACGTTCACCGAAGAACCGCGGGTCTTCTTGGGCAGCATGACCAGCTTCATGCCGTTCCTGAGCGCGCGGCGGACTGTGCGGGCGTCTATGTTCTCCGGCGACGGGTCGAAGGCCTCGCCGGCCGAGACGGCCTCGCCGCCCTTGTAATCCTTCACCAGCGCGGCCACGTCGGGCGTCGGCGGGATCTCGGAGCGGTCGGGCTTGTCCGTGGGGATGAAAAGGCCGAGCGTGCGGTTGCTGGACTTGAGGTAATGCGCGGCCACGCGCTTCACGTCGCCGGCGGTGACCTTTTTAAGCCGGTCGCGGTCGATGAAGAACAGCCGCCAGTCTCCGGCGGCTATGGATTCGGACAGGTACATCGCTATCCGCTCGGAGGACTTCATCGCCATGTCTATGTTCTTGAGCATGGCGGTGCGGGCGCGCTCGACGTCAGCCTCGGCGAAGTCGCCCGCCGCGGCCTCCTCGACCGTCTTGAGCAGTATGTCCCGGGCTTCTTCGAGCGAAGAATCCTTGCGCACCGTGGAAAGGAACATCATGACGCCGCCCTCGCGCAGCGACCAGGCGAAGCCGGCGGCGGAAGCGGCCTTTTTCGTCTCTACGAGCGCCTTGTAGAGCCGGCCCGAGGGGGTGTCGCCCAGTATGTAGGCGAGCACGTCCAGCGCGGCGGTGTCGGGATGGGGGCCGGCCGGGATATGGTAGGCGGCCAGGACCTCCTGGGTGTCGCCGACGCGGCGCAGCGTTACCTGGCGCTCGCCGTCCTGGGTCGGATCGACGGTGTAGGTGGGCTGAATGGGCTCCTTGGGCGGCTTTATGGGGCCGAACTTCTTTTTGACGACGGCCAGAGTCTTTTCGGGGTCGAAATTGCCGGCCACTATCAGCACGGCGTTGTCGGGGCGGTAGTAGCGGCGGTAGAAGGCCCGCAGCCGGTCTATGCTGACGTTCTCTATGTCGGAACGGGCCCCTATTACGGTCTTGCCGTAATTGTGCCAGAGGAAGGCGGTGGAGAGGACCCGTTCGAGCAGTATCTTCTGCGGGTTGTTCTCGCCGGACTCGAACTCGTTGCGCACCACGGTCATCTCGGAATCCAGGTCCTTCTTGGCTATGAAGCTGTTGACCATCCGGTCGGCCTCCAGGTCCAGCGCCCATTCCAGGTTCTCGGGCGTCGAGGCCAGGGTCTCGTAGTAGTTGGTCCTGTCGTAGCTGGTCGAGGCGTTGTTGCGGGTGCCGCGGGCGGTGAACTCCTTGGTCATGTCCGGGTACTTCGGCGTGCCCTTGAACATCAGGTGCTCCAGGAGGTGGGCCATGCCGGTCTCGCCGTAATTCTCGTGCCGGGAACCGACCAGATAAGTGACGTTCACGGTCACGGTCGGCTTGGTCGGATCGGGGAAGAGCAGCACCTTCAGCCCGTTGGGCAGCGAGTATTCGTCTATCCCCTCCACCGAAGCGCCCCGGGTAACACCGGAGGGCAATTTTATGGAGGAGAAGGCGGCCTGCGGCAGCAGTACGGCCGACAGCATAAGGGCGAGCATGGTTCTTTTCATTATAGGGTCTCCCGGAGGCGCGGCCGCGGGGCCGCGGTACTTTTCCAGATATATCATTATCTTATAAAACAGCGGCGACCGTCAAAGGCTGGGCCGGCCCTTAATCCTTTGGGCCCAGACTCTTATAGGCCTAAAGACCTAATCCGGGGCCAGTTATCCACAGGAGAACCTGTTAAAAGTCAATATAACTGTTAATAACCGGGCGACATGACAGGCAAAACAGCCCAGGCTGAGCCAAAAGGCCCAAAACCGTGTAGGATAAAATACAGCGCCGGGCAGGGCCCCCGGGACCTTATTAGGGCCGGGGTATTTTCGTACCCTATAACAAAGGGAACGGGGGCAGGGAATTGAACGGAGAAAAGGCATGAACACCGCGCAGGACAACCCCGACGACAAGCATAACAGGGAGAGAGGGTATCCCCACCTCATAAAACTGACCGAGAGCAGGCCCGGCTGCCACGGCTCATACCTCTGGGTTTTCGGCCCCAGCCGCAGGCCCGCCAGAAAATGCTGGCGCGACGGACGCAATACGGTCAACTAAGGGTCCCCAACCGGGACGATAAGAGCCGGCCCCACGCCGGCTCTTTCATTTATACGCTTTCAATACCGTCTTTATGGAGCCGGCATGGAGGCGGGCGGCGCCGGCGGCTGCTTTGCGATAGCCGCCGCCGAGCGTTACGGCGAGAGGGATGTTCCTGTCGCGGCAGAGGCCGGCGACGAAAGTTTCCCTGCGCCGCAGGTCGGCGGGGGACAGCGCCAGGCCGCCGAGGAGATCCCCCCGGCAGACATCGGCGCCTGCGAGATAGATCACGAGGCCCGGCTTGAAGCGGTCCATAGCCTTCGGCAGGGTCCGGCGCAGCGCGCGCAGGTACGCGGCTCCGCCGGTTCCGCGCGGCAGCGGGACGTCCAGCGAGCTCTTTTCCTTCTTCTCCGGGTAAATGTCCGCCTGGTGCATGGAGAAAGTGAAAACGGACCGGTCGCCCCGGAAAACAGCGGCCGTGCCGTCGCCCTGATGAACGTCGAGGTCGACGATCATGACTTTTTTGACGCCGGCCTCTTTGCGCGCCTTGAGGGCGGCCAGCGCCAGGTCGTTCACCAGACAGAAACCCGCGCCGCGGTCCGCGCGGGCGTGATGCGAACCGCCGCCGCAGTTTATGCCGAGGCCGCCGTCCAGCGCCAGCTGCACGGCCTTTACCGTCCCCCCGGCGTGCAGCAGATGGGACCGTATCACGGCCTTCGTTATCTTCATTTCGGCCGCGGCCGAGTCGGCCGCCGTGAACCGGCCGGACAGGCATTTGCGCGTCCAGGCGGGCGTGTGGACCGACAGCAGGTCCTTTTTGGATATCTTAGCCGGCGCCGCGACATCGGCGGCGGTCACGGACTTCTCCCTGATGAGGACGTCGAAAGCGAGCCGGAACTTGTCCGGCCGGAACACATGGCCGGGCAGCGGCGCCGAGTAGCCGGGCGAAAAAACTAGGACAGCCATGGGTCGAGATCCATTATCACCACCGCCCTGAGTATGAGGTTATGCAGGCCGTGCAGGAGGCAGGGCACGGCCAGGCTGCCAGTGCGGCGGTAGGCCAGGGCGTATAGCGCGCCGTTTGAGAATATAAGCAGCAGGCTTATCCAGTTGCGGCTGCCGTGGAAGATCATGAACAGGAAAGAGGTCCAGAGCAGGGCCTTCAGGAAGCCGGCCCTTTTCATGATGTAATTGAGCGCCAGGCCGCGCAGCATTATCTCCTCGCAGGCGGCGATGAACATGGTGCTGACGGCGATGAAGAACAAGTTGCCGCCCGAAGTCCAGAGCTTCTCTATCGCGGCCGGGGCCTCGGTGTCCGGGTAATAAAGATAGATCAGCTTCAGCCCCGTCCAGGTCAGGACGAGATCGGCCAGAAGGAAAAGAGCCAGGACGGCCGCGGTACGGCCGAAAGGTTTCAAAGAAAATACGGAGCGGATATCCAGGCCGATATTTTCCTTCTCGTTATAGACCTTGAAGGTCAGTATGGTCAGGAAGAGCGCCGCGGAGGCGGCCAGGAATTCCGCCATGTGCGCGGGGAGGGACGGGTATCCTTCCGAAAGTATCTCATTTAAGCCGAAATAGGTCAGCGAAGGGACGGCCAGCGTCAGGCCGGCCAGCGTGGTGGAGCGCAGCAGCCAGCGCTCTTTCTTAGGCGCCGGCGGCGAGCCCATGACCGACCCGGCGTCGTTCACAGGAAGAGCACCGCCAGCAGGAAAGCCGCGCATATCGTCAGGCAGAGCCAGCCGAACCAGTCGCCGTTGTGGGCGTAGAAGGATCTAGGCAGTTCGGGAGCCTCTACCTCCGCGGCCAGGACGCCGCGCTCGTCCAGGTCCAGCCGGTGCGTGACGCGGCCCCACGGGTCTATGAACGCCGAGATCCCGTTATTGGCCGCGCGAAGCATGGGCCGGCGGTTCTCGGCCGCGCGAAAGACATTGACCGCGAAATGCTGATGCGGGCCGGCCGTATCCAGGTACCAGCCGTCATTGGTCATGTTGACCAGCAGGTCCGCGCCTTTGAGCGCGTCCCCGCGCGAAAGATACGGGAAAACGGATTCATAACAGATACCGGCCGAGATCTTAAGCCCTTCGTATTCCATGAGCCCCTGGAAGCGCGTGCCCGGAGAGAACTCGCCCAGAGCGCCCAGCGTGCGCAGCGCGCCGCCGAATATCCCCGTGAGCGGGATATATTCGCCGAAAGGCACCAGCTTGCGCTTATTGTAGAAGGACTCCTGCCGCCCGTCGGGACCGATAAGGAAAGCCGAAACATATCGCCCGTCGCCCTTGGACACCGAGCCGACCAGCGAATAAGTCCCGCTGGAGACCGAGGTCAGCCAGGAATAGATCTCCTCGTCGTCTATCCAGCCCGGCAGGGCGTTCTCCGGCCAGATGACGAGCCCGGCGCCCGCGGCGCGGGCTTCGGCGGCCAGGCCGCCGAGCCGCCGCTTTATCTCGTCCGCGTAAGACTCGTCCCATTTGCGGTAGAAATCCACGCAGGGCTGCAGCGCGGCGGCCTTGATGGTCCTGCCGGGCGGCAGCGCGTCGGCCTTCTTCAGCTCGCCGTTGCCGAAAAGCCAGAGAAATCCCGCTATTCCCAGCACCCAGCCCAGGCGGCGGACCTTGCGGGCCGGCGTCACTTCCCTGAAGAAAGCCGATCCGATGAGCGTGCCGGAGAAGGCCAGCGCGAAACTCAGGCCCCAGGGCCCGGTGAGCGAGACGATCTGTATCAGCCTTTCGTTGGGCCACTGCGTGTAGGCGAGAAGGAACCAGGGGAACCAGAGGCCGCCGTCGGTGAGCAGGACTTTCGCCCATTCTATCAGCGTCCAGAGCGCGGCCAGCGCGAAAGGGAAGGCGGAGACGCCGGCGCGCCTGAAACTGCGGCCGAGCAGGCCGAACAGGCCGAACTCCAGCGCCAGCAGCGCGGCCAGCAGCGCCACGCCGCCGGCCGCCAGGCCGGGCCCCAGGCCCCCGGCGCGCATGGTAGGGAAGAGCCAGTAGAGCAGGCCGCAGTAGAACAGGAAACCGGCCAGCCAGCCGTAGAGGAAGCCGGCGCGCCGCGAGGCGGAGAACCACAGGGCGGCCGTCAGCGGGGCCAGGGCGATCCAGGCGAAGAAAGGGGAACCTATGCCGGGCGCGGAGAGTATGAGCAGGATGGCGGAAAGTACTGAGAGGGCCAGCGGCGAACGGGCCAGGCGCAGCGCCGGCCTTAGCGCGGCGAGGCGGGAGCGGAGCGACGCCGCTCCGGCGGCTCTTTCGTGGTCAGTCCCGTTCCTGGTCAGAAAACGCCCCCGCCCCGGGGCCGGCCGTCAGCCGGCGCCGTGGCACTTCTTGTATTTCTTGCCCGAGCCGCAGGGGCACGGGTCGTTGCGGCCGACCTTGAGATTGGAGAACTTGTTCTCCTGCTTCTTCACCGCGGCGGCGGAAGGCGGCCGGACCGGAGAGCCGCCGCCGGAGGGGGCGGCCTGCGGCTCCATCTCGGGCCGGCGCCGCACCACGGGCGGCAGCTGCACCCGGAAGACGTATTCCACCATCTGGTCGCGCACGCGCGCCAGCATGCGCTCGAACATCGCGTAGGACTCCTTCTGGTACTCTATCAGCGGGTCCTTCTGGCCGTAGGCGCGCAGGCCCACTCCCTTCTTGAGATGGTCGAGCTCGTAGAGGTGGTTCTTCCAGATATTGTCGATGATCTGCAGCAGCAGCACGCGCTGCAGTTCGGCGAAGTCCACGCCGCGCTCCTTGAACTCTTCGACCCGGCGCTCATAGGACTTCTCGGCCTCCTCGCAGAGATGCTCCACCAGGCCGGCTCCCCCCAGGCGATGCAGCTCTTCGGGGGTGAAGTCGGCGGCGATGCCGAAGGTCTTACCCAGGAAGGCGTTGAGGCTCTCCATGTCCCAGAGCTGCACGTGCTTGTCGTCCGGGGCGAAGGTCGCGCACTGCTCCTCCACGCTCTCGCGTATCATGCTCTTCACGCGGCCGGCCACCTCGCCGCCGTCGAGCACTATATTGCGCAGCTCGTAGACGGCCATGCGCTGCTTGTTCATCACGTTGTCGTAGTCGAGAAGCTGCTTTCGGGCGTCGAAGTTCATTCCTTCCACGCGGCGCTGCGCGCCCTCTATCTGGCGCGTGACCAGGTCGGACTCTATGACCTCGCCCTCCTCCATGCCCAGCTTCTCCATGACGTAGGAGATGCGGTCGGAACCGAATAGCCGCATCAGCTCGTCCTCGAGCGAGACGTAGAACACCGAGCCGCCCGGGTCGCCCTGGCGCGCGCAGCGGCCGCGCAGCTGGTTGTCGATGCGGCGGCTCTCGTGGCGCTCCGAGCCTATGACCTGCAGGCCGCCCAGCCCGCGCACGTGCGCCTGCTCGGCCTCGTCCGGCGGCGTGCCGCCCAGTATGATGTCGGTGCCGCGGCCGGCCATGTTCGTGGCTATCGTGACCGCGCCTTTGCGGCCGGCCTGCGCGATTATCTGAGCCTCCATCTCGTGGTACTTGGCGTTGAGCACCTGGTGCGGTATGCCCTTGGCGCGCAGCATGGCGGAAAGTTTCTCGGAGCGGTCTATGGAGCGGGTGCCCACCAGCATCGGCTGGCCTTCTTTCCAGCGGCGCTCTATCTCGGCCACTATGGCGTTGTTCTTCTCGCGCTCGGTGCGGTAGATCTGGTCGGCCCAGTCCTTGCGTGAAAGCGGCCGGTTCGGCGGTATCTCCACGCAGTCGAGCTTGTAGATCTCCCAGAACTCGCCGGACTCGGTCATCGCGGTGCCGGTCATGCCGGCGAGCTTGGAGTAGAGCTTGAAGTAGTTCTGGAAGGTTATCGTGGCCAGCGTCTGGTTCTCCTCCTTGATGCGGAGGTTCTCCTTGGCCTCTATGGCCTGGTGCAGGCCGTCGGACCAGCGGCGGCCCGGCATCAGGCGGCCGGTGAACTCGTCGACGATGATGATCTCGCCGTCCTTGACCACGTACTCGTCGTCCTTCTTGAACAGGTGGTAGGCGCGCAGGCCCTGCGTCAGGTGATGCGCCCACTCGGCGCCGACGTCGTCGTAGATATTGCCGACGCCCAGTATTTTCTCGGCCTTCTTCACGCCCTCTTCGGTTATCGTGACCGTGTGGCTCTTCTCGTCCACGATGGCGTCGTAGCCCTTGCCCAGGTCGGTGCCGTCGCGCTTAGCCTCTATCTCCTCCTTGTCCGTTATGAAGCGGACATTGAGCAGCGGCACCACCCGGTTGACTATGTAATACTTGTCCGTGGACTCCTCGGCCGGGCCGGAGATGATCAGCGGGGTGCGGGCCTCGTCTATGAGGATGGAGTCGACCTCGTCGACTATGGCGTAATGCCGCTCGCGCATGACGCGCTCGGACTTGTCCATCACCATGTTGTCGCGCAGGTAGTCGAAGCCTATTTCGTTGTTGGTGACGTAGGTGACGTCGCAGGCGTACATCCGCCGGCGCTCCTCGTTGCGCATGTCGTGCTGTATGAAGCCGACGGTGAGGCCGAGGAACTCGTGCACGGGCCCCATCCAGAAGCGGTCGCGTCGGGCCAGGTAATCGTTGACGGTGACCACGTGGACGCCCTTGCCGGTCAGGCCGTTGAGGTAGGCGGGCAGCGTGGCGACGAGGGTCTTGCCCTCGCCGGTGCGCATCTCGGCTATCTTTCCCTGGTGGAGTATGATGCCGCCGACCAGCTGCACGTCGTAGTGGCGCATCTTGAGCACGCGGCGCGCGGCCTCGCGCACGGTGGCGAAAGCTTCGGGCAATATGGAGTCGAGACTCTCGCCCCCGGCGAGACGCTCCCGGAACTCGGCGGTCCTGGCCTTGAGCTGCTCGTCGGAAAGCCCGGCCGTCCCCTCCTCGAGCGCGTTTATCTTCTCCACTATGGGATAGACCAGCTTGAGGGCGCGCTCGCTCTTTGTGCCGAAAAGGGATTCCACGAGTTTTGTAATCATATAGAATCATTAAACAAAATTCCCCCCGCCCCGTGGAAGCGAGCCCGTAATACTTTCGCGCGCCGGACGTATATCAAGGCGGAGGACCGGTGGATATATGCTGAGCGTTCTTCTCGCGCTGATCATGCCCCTGCGGGCCGCGGCGGAAGGGTGGCCGGCGTTCACTCTGAACGACGTCCCGTCCCGCCGGCGCGTGGCCCCCTCCGATCACATATGGGTGCCGCCGGTGCCGGAGCCTGTCCCGGTCAGGATGGAATGGGAGGAGATAGCCCCTTTCGAGACCGTTCCGGTATTCAGCCCTTACAGGCGCGGGGCGGTCTCCGTGCGGAGCGCGGTCAAGGTCAAGGTAAAGAAAGACAAGGGGGAGGCGGTCGTCTCCTTTCCCGGGGTATTTTTCGGAGAGCCCGCCCCCGGCGACGGGGCGAGGCTTTACATCCGCGTCGGGGGAGGGGACGGCGCGCCGGCCTCCGTCTCCTGGGCGGCGGCCATCTGCCACGGCGAGCGTTATCTCGGCTACAAGGGGGCGACCTTCACCCTTCCCCGGGGGTCCGGCGATCCCGCCGTTTCCGAGACCCTGGCCACCGGCGACGCCAGGGCCCTGATAGCCCGCACCCACCCCTGGCTGTTCGTGAAAGAACTGAAACCGGACGACCTGTGCTCGGAAAAGGCCTCCGGGACGCTGGCCTCTTTCGGCGCGGCGCGGCTCCCCCCCTCCGCGGGAGGCGCGGTCCTCCGCTACGACGCGGCCCGGAACGCGCTGAAGATAACCTGGAAGCGCTAGTTCCCGATATGCCCGCAAAAGGGCGCCGGATTTACACACCCCGCTTTTAATTTGATTAAATCAAGCCAGGAACATGCGACTGACTTTCCTGATAAACTCGCTCGGAGGGGGAGGGGCGGAGAAGGCCATTACGCTGCTGGCCGAAAGCCTGGCGCGCCGCGGCCATGACTCGCGCATCGTGACCGTCGATCCGACCGTGCCGGATTTTCATCCGGTGCCGGCAGGAGTGGAGCGCGCCTCTCTCGGGGCGGACGGCTCCCCCTGCAGATGGTTCGAACCGCTCCGGCACCTTCGCAGGATAAAGGCCCTGAGGAGGACCGTGACGGAAGGAGCCCCGGACGCGCTCATATCTTTCATCGACGCCACGAACGTGCTGGCGCTGGCGGCCTTCCCCGGCGGGGCGCCGCCGGTCGTAGCCTGCGAGAGACTGGACCCGCGTTTCTCGTTGACCGGTCCGCACTGGCGCTTTCTGCGCCGCCTCCTCTACCCGAAGGCCGCGGCCGTCGTCGTCCAGACAAAGGCCGCCGCGGAAGCGGTGGATCGGTACGGATGGCGAACGGTGACGATACCGAACCCGGCGGTCCCGTATCCCCGGGAGGCCGGAAAGCCGGAATTCCTGAGGCTGGGGCATAATATCGCGGCGGCAGGCCGGCTGACAAGGCAAAAAGGGTTCGACCTGCTGCTGGGCGCTTTCGCCCGCATAGCGCCGTCTTTCCCGGACTGGCAGCTCACCATAGCGGGCGAGGGCCCGGAGCGGGCCGGACTCGAAAAGCTCGCCTCGGAACTAGGGCTCGCCGGGAGGGCCGTTTTCCCAGGCGCACTTCCGTCCCTCGCCGGGCTTTTAAGGAATTCCGACCTTTTCGCTCTTTCATCCAGGTTCGAGGGCTTTCCCAACGTATTGGCCGAGGCCCTCGCCTGCGGATTGCCAGCGGTAAGTTTCGACTGCCCTTCCGGCCCGGCCGAACTGATGCGGGACGGCGTGGACGGGCTGCTGGTCCCCCCCGGCGATGAAAAGGCGCTGGCGGAAGCTTTAGCCGCGCTCATGGGAGACGAAGGACGGAGGCGCGCGATGTCCGCCGCCGCGCCCGATGTCCTTCGCCGCTTCTCCATGGGAGCCATCGTCGACGAATGGGAACGGCTGCTGACGGAAGTCCGGCGCGGCGCAGGGGACCGGGGCCGCCCGCGCTGACTGGAAGGTCCCGTTCAGGAAAGGTTCAGCGCCAGCTTCTTGGCCTCGTCCATGAAATCTCGGTACCCGCCGGGGTCGACCAGCGAACAGCCCTTGAAGACCAGCAGCCATTTCCCGGCGCCCTGCGCGCTCCAGCCGGGATGCTCCTTCAACGAATACGCCATGTCGCGCGTGAAGAATTTCTTCAGCGCGCCCATGTCCCGGCCGTAGAGTTTTATCCCCTCCGGCATATCCCCGAACTCCGCCATGTCCACGGCTTCCAGGCCCAGGGCCTCGTCGGGGGCTTCGCCGCCGGCCGAGAGATGGAATTCCGGGAAGTCGGCCTTGGGCACGCAGAACAGCGCAACCGTGCAGGCCCGCGGCCGGGCGGAATCGCCGGAACCGAGCGTCGTATGATGGTCGAAGTAGAAGGCGCGCATCCCGTCTTCGGGGGGCATGCGGAAAAGCAGCTTGCCGACCCCGCCCCTGCCCTCCATGAAGAAGGGGAGACCGCTTTCTTTGAGTATGGCGGCCTCCGGCCCGTACTCCTCCACGTCGACGAAAGTCTCGGCCGAGACTTTGGACATGGCGCGTCGCCGGGCGCTCTTCCGCCGCGAAGAGAACAGGAAAAACACCGCTGCGACGGCGACAGCCGCCCCTATCAGCAAATAAGTGCTCATGGAACCCCCTTGACCTCTTGGTTATATCAAATCCGCCCCCCCAGGGGCGCGCGCGGTATTCCGTTCCTGGCGCCGGCGCCGCCGGAGCGGCGGCCCGCCTATCCGCGCGTCAGCCGTTCTTCCTTCCGGAAACGGATACGGAGAAGCCCAGGCGTCTCGCGGAGAGACCCGCCTCGCGGAACCAGCCCTCTACTTCCGCGTAAGTGTGCTTGAACTGATACCTTGGAGAATACCAGTCGAAGGTGTCGAGCACCCTCTCTTCCGCCCTGGGACTGTTGGATGACGGCAAGATCATTTCCATAAAAGCGCCGAATTTGCCGAGCCTTTTGACGTAATACAGCGGGACCGCCGCGTGGGACAGCAACCACAGCAGCCTGACCGGCATCCGGCAGGTGAAAAACCTGTAAAAATCGGTGATCCTGTTCCTTATCTTCTCGAAGCGGGATTCGTCGGAATACACCCATATGGAAACCGCGCCTCCCGCGGCCAGCAGGGGAGGAAGTTTCAGGAAAGCCTCCCTCGTCGAAGGAGTATGATGAAGCACGCCTATGCTGTATATGAGATCGAAAGACTCCCGCCTGAAAGGCAGGTTGAAGATATCGGCCTGCACCACGTTGGCGCCCGGCAGCCTGCGCGTGTTCTCCACCGCCGTCTCGACCGCGAAGGATAGGTCGACGCCGACCACCTCGGCCGCCCCCATACCGGCGGCTATCTCCATGAACCTGCCGGTGCCGCAGCCTACATCCAGCACTGCACGGCCTTTCAGTTCGGCTTCGGAAAAGCCCGTCTTCTCCTTGAAT
Source organism: Elusimicrobiales bacterium (assembly GCA_031082205.1). Lineage (GTDB taxonomy): Bacteria > Elusimicrobiota > Elusimicrobia > Elusimicrobiales > UBA9959 > UBA2231. Next base: position 18,780 of record JAVHLJ010000026.1, read on the forward strand.
GTATCCAGGGAGTCCGACAGCTTATTATGGCTGTCCAACTGCGTCTTCCGGTAAAACAGCCATTCGAAACTGAAATTGCGGACATACTTGTCCGTCCCCACGAACCTCGGCACGAAATTGATCACGGGATAGGTTCTGCCGCAGCCCCGGCACGACAACTCTCCTTCCCTGACCTCCCCGGAATCGGCGCTTATCTCCCGCAAGGAAAGATCGGCGCCGCAGGACGGGCAGCACAGGAATCGGAGAAGTCCGTGTTTCATTCTGAAATTATACACTAATCGGCGAGGCCGGGGTCCGCGGGCCCCCGCCCGCCCTCCGGGACTCTGGAAATCCCGCGCTCAGGCCAGGCGGCGCAGGCCTTCGTAGAGGGCCACGCCGGCGGCGGTGGAGAGGTTTATCGAGCGCATGCGCGGCGCGCTCATGGGGATGCGGTACATCCTGTCGGCGTACCTTTCATAATAGTCGAGCGGAAGGCCCGCGGTCTCGCTGCCGAAAACAAGACAGGAATCGGGCCGGTAAGGCGCCTCCCACAGCGTCCTCTCGCCGCGCGTGGAGAAGAAGAGCAGCGAGGGGTCCGGTCCGAGCGTGCCGAGGAAATCCTCGAAGGTCGGAAAGACCGAATACTTCAGGTCGGGCCAGTAGTCCAGCCCCGAGCGGCGTATCTCTTTGGAGTCTATTTTGAATCCCAGTTTGCCGGCGAAGACCAGCTCCGTGCCGGTGGCCACGCAGGTTCGGCCGATATTGCCGGCGTTCCAGGGGATGTCGGGATTGACCAGTACGATCTTCATCAGCGCAGCAGGAAATATATGCCGGCCAGCAGGCGCTCGACCTCTATCGGCTTGCGCAGGATGGAAACGCGGTCCAGCGTGAGGTCCACGTCGAGGTCGCCCTGAGTCCCGGTGACAAAAAGGACCGGCACCGGGATCTTCAGCAGCTGGCGCACGCTCTGGAAGACCCGCTTGCCGCCGCCGCCTGGCATGTCCCAGTCGAGTATGAGCAGGTCGGGCTTCCAGTTCTGGCAGGCGCCGGTCCCCATCAGGCCGTCCTCGGCCGTTTTCACCTCGAAGCCGCTGTCCTCCAGGACGGTCTCGTAGAAAGCCCGCAGGTTAGGGTCGTCGTCCACGGCCAGTATCTTTTTCTTGTCCGTCATTCTTTCGCCCGCTTCTCCCGCTCAGCCCACCCGGAAACCGTCGGCGAACTCGCCATGCCAAAGTTCCAGCATCAGCAGCGCCCAGAGGCGGTAGCCGTTGTCGCGCCGGCCGGTCTGGTGCTCGTCCCATAGCCGGCGCAGCTCCGCTTCCTTGAAATAACCGCGCCCCAGCGCCTTGCCGGAGAGGCAGCGTTCCTCCCAGAGGCCCTTCAGCCCCCCGCGGAACCACTGGCCCAGCGGTATGCCGAAGCCCATCTTGCCGCGGCCGTATATCTCCGGCGGCAGCATGTCGCGGAACGATTCTCGCAGTATCCACTTGGTGCCGCGCACGCCCTTTATCTTCAGCCCGCCCGACAGGCGGAAGGCCAGCTCGACGACCTTGTGGTCGAGGAAAGGCGAACGCGCCTCCAGCGAATTCGCCATGGACGCTATGTCCATCTTGGTCATCAGGCATTCGGGCAGGTAGGAATGGTAGTCGGCGTAAAGCAGGCGGTTGACCATGTCCTCGCCCTCCGTGCCCTCGAAAAGGGCGGCCAGGTACCGGGAGGCGTGGTCGTAGCCGTGGCCGCAGAGGTTCCGGAAACCGTCCGAAACTATGCCGGCCTTCTCGTCGGGCTTGAAGAAGGCGACCGTGGACATGTATATCGACGGCAGGGTTCCGCCCAGCGTCGCCCGCAGGAACTTGCGCGCGCGCCAGATGGTGTTGTACGGCGCCGAGCCGCCCCGGTCCGGCAGCAGCTCGGCCAGCGCGAGCCCCGCTTTCTTGACGGGGCCGGGCAGGCGGCTGAAGGGCCAGGCGGCCTTCATCGCGGAGTAGCGCATGTAGCCGCCGAAGGCCTCGTCGCCGCCGTCGCCGTTGAGCGCTACGGTCACCGACCTGCGCGTCTCGCGGGAGACGAAATAAGAGGGGAGGGCGCTGGAGTCGGCGTAAGGCTCGCCGTAATGGCGCACCAGCGTGGGCAGGACCGAGGCCATGTCGGCCTCCACTATGAACTCGTTATGGTCGGTGCCGTACATCTTCGCCACCCGCCTGGCGTAATCGAGCTCGGAGAAGGCTTCCTCCTTGAACCCGATGGCGAAGGTCTTGACCGGCTTTTCCGAAGCGCGGGCCATGAGGGCGACCACGACCGAGGAGTCTATGCCGCCGGACAGGAAGGCGCCCAGCGGCACCTCGGAGATCAGCCGCAGGCGCGTGGCCTCGGCCAGCTCGGAGCGCACCATGTCCTTTATCTCGCCGAGGGGCAGGTGATCGAGCTTCTCCTTTCCAAGGGGAAGGTCCCAGTACCTGGAGATCTCCGCTTTCCCGTCCTGCAGCACCATTACCGAGGCGGGCTCCAGCTTGCGCGCGGCCCTGTAGATCGTCATCGGGCTCGGGATATACTGCAGCGTCAGGAAGGCGTCGACCGCCACCGGATCGACCTCTCGCGAGACGCCGGGGGCGGCGGCCAGCGGGGCCAGTTCCGAGGCGAAGGCGATGAAATCGCGGCCGAGCGCGTAGAAAAGGGGCTTTTTGCCCATGCGGTCGCGCGCCAGTACGAGCCTCTTCCTGCGGGCGTCCCATATGGCTATCGCGAACATCCCGCGCAGGTACTTCGGGAAGTCCGCCCCCTTCTCCTCGTAGAGGTGTATTATCGTCTCGGTGTCGGAGCGGGTGCGGAACTTATGGCCCTTGGCCAGCAGGTCCGCGCGCAGCTCCTCGAAATTGTATATCTCGCCGTTGAACACTATCCACGCCGAGCCGTCCTCGTTGGAGATGGGCTGATGGCCCGTCGAGATGTCTATGATGGAGAGCCGGCGCATCGCCAGCCCGATATTATCCTGGGAGAAATAGCCCTCGTCGTCCGGGCCGCGGTGCACGAGCCCGTCGTTCATGGCCTTGAGCTCCGCCCGCGTCACCGGCTCCGGGGAGCCGAAATTATACCTGCCGCATATTCCGCACATCTTCGTTTTCCTTTCAGTCCCCGGGGCCCGCGCCGGCGTAGATATCCAGCAGGTCGTCGGTGACCCGCGCCATCGAGTAGCGCGACACGGCGACCTCCCTCGACCTCTCCCCCATCCTGACCGACAGCGAAGGCTCTGCGATGAACCTCATTATATGGGCCTTTAGTTCGCCGCGGTTCAGCGGGTCGAAAAGGAAGCCGTTCTCCCCTTCCGCCACGGCTTCGCGCGCGCCGCCCACGCGGCTGGCCAGCACCGCGAGGCCGCAGGACATGGCCTCGAGCATGGAATTGGACAACCCCTCGGCTATGGAAGGCAGTATGAAGACGTCCGCGGCCCTGTAATACGGGCGCAGGTCCTCCTTCATCCCGGCCAGAGAGACGCTGTCCGCGAGACCCAGCGCGTCAACCGTCTTCCGCACGGCGGCCGCCTCGCCGCCGGTACCCACTACAACCAGACGGGCCTCGGCGGCTGCCCCCTTCTCCGAGACGATACCGGCCCACAGCTCGACCAGCTCCCTCACCCTCTTCTTGGGGTCCAGCCTGCCGACGAAAAGGAAGACGCGGGAATTGCCCAGCCCGAGGGCGGCCTTGGCGTTGAGCTTCTCCTGGTAGAGGGGCGGGGAATAGCGGCTGGTGTCCACGCCGTTGCGGAACGGTATGAGGCGGAGGCCCCCGAAGCCCGGCTGCTCGCGGAGCCAGTCCAGGACCTCGGTGTTGAGGACCATCAGGCTGGGATTGGCCTTCTTGAAGAAGGCCAGCTTCAGGCGGCCCGGCAGCGTGGCGCGCGAGAGGGTTATCTCGTTCTGCGCCTTGCCATCGGCCAGCTTGACGAAGGTGCGGCTCCCGGTGAAGCGGGAGGCCAGCAGGGCGGCCACGGCGTGGGAGGAGGCCAGGTGGACGTGCACCACTTCGTAGCCCCCCTTGCGCCGCATGAGGTGAAAAAAGGCCCCGGCCATGAAAAGGAAGGTCCGCATGTACCCCGGGCCGGGGCATCTCAGCCGCAGGACCCTGACGCCGTCCACCGTCTCCTCCGCCGGCGTGCCCGGCAGGCGCATGGTCAGCACCGTGACCGCGACGCCCCTGGCGGCCAGCGAGCGGGAGAGTTCCAGCGCCTGCCTCTCCGCCCCTCCCACGGCGGGGAAAAAGCTCTGTATCAGCATCGCCACGGAGCGCGGCGCCCCGGTTTTCACGCGTTCATTTCCCATGGCGTCCGGAAAAATCCCTCCACACCTGCCCCAGCGACTGTCCCATCCAGTAAAGGAAGAGGAGCCCGGTGACGGTCTGCACGGCGTATACGCTCACGTGCATCCAGCCGGCCATAGCGACCCCCACGTTCATGTCCAGGCCCCAGCCGGACATGACGCGCGCCAGCGCGTATTCCATGTTCCCGAAATAGCCCGGCACGCCGGGCACGGAGACCGCGGCCGCGCTGGTGAAGAGAAGCGTGACTCCGCGGGTGAAGGTCAGCATGCCCCCGATGCCGAAGGCCAGGGCCGCCAGGTACATGCTCAGCACGCTCAGCGACCACTGCAGGACGCCCAGCAGCAGCACGATGATCGCGGTCCTGGGCCTGTGAAGCGCCTTCGCCCCCTGCGCGGCCTGGCGAAAAGCTTTTTCCAGGACGGGCAGGCGGCGGAAGAGCCTGCGCAGGGGGCGGCTTTCCGCCGCCTCCTCCGCGAAGATCAGCGCGCCGGCGGCGGCCGCCACCACGCCCAGCCCGGCCCAGAAGAAATGGGCGTACTGGGCGACCGTCTCTCCCATGCCGCCCAGGGCCGCGCCCGCCAGGAAAAAAGCGACGATGACCAGGAGGTCCAGCACCCTTTCGACCACGATGGTCGAGAGCACGGTCAGCACCGGTATGCGGAAGAGATTGGCCGCGAAAGCGGCGCGGGCGAACTCTCCCAGCCGGAACGGCAGGACGTTGTTCAGGGCGAGGCCCACGGATTGAAGGCGGAAGCAGTCGTAGAAGCCGGCGGGGAACAGCGGGGCCAGCAGCAACTTCCATTTCAGCCCCCGTATCAGGAGGTCGGCCGCGACAAGGGCGGCCAGGGGAAAGAACCAGCGCCAGTCCGCGGAAGCGACGCTGCGCAGGAATATGTCCCTGTCCACGTTCCTGAAAGCCAGGTAGAGGAAACCCAGCGACACCGCGGCGCCCAAAGTGATGGATATGCGTTTTTTCATTTCCCGCCCGACCCGGGCACGTCTATTATATATAAAGAAAATATGCTCCCCTAGGTCCTACTCCGGCCTGGGCCTTAAAACGGCCCGTTTTTGGGTCCTGCGCCTCTTAAGAAAGTCCGTCTTTAACGCTAAACTATACTCATCAAACCAGCAGGAGGCAGTTTAAAGATGAACCTCAAAGCCCTTTCCCTTATACCCGCCGCCCTTCTCATGTGCGGCTCTTTCGGTCTCAACGCTCAGGAGTTCGACCTGGACTCCCTCACCCTCTCCGGGGTCCCGGCCATAGAAGTGCCCGCGGCCCTGGAGGACGCCTCCCGCGCCAAGCCGGGCCCGCTCGCCCAGAAAGAGTGGACCGTCCTGGTCTTCATGAACGCCAAGAACGACCTCAGCGAGAGCAGCCTGCTGGGCCTGGTCGGCAAGTGGGCCGAGCGCGACATCAAGGAGATGAAGCAGGTCGGCACCACCGACAAGGTCAACATAGTGGTCGAGCACGGCAAGGCGGGCGAGGGCTCGCGCCGGCTGCTCATCAACAAGAAGGGCGGCATCTTCTCCAGCGGCGAGACCAAATACTCCGAGGACAAGAACGCCGACATGGGCGACTACCGCCGCGTCATAGACTTCGTGAAATGGGGCAAGCAGACCTTCCCCGCCAGGAAATACATGCTGGTGCTCTGGAACCACGGCCTCGGCTGGATAGACCCCAACCTGCAGCAGCACGCCGCCGGCACCGGGACCAATAACAAGGGCATACTCTTCGACGACGACACCAAGAACTACGTCCGCACCCACCAGCTGGGCGAGATCCTGCGCCAGGCCGGCTACGTGGACATACTGATGCAGAACGCCTGCCTCCAGCAGATGGCCGAAGTTCTCTACGAGATGAAGGACGGCGCGGGCCTCTTCGTCGGCTCCGAGGAGACCATGCTGGCCCAGGGCTTCGACTACGAGAAGCTGCTCAACTTCATGAACGCCGACGTCAACTTCACCAACGAAAAGTTCAGCGACTTCCTGATGCAGTGGTACCGCGACTTCTACGCCGGCGGCATGAGCGTAGGCCCGCTGACGATGCCGCTGGATTCCATACCGGCCCAGCTCTCCACCGTCCGCCCCGGCCCGCTCTCCGAGCTGCCGGCGCGGCTCGACGCCTTCACGGCGGCGGTGATGGCCAATAACGAGACCGAGGCCGTCCGCAAGGCCGTGGCCGACGTCGTCCGCTTCACCAGCATCGACCCCTCGGACAAGAAGAAGCTGCTGGCCTACTACGCCGACCTCTACGACTTCGCCGGCATAGTCGGCCGCAACGCCCGCTCCGCGGAGGCCCGCCGGGCCGCCGAGAGCCTGCAGGGCTTCATCAAGAACAGCCTGGTCATGCGCAATGTCGGCATCAACGCCGACGCCGAGAACGGCTACGCCTACTCGCGGACCGGCGGCATCGCCATCAACATGACGCTCAAGGCGAAGAACGTCCCGCCGCAGCTGGCGGACATCCACGAGACGGACTACTCCACCCTGTCGCTGTCGCGCGACTCGCAGTGGGACGAGTTCCTCTCCTGGGCCGACTCGGTCTGGCGCAACTGAAGTCCGCTTAACCGAACTACCCGAAGCCCCGCCCCCCTCCCGGGCGGGGCTTTTCTTTTCCCCGGCGGCTTGACCCCGCGGCGCGCTTTTGATAGCATATATATGAACGAACGCTCGTTCATATATGGCCAAAGCCGCGGTCGAACGGAAAAAAGGCGCTCCCCCCAACCTGGACAGGATACTGTCGGCGGCCTCGCGCCTCTTCACCACCAAGGGCTTCAACGGCACCTCCACCAGGGATATAGCGGCCGGGGCCGGGGTTTCGCTCGGCAATATCTACAATTACTTCTCCACCAAGGAGGAGATCTTCGTCTCCCTGCTGGCCAGGCGCGAGAAAGAGTATTTTGACCCCGGCCAGCCGCTCATAAAGGCGCTGACCTCCACCGCTTTCCCGGACAATATCGAAAACCTCGGTTTCGCCTCCCGCGAGACCGTGGAGAAGTTCTCGGACTACATACTCCTTATATACGTGGACGTGGTGGAGTTCGAGGCGCGGCACGTCAACAAGATGTTCGCGCGCATGCGGCAGGGCTACGCCGCCGCCCTCAAGGCCTCTCCGGCCGGCAAGGGCAGGATCGCCCCGGACATAGACCCCGCGGGCGCGCTCATGATGGTGACCTGGAACTATTTCAACTATTTCATCATGGAGAAGCTCTTCAAGGTGAAAGGGCATTACGGCCTGGCCGACGCCGAGGCCGTCAAACTGTTCGCGAGGGTGTTCAAGCGGGGGATACTGGCATGACCACGACCATCGAAAGACCGGCGGCCGGGCGGAAAGCGGCCTACGCCGAAAAGCTGATAACCGCCGACGAGGCCGCCGCGAAGATAAAGAGCGGCGACGACGTGGTGGTGGCGCAATGCGCCTCCGAGCCGCAGGGCTGCATGGCGAAGTTCCACACCGCCGCGCCGCGCGTGAAGGACGTGCGGGTGTTCTCGGTCCTTACGCTCAAGCCCTACGATTTCTACATGCGGCCGGAGATGCGCGGCCACTTCGAGCTGGCCAGCTGGTTCCACGCGCCGGGCTCGCGCCAGGCGCTGGCCGCCGGGGCCGGCACCGTGACCTACGTGCCCAACATGCTGCACCGCGCGGCGACGGACCGCCTGCAGGCCCGCAAGCCGGACATCTTCTTCGGCACCTGCACGCCGCCCGACGCCAAGGGCTTCGTCTCGCTGTCGCTCGGCATCACCTACGAGAAGGACGTCCTCGAGGCCGCCGATACCGTTATACTGGAAGTGAACCGGAACCTGCCGCGCACGTTCGGCGACACCCATCTGCACGTCGGCGACGCGGACTGGTTCGTCGAACACGACCAGGAAGTGCCCGCGCTTACCTCGCCCGACCCCGACGGGACGGAGAAGACCATAGGCAATTACATCGCCGAGCTGGTGGACGACGGCTCCACCATACAGCTGGGCATAGGCGGCATCCCCAACGCCTGCGCGCTGGCGCTCAAGGGCAAAAAGGACCTGGGCGTGCACACCGAGATGATGGTGGACTCCATGATGGAGCTCTACGAGGCCGGCGCGGTGACCAACAAGCGCAAGACCCTGCTCAAAGACAAGTTCGTCTGCGCCTTCGCCATGGGCTCGCGCAGGCTTTACGACTGGCTGCACGACAACCCCGCCGTGGAGTTCCGCCGCGGCAGCTGGGTGAACGACCCGGCCGTCATCCGGCGCAACTCCCGCATGGTCTCCATCAACACCTGCCTCACCGTGGACCTGACCGGCCAGGTAGCCAGCGAATCCATCGGCCCGGCGCAGTATTCCGGCACCGGCGGCCAGACCGACACCGCCGTGGGCGCGAAGGAAGCCTACGACGGCCTGGGCAAGAGCATCATAGCCTGCCGCGCTACCGCCAAAAAAGGCGCCGTATCCTGCATAGTCCCCACGCTGGCCGAGGGCACCGCGGTCACGCTGCACCGGGCCAACACCGACCATATCGTCACCGAGTTCGGCATAGCGCGGCTGCGCGGCCGCACGGTACGCGAAAGGGCCAACGCGCTGATAAACGTCGCCCATCCCGATTTCCGCGCCGAATTAAGGAAGCAGGCGGAGAAACTGGGCTATCTCTGAGTTTCGTATTTCAGTTAATCTAACGGAGGGAAATGAAATGAAAGAAGTCTTCATAGTGGACGGCGTCAGGACGGCTATCGGCAGCTTCGGGGGCTCGCTGGCCGATTTCAGCTCGGTGGAACTGGGCAAGGTGGTCGCCAGGGCCGTGATGGAGCGGGCCGGAGTCAAACCCGCCGACATAGACGAGGTGCTGATGGGCAGCATCTACCAGGCCGGCCTCGGCCAGGGCGTGGCGCGCCAGGTGGCCGTGGGAGCGGGCATACCGGCGGAGAAGACCGCCGTCACGCTGAACATGCTCTGCGGCTCCGGCATGCGCACGGTGGCGAGCGCCGCGCAGAGCATAATGTGCGGCGACGCCGAGATGATCATAGCCGGCGGCACCGAGAGCATGACCAACGCCCCGTACCTGCTCAAGAAGGCCCGCTACGGCTACAAGATGGGCCACGGAGAGTTGATCGACAGCATGATCGGCGACGGCCTCTGGGACATCTTCAATAATTACCACATGGGCATGACCGCGGAGAACCTGGTCGCCAAGTTCGGCCTGACCCGCGAAGAGCAGGACAAGTTCGCGGCCGAATCGCAGAACAAGGCCGAGAAGGCCCTCAAAGAAAACCGCTTCGCGGACGAGATAGCGCCGGTCATGATACCGCAGCGCAAGGGCGACCCGGTGGCCTTCGCCAAGGACGAATATCCCAAGGCCGGCGTTACCGCCGAGGGCCTGGCCAAACTGCGCCCCGCGTTCAAGAAGGACGGCTCCGTTACGGCCGGCAACGCCTCCGGCATCAACGACGGCGCCGCGGCGCTGCTGATAGCCTCCGGCGACGCGGTCAAGAAGCACGGCCTCAAGCCGATGGCCAGGCTGGTCTCCTACGGCTGGGCCGGCGTCGACCCGTCCATCATGGGCATCGGCCCGGTGGAAGCCGTGCGCAAGGCGCTTGCGAAGGCCGGCTGGAAGCTGGAGGACGTGGAACTGATAGAGGCGAACGAGGCCTTCGCGGCCCAGGCCCTGTCGGTGGCCAAGGAGCTGGGCTTCAACAAGGATATCGTCAACGTCAACGGCGGCGCCATAGCGCTCGGCCACCCGGTCGGCGCCTCCGGCGCGCGCATCCTCGTCACGCTGCTGCACGAGATGAAGAAGCGGAACCTCAGGAAAGGCCTCGCCACGCTGTGCATCGGCGGCGGCATGGGCATCGCCGTCTGCGTCGAGCGCCAGTAAGCTTAGACCAACGAATAAAAGAGCCCCGGGCCGCCCCGGGGCTTTTTTTATATACCGCGACCTGTCCGGCTCAGACCGGGGTGGGCGGCGGGACCGGCGGGCAGTCGGAAGGGCAGTGCACGTACTTGGGGCAGACCACCCAGTTCTCCGCGCAATCGCCCTTTTCGGCCATCTCACCGAAGATCATGAAGGCCTGGAACTCCAGCCTGTCCCCGGCCTTCTCCAGCGTAAGAACGTCTTCGGAGCCGAGATTTATGGATTTGATGAAAGACTTCGTTTTCATTTGATTCTCCTGGGGTTTCCCCCGCCTCTCTATTATTCGAGCTTCAGGTCCGGGGCTTCTCAGCCTCAACGCCCGGCTCTTACCAAAAACAGAGCAATTTTTATGCCCATAATTCCGCTGTTTTAAAGATTTTTCCGCCAAATAAGCGCAAAAAATCAATTTTTTTGCATATTTTAATTTTCATATGAAAAACAGGCCCCGGATCTGACCGGAGCCTGTTTTCGCGCGGCCGCAACTACTTTATCACGCTGACCGTGCCGCTCTTACCCTTCTCTATGTAATCCTCGGTGAAGCCGGCTTTCTTGACCTTGAAACCCCATTTCACGTAGTACTTGTCGGCCTTGGCCCTGAATTCGGCCTCGTCTTTCCCGGAGGCGAAGTCGGCGAGCTTGAAGGTCATCTTGAAATCCTGCCGCAGCCAGTTGAGCGGGAACTCGAAGAACCTGGTGCCTTTTGAGGAATCGAACATCTTGTCCTGCACCAGCTCGACGCCTATGTGGACCTTGCCAAGGTCATAGTCGCCGGTGAACTGGTTCCGGACCGTCATGGTGAACTCCTCGCGCACGTCGTCGTAGGAGAACTGCGCCAGATCCGCGAGAGAAGCCTCGGGCTTCTGCGGCTTCCGCTGCCCGGGGAAAAGTTCTATGGAATACTGCCAGCCGCCGTTCTTATCCCGGTAGGTGTATTCGAAAGGCGTCTGCCGCAGGACGAAAGACCCTTTCTGCGACTGGAAGTCGAAGCACACCTCTATTCTCTCCTTATCGAATTGCCTGAGTTCGCGCTTGTGTATCACGAGGTCGATGTCCGCGGTGTACCACTGCGTTCTGTTCTCGCATTCCGACCAGGTCACGTACTGGCCGTTCACCATGCCGCTGACGTCGCGGCATTCCTGCCACATGAAAGCCCCTTCGACCGGGGTCCTGCGGTTGATGGCCGCCCCGTCGCGGGAATCCAGCTCGACGGTCTTGCAGACTTTACGCTGGTGCCAACCCCTGTCGGAGATCTTGTAAACGGGTTTGGCCGCGGGTTCCCCGGCCACGACCTCCGCGTCCCCGATAAGTTCGTCCAGCCGGCCGGCCCCGATAGCCGCTTTGCCGTCGAAGTCCACTTTAATTTCTTCCGCGCCGGCATAAGAGGCCGCCGCCAGAAGCATAAAAAATATTTTGAGATATTTCATCGTTTCTCCCCCGTGCCCGTATTGTTTTGACCGTCGCAAAACATGGAGCAATTTTTATGCCACAACAATAAAGGGACGGGGATGCCCGGCAGACGCCGGCGGCCCGGATAAAATCGGGGCGATTTTTTGTTATTATTATCCCCATGGGAGATACGGCGGGGCTGGTCCTTGTAGTGACCATGGGCAAGGAGCTTCCTGAGGAGCTCAGACCTTCCATGTCCGGCCGCGGGCTGGATATCGCCATAGTTCCCACCCTCAACTACGCCGCCGACCGCCTGGCCAAGGGCGACTGCATGGCCATAGTGGTAGATTACGCCAAAGTCTCGCTGGAGGAACGCGAAGCTTTCCTGGCGCTGCATAAGCAGTATCCGAAGGTCCACTTTTTCTCGCTGGAAACGATGGCCAGCAATTCCCCGGAGCACCTGGCCCCCCTGCGCAGGCTGGGCTGGCCCATGCCCAACGGCTTCGCCGACCAGATGCGCGCCATAGACCGCCAGATAGTGCTGCTGGCCGAGCAGGTGCTGTTCGTCACCGGCGCGGTCCAGACCGCGCTGCAGAGCGCCGGCGTCAAGCCGGTCTCGCTGGAATCCACCAACGACCTGGCGGCATTCATCGCGAAGCAGAACGAAGCGCGCATAGCGTCATCCCAGCGCAAGAAGCCAAAGAGCCTCTGGTCAAAGCTCAGCGGCGGCGAAGAGGAGAACCCGGCGGGGGCGCAGTTCCTGGGCAACGTGGTGGTGGCCCAGTTCAGCGGCAGGCAGGAGGACGCCGAGGCGCTGGACGCCGAGATACGCCAGGCGGCTCCCGAGGCGGTATGCTACCTGGTCTCCGGCACGGACACGGTGCGCTACGCCCTGCAGTTCCTCCGCGAGGGCCGGCCCGTCTCGCTGATGCGGGAGCACGCCGGGCGCGTAGCCGGGATACTGGCCGAGCTGGCCGGCGGCGGCGCCGAAACGCGCCTCAAGGAGCGCGAGAAGGAACGCATACTTCTCCTGGACAATTTCAAGCCGGCGCTCACCATGCTGGGACAGGCCCTGCTCGGCGCGGGCTACGAGGTGACGGCTTCGATGGACGGCGGCGAAGCCCTGGGCCTCTGCAAGAAGGGCAGCTTCCACCTCGCCGTGATAGGGACCGCCATAAGTTTCGCGGAGCATTCCGGCGCCGAGCTGGCGCAGAAACTGCGCGAGCGCGATCCTGACATGCGCATCATCTTCATGGTCGACCAGTACCCGCTTAAAGCCGCCCTGCAGGGCGTCAGCCAGGTGGTGGAGCTGGGCCTGGACGACGCGCTCCTTAAGCCCGTGGAGCCCTCGCGCCTCATCTTCTCCGTGCAGAAGGCCCTGGAGGCCCGGTTCCTCAAGCTCGAGAACGCCCGCCTGCTCAAGGAGACGCAGGCGCAGAAAGAGCAGCTCGAGCTGATAAACGGCTTCCAGAAGAAGTTCTTCGCCACCGTGGCCCACGACGTGAAAAGCCCTCTCACGGCCATCATGGGCTATTCGGAAGTCCTGACCGGCAAGCTCAAGAGCATGCCGAGCGAGCAGAAATACGCCGCCAATATCCAGACCTCGGCCAAGACGCTCAACGTCCTCATCTCCGACCTCGTAGACCTGGCCGCCATCGAATCCGGAAAGCTGCGCGTGGAAATAGGCGCGCTGAACCTGCTGGCCGTGATCAACGACGTTTACGCCCGCGTCGAGATAGCCGCCCAGAAGCGCCAGCTGACGCTGATAAAGGACGTTCCGCCCGCCCTGCCGCCTATGGCCGGCGACGACGCCCGGATCGGGCAGGTGGTGCAGAACCTCTGCACCAACGCCATACAGTACACCAAGGAAGGCGGCAAGATAACCATAAAGGCCGAACTCAAGCCCGACCGCGTCGAAGTGAGCGTGATAGACACCGGCATCGGCATCTCGAAAGAGGACCTGCCGCGCGTCTGGGAGCGGTTCTTCCAGACCAAGGAAGCCCAGGGCATGCGCAAGGCCGGCTTCGGTCTCGGCCTGAAGATCGCGCGCGAAATAGTCCAGCGGCACGGCGGCGAGATGGGCATAGAGTCGGAACTGGGGGTAGGCTCGCGGTTCTTCTTCCACATCCCGGTCAAGGAAGGGGCGGAGCTCCCTCCACCCCCGCCGGCCGCGCAGAAGGCTCCGGAGCCGGCGCCGCAGCCAGAGCGGCCCGCTGTCCCGGCGCCCCCCCCGCCTCCCGCTCCGCAGCCGAAGCAGGAGCCGCCGGCCCCGGCGCCGCCGCCCATCGCCCCGGTCCACATAGTCCCGGCCCCGCTGCCCCTGGAACCGCGGCCGGGCCAGCCTCAGCCGCCGCCCCCGGACCCCGGTCCCGCTGCGGCCCCTCCCCCGCAGCAGCCGGCTCCCGCGCCGCAGCCCGGCCCCATGCCGACGCCTCCGGTACCGAGGAAAAAGAGATCCTGACGGACGCGCGAAGAGAAAGGCCCCGGTTCCCGCCGGGGCCTTTCCCTTTTCTCCAGCTTTTTACCTGAGCAGGCCCGTTACCAGTTCCGCGACCGGGCGGCTGAACGCTATCGTTACGTGGTTCTCGTCCAGCACGACGGAGCGGATGGGCGCGGTGCGCGAGGGATGCGTCAGGTCGGCCGTGTGCGACGCGCTGTCCACGAAGATCAGCCCGTCCGAGGGCCCGTCCTTCTCCGTCTGGGGAACGTTCTCTATCCTGTTGTTATTGCCGGCCACCACCGTGACGTCGATATCCGGGGGGACGGGATACTGGCGCAGTCCGTTGAGGAAATTCCCGCCCTTCATGATCGCGGAGTTGAGGCCCTGCGAGTGGCTGACATAGCCCTGGCCGCCGTAGACCGTGGTGTAATGATCCGGCGACGACATCGAGACCGGGTAGCGGCCGGTCCAGTCCCACAGCGTCTGCTGCTGCATCGGGAAATTGTCGCTGTAGATGCTGAACTCGAAAGTGTCGCGCCACTGGCCGTAGACCAGGACGCGGTCCCAGCTCATCGGCGCGTTGGCGGCCAGTTCGTCCTTCATGAAATAGTAGTTGAACTCGGGATGGCGGAAGGCGAAGTCCTGCCCCCGGTGCGGGGTACCCAGCGTGACCAGCGAGTCCACCTCGCCGCGGTAGGGCGTCCAGCCGGCGCCGGCGCGGTAGCCGGAAACGTAGACGCGGCCGACGAGGCCGCCGGCGCTGTGGCCGACCAGGGAGAACCTCCCCTCGCCGGTGGCCGCGGCTATTATGTCGATGGCGTCGGCCAGGTACTGAGCCTCGTAGAACAAGTTGCCGTGCTTATGCGGGAAAGTTATGGCGAAAACGCGGTTGCCCTGCGCTTCCAGCGCCTGCAGCAGGCCGGGCCTGCCGGGATCGCCCAGCTGCACGGCCGGCGTGGCCCAGGCGCGGTTGGCGTTGTCGGAAGCGCCGTGCAGCAGCACGACCACCCTGCCCGTGTTGGAGTTCCAGCGGGGCCCGTAATGGAGCAGGAAAGTGCCGGTGCGCGGCATGTTCGTGCCGAAGGCGTCGACTATCTCGCGCGTCTCGTGGCGCGACTTGTGCAGCATGGGTTCGGAGGCGAAAGGCCGGGCGTAGTCCTGCCAGCACTCGATGCGCTCCCAGTACTTTGACGGGACGGAACGGAGCAGGCGCAGGCCCTGCGGCGGCCGGGCGCCCTTTTCCTCCGCGGGTGCCGGCGGGGGGACGGACGGGACAATGGCCGGCGCCTTGGCGGCGGCCTCGAGCTGGGACAAAGAGCCGCCTGAAGCGGCTTCCGCGGAAGTCGTCATAAAAAGAAAGGTCAGTATAAGGGCGAATTTCATCGCGAACTTACATTCTACCAGTTGGGCCGGGGTTTACCGAGGGCCCTAAGGCCCCCCGCGGCCCGGGTCCCCCGGCCGGGGCCGGGAGAGCTATTCAGGCAGTTCGTTTACACCTTCCCCTGCCCAAAAGCATATATTGGC
>JAVHLJ010000027.1 GCA_031082205.1 Elusimicrobiales bacterium
TATCTGACGGCTATAATAGACTGGCGTACGCGGTTTGTGTTGAGCTGGCGGCTATCCAATACGCTGGACAGCGGAACCTGCATGGAGGCGCTGGCAGAAGCTCTGGCTCGGTATGGTAACCCGGAGATATTCAACACGGACCAGGGTTCGCAATTTACCAGCGATAAATTTACCGGGATGCTGTCCGCCCGAGGGATTTTAATCAGCATGGACGGCCGCGGCCGGGCGCACGACAATATTTTTGTGGAACGGCTGTGGCGCACGGTCAAATACGAGGACATCTTCTTGAAGGGATACGGCAGCATCCCGGAGGCCAGAGCGGGCTTGGAGGCGTACTTTGAGTTTTACAACAACCGGCGGTATCATCAGTCGCTGGATTACCGGACGCCGGCGCAGGAATACTTTGGGACGGAGATTTGCGGCAGGCTGCCGCCAGTAGCAGGGAGATTGGAAGGCTTTGACAATTTCACCTTAGGGCGTGCCTAGAACTGGTCTAAACAAACCCGCCTACTTTAAATATCGATCATTGCCATTCTCATCTTCGCGGCCGCGTCCAACGCGGCGGCGCTGTCCGTTGTTCTAACGGACGGGACAAAGATAGAGGCCACGGAGCATAAGCGCATAAACTTAGAGACGATAGAGTTTACGACGCGTTACGGCCCTCTGAGGGTCAACGTAAATGATATCGCGGAGCCGGCGTATCTTAAGGCCGCGCCGCTTGTTAAGGCGGAAGAACCCCTTAAGATAGTGGTTTCGACTTTGGATTCCGGAGACGTTCAGAAGGTTTACTATGAAAACGGGGTGGCGATAGCCACCGAGACTGTAAGCGGGCACGGGGTTTCTTTGGAGGGCAGGATTAAAGAGGGGGAGTACCTCGAATACTCGAGGGTGAATTATCGCGGTTCCGCGGACGAACGAAGGGGCGGGCGGTCTTTTCATCCGTGGTTCTCCATCGACTATTTCGCCCGGTCCAACGCTTTTGACGGCTGGGAAGCGGATGTCGTGGATTGGGCGACGACATATGACCCCCTGGTCGAGGATAACTCCGATTATCGCCCGGGCGCGGGGCTGCGGTTGGGGTTCTCCACTTATAGGAGGCAGGATTTTACGATGGGGGTAAGTGTCGGATACATTGTGGGGCCCTACGCTAAGCTGAGCCTGGGCAGGGATACCTCCCCGACCACTTATTACGAAATAGCCGGCAAGGCCCGGACTTCGTTCGTGAGGGTTATGATGGAGTTCTCCCAGAGTCTTTATCTGTCAAAAAGTACCAGGTTTAATGTCGCCGGCAGTATCGGCGTGGCGGGTGGTCAGATCGAAATAACCGCGGACGAGACTACCCAGGCGGGGCATACCTGGTCCGGATCTTATTACTCAAGTTGGTTCGGGCCGTCGATGGACCTTTCTGCGGGCATTATCCTGCCTTTCGAGAAAGAGCTCATCGAACTCGGGGTAAGAACATCCTTTTTCCCGTCGCAGAAGGACTTCCCCCGGTTCAAGTGGAGCCCTGTGGGGGCGTACATTAAAACTACTTTCTAGGGTTTTCTGCGGCTGGCTAGGTTTTTTGAGTGAAATATTTCCGGCGGGCATATTATCATGGCTGAACTAATCGGCGAGAGCGGGGCATGGGGCGAGATCCGCAAGGGGCTGCTGCGTGTGGGGCTCAAGGTCGGTTCGCCGGCCGATATCGCGCCGCTGCTTGAGCGGCTGAAGGCGGAGCTGGAGCCGTCTATCGGGCGCAAGACGGCCGAGGCGGCCGCGGCCGTCGGGGAGCTGGAGCGGCAGATATCCGCCCTGCTGGCCGAGCCGGGTTTCTTCTGTGCCATCGTCAACTGGTTCCTCATCGCAAAGCGCAGGCTGGCCGTCCGCCGGGTCAATGCGGATAAAGATCGATATATCGTTTCTTTGCGGGATAATGTCGCGCGGCTGGAATATCTGCAGAATTCGCCGGAGCTTGCCGGCGCGCGGGCTGAGCTGGCGGTCGTGGAGCAGCTTAAGCGGCTGCCGGAGGGCTATATCGTCCTAAACGATGTGCGGCTGCGTGCGTCGCGGTTCCATCGGTATAACGGGGTCCCTCTTCAGAGCGCGCAGATAGACCACCTGGTGATCTCGCCGGCGGGGATATTCGTCATAGAGACCAAGGTCTGGAGCCGGGAGTTCGTGGCGTCCGGGCAGTATCACGATCCTTTCGACCAGGTGGGGCGGGCTGGTTATCTCTGCTACGACACGGTGAAGCCGTTCGGCAAGGTGCAGGTGCGCGGTATAATCGCCGCGGCCGGGCATCTGCCAGAGAAGCCCGACGAGGCCAGGGTCGCGGTGCGCCGCATTGAGGAACTTAACGGCTACATCACCTATTTCAAGGATAAGGCGCTGGGCCCCGAACTTATGGCCGAGCTCAGGGAGTACCTGGGGCATATGGTCGGCGGGAGTATCATGGCCGGCGTGAGCCCGGTGATGGACGTGCTTTTTGTCCGTCAGCGCGAAAGAGACAAGACGGGGGTGTTTATGCGGAATCTGTTTTTGCTGGCGTCCGGCGCCCTTTTACTGATCGCGTATGTTATCAAAGGCGAGCGGATGGTCATGGGGTATTTTGATTTCGGGCCGGTATTTTATCTGCTCTTTCTCGTGGGCGGCGTGCTTTTTGCGTTCGGCGCCATGGCGACGCAGACCGCCCGGGTGGTCAAACGGCGTGTGACTAACAAAGTCGCGGCCAAGACCGGCCTGAATGTGAGGGGGTACAAGCTACGCAGCCGCTGGAACCTCATCGAGAGCCTTATCGCGCTGGTCACCGCGCTCATACAGCTGATAACTTCCAAGGTGCGCGTTAAGGTGGTCGAATCCGAGGCGGCCGGCGGCGCGCCGTCGCCCATGCCCGCTCAGCCGATGAAGAGCCGGGCCGTCCTTATTCCAACCGAGCCGCCGCCGTTGTCGAAAGAAGAACGGGACCGCAAGTATATGCCGCCGGCCATGCGAGAGGCGCTGGAGGCGCAGGAGAAAGCTTTTACGGACGCGCATCCCGTTTGTCCGCACTGCAATAAGCCGCTGGTGCTGCGGGTTTACGGTAAGGGGCCGGACGCCGGCAAGCGCTTCTGGGGCTGCCACAATTATCCTGTCTGCCGGCACACCGCGCCTTTTGAATAAGGCGTCGGCTAAAGCGGCGATTAATCTTTCCCTGTAAAAATCATCCCATCGGCGGGCCGGGGGTGCGACGCTACGTTGTCGCACCCGGTGTCTACACTTTAAGTGAAGGGGGGACTATGCCCGGGATGCCTGTCAAAAATTATGGTGCGCTGCTGGCGGAGATAAAGTCGCGCGTGCGCGCGGCGCAGTACACCGCGCTGCGGGCGGTCAACAGGGAGCTGGTCGGGCTTTACTGGGATATCGGGCGGCTGATAGTTGAGCGGCAGAAGCGGGAGGCCTGGGGGCGGTCGGTGGTGGAGCGGCTGGCGGCGGACCTGCGGGCGGAGTTTCCGGGGGTGCGGGGGTTTTCGGCCCAGAATCTCTGGTATATGAGGCAGGTTTATGGCGCTTATTGCGGGAGCGCAAATCTCCAACCATTGGTTGGAGAAATAGGCTGGGCGAAGCATATCCTGATAATCTCCAGATGCGGGGAGGGGCAGGAGCGCGAGTTTTACATCCGCATGACCCGCAAGTACGGCTGGACCAAAGCCGTTCTCGCGCTCAATATCGAGGCCGGTACTTATCACAAGTATCTGCGCAACCAGACCAATTTCGACGCGGCGGTGCCGGATAAGGTCAGGCAGCAGGCGAAGCTGGCCGTTAAGGACGAGTACGCTTTCGATTTCCTGGAGCTGGGCGAGGAGCACAGCGAAAGGGAGCTGGAAAGCGCGCTCATGCGCAAGGTGGGCCGGTTCCTGGCCGAGATGGGCGGCGCTTTTACTTTCGCGGGCAGCCAGTTCCGGCTTGAAATCGAAGGGCAGGAGTATTTCATCGATATACTGCTCTATCACCGTCATCTTAAATGCCTGGTGGCCGTCGAGTTGAAAGTGGGGGAATTCCTGCCGGAGTATGTCGGCAAGATGCAGTTCTACCTGGCGGCGCTCGACGACCTGGTCCGGCGGCCGGACGAGAATCCTTCCATCGGCATACTGATCTGCAAGAGCAAGAAGCGGACTATCGTGGAATATTCGCTGCGGGAATCGCGCAAACCCATAGGCGTTTCCACTTACAAACTGTTCAAGGCCCTGCCCGGCGAGCTGAAGACGCAGCTGCCGTCGCCCGAGCAGGTATCGCTGCTGCTGGAGGAGGGGCTGATGGAATAGGGGGGGGCGACACTACGTTGTCGCACCCCCGGGTTATCCTATTTCCATGGGCGCCTGCGTGATCGGGGGATCGTCGCGTCACTACTGAACCGGAGGGGTTATGAAAAACATTATCGTCCTGCTCGCTTTGGTGGTCTTAGCCGAAGTCTGTGCGGCTAAGATGGTGATACTAAAGGACGGGACCACCCTAGACGCCGTCACCCTGGAAGACAAGGGCGAGGTGATAGAGGCCGTCACCAGGTTCGGCACTTTGAACATAAACAGGTCCGAGATAGACAACCTGGCCGAGCTGGGCCTGGCCGCTAAGCCGGCGGAGGCGGGCCCCCTGACCGGCGGGCTTGAGATCATAACGACGCAGAATCCCGACGGGGTGGTGCGGGTGGATTATTATTCGGGCCGGCAAAAGACGGGGACGCATTATTTTTCCGCGGGCGGGGCGCTTTTGCGCGCGGAGGGGACCGCGGGGGACGGCGATTACCGCGAGTATTTCGCCGACGGCAAGGTGAAGCGTGAAAAGACCATGATAGACGGCCTTAATAACGGCGTTTCCCGCTCGTATTACCCGGACGGCACGCTGCAGAACGAGGTTTATTTCATAAACGGCAGGATGAACGGGGCCTTTAAGTTCTACGACCGTTCGGGCAAGCTGCTCCAGGAGCGCAGCTATGTGGACGGCGTCGCCAGCGGCTATTTCCGCGAGTTCAACCAGGACGGCTCGGTTAAGTCCAGGGTGCTCTACGTGAACGGCGTCCCCGCCGGGGAAAAGCCGCCCGCCCGCGAGGAACCCCCGGTTTACCGGCCGGAGCCTCCGGCCCGGGCGCCTGCCGCGCCTAAAGCGGCGGGGATACTCTCTAAGCCTCAGACCGTCT
Source organism: Elusimicrobiales bacterium (assembly GCA_031082205.1). GTDB lineage: Bacteria > Elusimicrobiota > Elusimicrobia > Elusimicrobiales > UBA9959 > UBA2231. The sequence goes on from JAVHLJ010000027.1 coordinate 5,153, forward strand.
TCCTGACGCCGGAGGTCTTCAGTGTCGGGGGCGCGGATAAGAAATGGGAGGAGAATTACGAGGCGGGGTTCGATCTGATCGCCTCGATCTGGGATTACACTTCGGGGGAGTTCAAGTCCTATCCCGGCTTTGGCGTGACCTTCGGAGTGAATTTAGGGGCTTACAAGGATTCGCCCGGCTATATAGCGTTCAGTTATATAAAGGGCCCTTCGGCGGAGATCGACATGACGTTCAATGATTCCGTGTTTGGCCCCGGGTATTATAACGAGGAGGTCGAGACCAGCTTCATGCGCTTTGTCGGGGGATATAAATTCGTTTCCCCGATCGAGGGCAATTCCCTGTTTTTTATCGATCTTAACGGGGGATTCGGCCGCGGCAAGGTGGAATCGAGTTACTCTGAGAATAGTTTCCTGGGGTATTATTCCGGCTCCGCTTCCGAGAGCTGGAGCGGCATGACCTGGTCGGCGAGCCCCGGCATTGCGTGGGAATATCCGGGTTATATCCTGGAGTTCGGCGTCAGGTACACCGTGTTCCCCAAGCTCAAGGATAGCGACACCTTTGCGGATATCAGCTGGCGGCCGTTCAGCCTGTATCTGAATTTTGTGTTTTAACCGGACGGAGGATATATGGGGATGATGATAGGGCTCTCCTGCGGCTGCGGCTATCATAAGGAGTTCTCCATCGGCGTAGGCATGATGTGGGGAGATCTTTTTGAGTTGCCGCTCAAGGCGGGCGGGTTTGTCTCTTTGCGCAAGCTGCTGTCCGACCGCGCGGAATACGACCTGGTGAAGATACTTCTGGAGGAGAAGCGGGGCAAATGCGCCGATTACGGCCAGGCCCTGTTCAGATGTCCCAAGTGCAGGACTTTTACCGAGCGGTTCCACTACCTGATCGAATATCCCGGCGGGCGGTATTCCAGGCCCTGCGATTGCGGCAAGTGCGGCGCCGCGCTGGAGATGATCCCTTGCGGCGACGAGGACGACGACGGGCCGGACTTTTCGGCTTATCCCTGCCCCCGCTGCGGCAAGCCGCTGAGCGGCGGGATCGTAGGAATGTGGGATTAGGGGGGCGGCTGGACCCAAAACTGCAGCCAATGGTTGCAGAAATAGGGTTGGCCCGCAATTCTCGCACCATTGGTGCGAGAAATAGCCGCCAGAGGGAAAAAATGTCGGGGGGCTGACCGAATTTGATGTTCCAGATCGGAACATCAAGTTTAAGGCGGTTTGAGGTGCCAATTTGGCACCTCAAGTGGCGTGTATCCAAGGTCGCAATTTGCGGCCTTGAATCTTGAAGTCACAATTTGTGACTTCAAGATCGGGCTGTTTGAGGTCACAGCCTGTATCCTTCTATCCGGTCGGAATGGTGGTGGGAAAACGCCCGGTATCACAAAATGTTATACCGAGGCCGACACTACGTTGTCGCGCGGGTGTTTTACGATATAGCAGTGGGCGAAGGTATCGCAAGGGGAGGTTATATGCCGGGGGACATGATACCGAAAGAGGTGCTGGAGTCTAAGATATTCCTGATCCGGGGGCACAAGGTGATGCTGGACCGGGACCTGGCGGCGCTTTACGGGGTGGAGGTGAAGGCGCTGAATCAGGCGGTTAAGCGGAATATGGAGCGGTTCCCGCCGGATTTTATGTTCATATTGGACAAGCAGGAAGCCCAGGTTTGTTCAAGGTCACAATTTGTGACCTTAAAGCGCGGGCAGAATATCAAATATCTGCCGTATGCCTTTACCGAGAACGGCATTGCCATGCTGTCGAGCGTCTTAAACAGTTCCCGAGCGATCCAGGTGAACGTCCAGATAATGAGGACCTTCACGCGGCTGCGGGAGCTGCTGGCGGGGCACGCTGACCTGCGGCGTAAGATAGAAGAGCTGGAGCGGCGCTATGACGGCCAGTTCCGGGCGGTGTTCCAGGCGATACGGGGGCTTATAGACGCGCCGGCGCGGAAGGTCAGGAAGATCGGTTTCACGCCGCCGGATAAAACGGAGAATTAGGGGGCGACGCTGCGAACTTACTTGTTGCAAAATTTGCACCAAGTGTTAATACGCCGGCGGCTTTTGGTCCATCGGGCGGGTGCGGCGGGAATTAAAACTGCAGCCGATGGTTGCAGAAATGGGTCCGCTCCGCAATTCTCTCACCAATGGTTAGAGAATTACCTAAGCCTAAAATAGCGCCTTAAGAGCGCGAACTTATTATGGTTTGCGAAAAGTCGACCGCTCACCGGTACGTATCAATTTTTTGAAAATTGATACTTTTTGATACTTGGGGGTAAGTCTTGACAGGGGTATAAGCGTGTGGTAGGCTATAGTATAATACCCTTAAAAATTAAGGGTTTTGTATATGTCTAAGGACTACCGGGGTCATAAAGAAGCTTCAGCCCGCCTCTACGGTATAGCGGAGGGGCAGGGCGGTTATTTCACCACCCGGCAGGCCGAGGCGGCCGGCTTCAGCCAGAAGAACCACGCCTATCATCTCCGCGCCGGCAACTGGGTGCGCGAGCGCCGCGGGATATACCGACTGTCGCGGTTCCCGCTGCCCGAGCGGCCGGACCTGATGTTCTGGTGGCTCTGGTCGCGCAACCGCAAGGATGAGCCGCAGGGGGTTTTCTCTCATGAAACGGCGCTGAGTCTTTACGACCTTTCGGATATCAACCCGGCCAGGCTGCACATGACCGTGCCGCGCGCTTTCCAGAGGCGGGGCAAGGGTCCCCGCCCGGCGCTCCATCGCGCGGAGCTCCACGCCGACGATATCGGCTCCATGTCCGGCGTTAAAGTGACTAAGCCGCTGAGGACTATCGCAGACCTGCTGGCGGCCGGTACCGTGCAGATGGATCATATGCGGCAGGCCGTGCGCCAGGCTTTTGCCCGGGGACTTATAACCCGGTCCGAACTTGAAAGCGCGGAGCGCATTCCCGACGCCATAAAAAAGAAGATAGAGCGGCTCAGGGAGGGCGGTGATGAGTAAGCCGAAGCTCTACGCGACGCCCGCCGCCTTCAGGCGGGCCCTCGAGGACCGTCTCAAGCTAAGATCGAGGGCGGAGGGTACGGACTTTCAGCGCCTCATGCGGGAAGTCGCTTTCGACCGGCTGTTGTGCCGGCTCTTCGCCGCGAAGGACGCGCTCTGGGTCCTTAAAGGCGGTTACGCCCTGGAATTGCGCATGAAGGAAGCCCGCGCGACGAAAGACATAGACCTGACACTAAGCCGCGCTATGGATCCAAAAGATACTCCGCTTAAAAGTGCCGTACATCAAAAGCTCGTCCGGGAGGCCGGCCGGGACCTGGGTGATTTTTTTTCTTTCACGGTGGGTGAGGCTATGGCGGACCTGGACGCCGCGCCCTACGGCGGCGCGCGTTACCCCGTGGAGGCGCGGCTCGACGGGCGCACTTTCGTGAAGTTTCACGTGGATGTGGGGGCCGGCGACGTGGTGCTGGCGCCGTTCGATACGGCCCGGGCGCATGACTGGCTGGATTTCGCGGGAGTTCCCGCCGGCGAGTTTCCCGCTATCTCGCTGGAGCAGCATTTCGCGGAAAAAATTCACGCCTACACGCTCCAGCGGCGGAACCCCAATTCCAGAGTCAGGGACTTGGTCGATATGCTGCTGCTTATCCGTTCAGGCGGGATGCGCCGCGCGGAGATCTTGCGCGCCCTCGACGCGACCTTTGAGCGGCGCAGCACTCACCCCTTGCCGGCGGCCCTCTTGCCGCCTCCGGCCGTGTGGACAAAAACTTTCGCCGCTTTGGCTGGCGCGAGCGGTCTGCCCGTCGACATGTCGGAAGCTTTCGAGGTTCTGGATTCGTTCTACGCCGGGTTGAGACAATAACCCGCCAAAGCGGGGGGGGGGATGGACTGGAAATGAAGGAAGAGCGCGCCGGATGGGGCCGGATGCGATTTCGTCAATGGGGGATGGGTGCGGGAAATAGTCCGGTTTTGTGATGGATAATATGCCAGGTTACTTGGCATTTAATGTACACCTAAAAACAAGGTGACTGAGCCGCTAGACGGCGGCTTTAGCTAGCCGCGGGCCTTAGGTGACCAAAACTCTAACCACTGGTTAGAGAAACTGCCACCATTGGTGGCAGAAATAGGCTGCCGCAATTCTCTCACCAGCGGTGAGAGAAATAAGTCCGGCCCGCAATTATTGCACCAACGGTGCAAGAAATTGCCGGGGGCGGTGTAGGAGGTTTGAAATCACAATTTGTGACTTCAAGATCGGGCCGTCTAAGGTCACAGGCTGTGACCTTAGAGTCTGCGGGCGCGGCTTGATTTTGTAGACTATCGGCTATGAAGAAGATCGAGCGTTGTCCTTGGGCTTATGGGGCCAGCCCGCATTATGTGCCGTACCACGATAAGGAATGGGGCGTGCCGGTGCGTGACGACCGGGTGCAGTTCGAGTTCCTGGTGCTGGAGGGCGCGCAGGCGGGGCTTAGCTGGAGCACGATACTCAATAAGCGCGAGGGTTACCGCCGGGCTTTCGCGGGGTTCGACCCGGTGAAGGTGGCGCGGTTCACGCCGCGCAGGATAGAAGCCATCCTCAAGGACCCGGGGATAGTGCGCAACCGGCTGAAGGTGCTGGCGGCGGTCAATAACGCGCGGCGTTTTCTGGAAGTGCAGAAGGAGTTCGGCAGTTTTTCTAAGTATATCTGGGGTTTTGTGGGCGGGCGGCAGAAGGTGAACCGCTGGAAGTCTTTGAAGCAGCTGCCGGCCACCAGCAAAGAGTCCGACGCGCTGAGCGCGGACTTAAAGCGCCGGGGTTTTAAGTTCGTGGGCAGTACCATCGTCTACGCCCATATGCAGGCCACGGGCCTGGTGAACGATCATCTTGTGAGCTGTTTCCGCTACAAGGCATGCCTGCGGGCGGGCTTTCCCGCGCGCGCGGCTAAGATATAGAATACGCCCATGCCCGTATCCGCTTATTTCATAATAGCCGCCAACCTGCTGCCGCTGGCTTTGGTTTTGACCGGCGACTGGGGGCTGCGGGAGATATTGCCGCTGTACTGGGTGGAGTCGGCGATAATCGGTTTCTTCACCATCCTCAAGATGCTGCTGGCCGGCGGGGCCATCGCAAAGTTGCGCGGCGCGGGGCCGGCGGGGCTGCTGCCGGGCGGGGCTTATTCCGTGCTGGCCATGGCCGGCAAACTGTTCATGGCCGGGTTCTTCACGTTCCACTTCGGCATGTTCATGTTCGTGCACGGGGTGTTCCTGTTCGGCTTCGTGCTGCAGGGGGCGCAGTTCGGCCCGGCGAAGGTGGACCCGATGAACGCCGGACTCTGGCTGGACTACCTGGGCGCGGTGAAATGGGGGATAGCGGCGCTTTTCGGCGGTCACGCGGTCTCGTTCTTCCTTAATTATCTCGCGGGCGGCGAATTCCGCCACGCCAGCGCCAGCGAATGCATGGCCAGCCCCTACCCGCGGATAATAGTGATGCACCTGACGATACTGCTGGGCGCTTTCGCCTCCATCGCCCTGCCGGGCGCGGGCACCATCATGGTGATCTTCGTGGTCGCCAAGATATTCGCCGACGTGGCGGCGCATAAGAAAGAGCACGCCAAGGCCGCGGCCCGGGCGGCGGCCGCGGAGCCGGCTGCCGCGGCGGTCAACTAGGAGGATCGAGGCATGCCCGGTAAGACACCCCGTAATCCGCTGCACGGCATAACGCTGGAGAAGATGCTCGAGGCGCTGGTAAAGCGCCACGGTTGGGCGGAGCTGGGGCGGCTGACCACCGTTAAATGTTTCCTTTTCGAGCCTTCGATGGCGTCCAGCCTGGCTTTCCTGCGCAGGACGGGCTGGGCGCGCAGGAAGGTGGAGGAGCTCTACCTGCGCGAGCTGCCGTCCATGGCCGAGCGCACGGTGACGGCCGAGCTGATCATAACGGGCGTGGCCCGCACGATCCTTGAGGCGATGGGCGTGAAGGAAGGCCTGGACGACGGCGCCGCGGCGGCCGACGGGCGGGTGCTCAAGCTGCTGCCGGCGGGCGGCGTCAAAAAGATGCTGGTCTACGCGCCGGACGCGATAGGGCGGCGCATTATGGGCCTGCGCCCCGAGCTTTTCGACGGGATCAGGGCGGCGGGTTTCACCGGGGTGGACGTGCGCAGCGTGTTCCCGTCCAAGACGCCGGTGTGCTACGCTTCGATGTTCAGCGGCCTGCCGCCGGCCGGTCACGGGATAAAGGCGTACGAGAAGCCGCGGCTTGAATGTAAAACGATATTCGACGCGCTGCCGGCGGCCGGACGGAAATGCGCCATCGCCGCGGTGAAGGACAGCAGCGTGGACCTCATCTTCCGCGGACGCCAGGCGGACTATTTTTCCGAAAAGTACGACGGCGAGGTCACGGCCCGGGCGCTGGAGCTGATAGAGGCCGGCGGTCACGACTTCATCCTGGCCTATCACCAGGAGTACGACGACCTGCTCCACGATATCGGCCCCTGGAAGGAGAAGGCGGTGGAGGCGGTCGGCCGGCATACCGAAGCTTTCCTTAAATTGGCGGCGGCCTTCGATAAGAAATGGGCGGGCGTGCCGAGGGCCGTGGTCTTCGCTCCCGACCACGGCGCGCATGTCGACCCCGCCACCGGCAAAGGCGTGCACGGCGACGACAGCCCCGCCGACATGGACGTGACGCATTTCTGGAGATTTTCGGCATGAAGAAGAAGCAGGTGACGGCGGCGGTGATAGAGAAGGACGGCAAGGTCCTTATCGCGCAGCGCAGGATAGGCGACGCGCTGGCGGGGAAATGGGAGTTCCCGGGCGGCAAGATGGAGCCGGGCGAGACGCCGGAGGCCTGCCTGCGGCGGGAGCTGATGGAAGAGTTCGGTGTGGATACCGAGATAGGCGACTTTATCTGTTCGAGCGAGTTCGAATACGATCATTTCCATATAGAGCTGCTGGTCTACCGCGCCAGGCATATATCCGGCGAGTTCCAGCTCAACGATCACGCGGCCATAGTATGGGTAAAGCCGGCCGACCTGCATAAATACCCTCTTGCCAGCGCCGATCTGCCGGTCATCGAAAAACTGACCGGCGCTAAGTAAAAATCCTTATTTTATAAGCAATTTTAGGAGCGATTTGCCGGCTCCAGGAGGCTTTTGCGGCTCTTGTGGCATAAAAATTGCTCCACTTTGGTCATGACCAGCAAGGAGACGACCAAAATGAACATTATCAACCTTATAACCTTCATGTTGACTTTCGCGCAGCCCGCCATGGCCGCCGTGTCTTTCGATTCGGCCGGTACGGGCGATCTCAAAGGCCTTATAGCCGATATCGACGTTCCCGCGGCCGCCGCGGCGCCGGTGTCGTACAGGACCGGCAACAAGATAATATTCGGCGAGGACGACCGGGTGGAGTATTTCCAGGCCCCCGAGGGCTTCCGCGAGGCGGCCGATTCGGTGGTGTCGCTGTGGAAGAGCCCGTTCGTCCACCGGGAAGGAGACAGCGGCCCTTACACCCTGGCGCTGGACACCTACGGCCGGCAATACAATCTCTGCCCCGGCGTGCGTTTCGCCGAGCAGCCTGTCGGCGCCGTCTGTTCCGGGGCGCTGGTGGGCGAGGACCTGGTGCTGACCGCCGGCCACTGCGTCAAGGACGAGAACGCCTGCAAGAACACCAAGTTCGTCTTCGGTTTCGGCGTGAAGGGCGAGGGCGAGGCCGCCCCCGGCCAGGTCCCCGAGTCCGACGTCTACGGCTGCGCGGAGATCGTCAAGCGCGACTGGACCAATTACACCGTGAGCCATAACGCCGGGCCGCAGCAGACCATCTACGGCGACGATTTCGCGCTGGTGCGGCTGGACCGCAAGGTGACCGGCCGCAAGCCGCTGGCGGTGGCCAGGGACGGCGGGATAAAGAAGGGCGACGCCGTGATGACGATGGGCCACCCCTCCGGCCTGCCGCTCAAGATCTCGACCTACGCCACGGTGGTCAAGCCGGTCGCCGGGGATGACCGGTTCTTCCTGACCAACCTCGACAGCTTCGGCGGCAATTCGGGCGGACCGGTCTTCAACGCGGCCACCGGCCTTATCGAGGGCGTGCTGGTGCGCGGTGACGCCGACAGTTTCCTGCGGACCTTCGACGGCTGCAATATCTTCCACGTGAAGCCGCAGAACGCCGGCGCCGGGGTCTCGGTCAACAAGCTGGACAAGGTCCTGGACCTTATCCCGGAGCTGCCGCTGTAAGATTTTGTAAACTGTCAGCGTGAGCGAACATATACAGCCCGACCTTTTCGCCGACGCGCCGGCCCCGCCCGTCTTCCTGTTCTTCGACACGGAGACGACGGGGCTGCCGCGCAGCTGGAACGCGCCGGTGACCGACCTGGACAACTGGCCGCGGCTGGTGCAGCTGGCGTACATAGCCTACGACGCCGACGGGAATCAACTGGCGTCGGTGGACGCCATCGTCAAACCCGTCGGCTTCACCATCCCCGAGGAAACCTCCAGGATACACGGCATCACCACGGAGCGCGCGCTCAAAGAGGGCCGCGACCTGGTCGGGGTGCTCAAAGAGTTCCGCGCGCTGCTGGACAGGACCAGGTATCTCATCGCGCATAATATCTCTTTCGACGAGAAGATAGTCGGCGCGGAGTTCCTGCGCAACGGCATGCCGGACATCCCGCCGTCCGTGATAAAGATCTGCACGATGCACAGCACCACGGAATATTGCGAGATCCCCGGCGCACGGGGCTATAAGTGGCCCAAACTGATGGAGCTGCACCACAAGCTGTTCGCGGAGGATTTCGACCGGGCGCATAACGCGGCCGCCGACGTGGCCGCGACGGTGAAATGCTTCTGGGAACTGCGCAAGCGGGGGATAATCAAAGTATAGGCGGGGGCATGGCGCGGAGTTTCCTGATAAGTTTCCTTTCGTTCCCTTTCTCGGCGCTGGCCTTCATCATAGGGTGGGCCGGCTGGGACCTGCGTACCGGCGCGCTGGCGGCGGCGATCGTTTTCTCGGTGTTCTTCGTCGCGGCGATAGTCAATCTCTTCTTCGTGAGGCGCTTCACCTATCTCGACGCGGTCCTGCCGGTCGTCTTCGCCGGCGTGTGGTCGCTGGCGCTGGCGCCTTTCAGTTTCGGGGCCAGCCTGTTCTCGGCGCCTTTCTTCATCGGCGCGGCCGTCCTGCTGGGCGTCTGCATAGCGGTGACGGCGCGCTGGGACACGCCCAAGGGCTGGCTGACGCTGCCGGCGCTGGTCTTCCTCTACGAGATGCTGCCGATAAACATCCCCGGGCCGGTGGACGACACCTTTTCGCTGACGGCTTCGCTGGGCGCGGTAGGCGCGCTTTTCTTCAAGCGCGTCCTGCCCGAGATAACCCGCTCCCGGCCTAAGCGATAGTGATATAATAGTGCCGGTATGGCCGCCGGAGCGAAGACCAATACTTATTTTATAGGCGACGCGTGCCTGTGCTGGCAGCTGGGCGATAAGATCGACCGGCTGACCTCGCTGCGCGTGCTCTGGGCCTACCGCCGGCTGCGCAAGGACCCGGAGCTCAGGCGGCTGGGCGTGCGCGACCTGGTGCCGTCTTACATCGCGCTGGCGGCGCACGCCGACCCGCTCCGCGACTGGGAGGCCATCCGCGCGGCGGTGGACCGCGGCCTGGCCGAGGTGCCGTCCGACGAGGCGGCGCTGGCGGTGCAGGGCGCCAGGCGCCATAAGCTGCCGGTCGTTTATAACGGCGAGGACCTGGCGCGCGTGGCCGAGCACGCCGGCCTTCCCGCGGAAGAGGTCATAAAGCGCCACACCGCGCCGGAATACCTGGTGGCGATGGTGGGCTTCCGCCCTCATTTCCCTTATCTCCTGGGCCTGGACAAGAGCCTGGTCACGCCGCGGCTGGATTCGCCGCGCACGGCCGTGCCGGCGGGCGCCGTGGGCGTGGCCGGCGAGCAGACCGGCATTTACCCGGAGACCTCGCCGGGCGGCTGGAACATTCTCGGCATGACGCGGCCGGAGCTGCTCTACGATATCGAGCCCGGCGATACCGTGCTCTTCGAGAGGGCCGGATGAAGGTGCAGATCAACTGCGACATAGGCGAGCGCGGCGCCCTGCACGCCGAGGACCGGCTGCTGATGGAGCTGGTGCAGATAGCCAATATCGCCTGCGACGGCCACGCCGGCGACCGCGAGAGCGTGGCCGCCTTCCGCGCGCTGGCGGTGAAGCACGGCGTCGCGGTATCGGCGCATCTTTCCTATCCCGACAAGCCCAATTTCGGCCGCGAGACGATGAGGCTGTCCGAACCCGAGCTGCTGGCCGCGCTGGACGCGCAGCTTTCGCTGCTGCCCGGCGTCAAGCTGGTCAAGTTCCACGGCGCGCTCTACAACGACGCCTGCCGCGACGCGGCGCTGGCGGCGACGCTGGCGGGCTGGCTTAAGAAGAACGATATCGCCACGCTGCTGGCGCCCAACGATTCCGAGATAGCGGCCGCCGCCCGCCGGCAGGGCGTGGTGGTGATGCGCGAGGCCTTCGTGGACCGCCGCTACGGCTGGGACGACGGGGCCGCCGCGCTCCGCCTGGCGCCGCGCAAGGCCGGCGGCGTGATAAAGGACCTGGGCGAGGCGCTGGCCCAGGCGACGGAGATAGTGGCCCGCGGCCGCGTGAACGTCAGCGGCGACCCGGCCCGGCCCGTCTGGCGGGACATCAAGGCCGACACGCTCTGCATCCATTCCGATTCGCCGATAGCGCTGGACCTGGCCGGCCGGCTGGGCGAGACCATCGAGAAGGCGCTCAAGGCCGCGGCCGCCGCCGGCGTGCGCGGCAATATCCGGCTGGTGCGGCCCGGCTTCTGCGGCACGGCCGGCCTGCCGGTTTACGGCAGGCAGGACATCGGCATCTCGCCGGCGGGGGCGATGGACCGCTTCGCGCTGCGGCGCGGCAACCTGATGCTGGGCAATCCCGAGGGCGCGCCCGCGCTGGAGATAGTGGGCCCGCCCGAGATAGAACTGCTCACGCCGGGGCGTTTCGCGCTGACCGGCGGCGCGGTGGACGCGAAACTCACCCGTCCCGACGGCTCGGCGATGGAAGTGGACCACAGCCGCGTCTACGAGGGCGAGGCCGGCGACCGGCTCACCTTCGGCAACCGCCGCTACGGCATGTACACCTATTTTTCCTTCAGGGGCCGCGCCGGCGGCGGCCCGCCGCCCGGCGAGGCCGTGCCCTTCGTGGCCGTCGGCGGCTGGACGGACCCCCAGAACCGCATACGCGTGGTGCCCGGCCCCGAGTACAAGTGCCTCCGCCAGCCCGGCCAGTTCTTCTTCACCCAGTGGCGCACCACGGTGAGGATGGACCGCATGGGCATGAGGCTCTCGGGCGATCCGGGCGTGGACTGCGACATGGGCAACATGATCTCGGGAGCGGTGGCCGACGGCACCGTGCAGCTGACGCCGGACGGGCCGATAATCCTGCTGCGCCACCGCCAGACCACCGGCGGTTACCCGCGCATTTTCAACGTCATCTCGGCCGACATGGACCTGCTCTGCCAGTACGGCCCCGGCCAGGCCATCCACTTCGCCCAGGTCACGCTGGACCAGGCCCGCGAGGCCGCGCGCCTCAAGGAAGAGGCGCTCGACAGGCTCCGCAAAGGCGAGGCGCGGGCGGGCAATGCTTAAGTTCAGATCTTTCAGGTCCGGCAGCGGCGGCAACGCGGCGCTGCTCTGGGACGAGGCCGGCGGCGTCTTCATAGATTTCGCGCCGGGCTGCCAGCGCGACTGCCGCGCGGTGCTGGCCGAGGCGCGCTCTCTCTGCGGCGAACTGCTGGGCGCCGTCATAACCCACGCCCACGGCGACCATATCAACAGGAATTCGCTCAAGGTGCTGGCCGAGGCCGGGCTGAAGGCGTACTGCCACCCGCGCGCGGCCGAGCAGGCGCTGGCCAGGTACGGCGGCGAGTACGCCGGCGTGCTGAGCCCTTTCGAGGGCGCGCTGGTGCTGGGCGACTTCACCGTGTCGCAGGCCGAGGTGCCGCACGCGCCGGATTACCACACCTGCGCGCTGAACGTTACCTACGGGCGCGGCCTGAAGCGCCGCCGGGCCGCCGTCTTCACCGATCTCCGCGCCTTCACCGACACGCATGTCGCCTTCGCGGCGGGGGCGGACCTGCTGCTGCTGGAATCCAATCACGACCCCGAGCTGCGGCGGCTCAACTGGCATCCCGGTTCCGAGTACCACATGTCCAACCCGATGGCGGCCGATTTCCTCTGCCGCGTCTGCGAGGCCGACGGCCCGCCGCAGGCGGTGGTGCTGGCCCACCTGAGCGAGAAGTGCAATGAGCCGGACCTCCCCGCGCTGGAGGTGCGCAGGCATTTCAAAAAGAAGAAGCGGCCGCTCAAGTTCCGCCTCCATACCGCCCCGCGTGGCGGCCCCGGCGCCCACGTGGAAATAGAATGACCCATAAAGTCGGCGAGATCTGCCGCGACATAGACCGCTTCCTGCGGGGGCTCTCGCGCGACCTGCCGGGGATCTTCACCGTGCCGCGGCCGCGCCCGCCGCGCCGCGTCTATCGCCGCTCCGTCCGCCGCGCCGCCGCGCCGCGCGCTTCGGCCGCCGACATAGCCCGCGCGCGCGTGCTGCTCACCGCCCGTACGGAGCACTGGTCGGCGGAGCTGGGCATACCGTACAAACGCATAGCCATACGCTCGCAGCGCACGCGCTGGGGCAGCTGCTCGGCGAAGGGCAATCTCAATTTCAACTGGCGGCTTGCCGCGGCGCCCGCGGCCGTGCTGGATTACGTGGTCATACACGAGCTCTGCCACCTGCGCGAGCTCAATCATTCGCGCGATTTCTGGGCGCACGTGAAGCTCGCCTGCCCCGACTATAAATCGCACCGCCGCTGGCTGCGCGACAATACCGCCGCCCTGATGTCCCTCGCCGCGCTCTAGTCCCGGCCCGGCCCGTAAAAAAGAGAACCCCCGCCGCCCGGCGGGGGTTCTGTTTTCGCGGGGGGGAACCGCGGGGGGTCAGAACTCGTTGAAGTAGGAGACCTTCTCGTTGCCGTCGCGGTTGATTATCCAGTGGTCGATGGTGGTGCCGCCGTTGACCGGCACCTTGTACTTTTCGGCGGCCTGTTCCAGGCGCGCGGGGTCGGCGGGGCAGGCGAAGCCGCCGCGGGTCTTGCCGTGCTTGGCCTCCAGGCGGCCCAGCGACTCCTTGAACTTCTCCACGCCGCGCTGGGTGGCGAACTTTGAGCAGTTGTGGTTCTCCTGGTAGGTGAGGTCCACGTAGCGGGCGAAGTCTATGCGGCGCTCGGGGTTCTGCTTCCACTGGCCGGCTTCGCAGACTATGTAGGGGCCGTAATTGTGTTCCTTGCCCAGCACGTCGTCCTCCTTCTGCAGCATGTGGTTCCAGAAGCGCATGCCGTTGAAGTTGGCGGAGAGGTCGGCGTAGGTGAAGACGCCGGTGGCCAGGAAGTTGCCGCCCAGGTAGGTCTTCTCGGCCATGACGCCTATCTTGAGCACGCGGCGCAGCTTCATGCCGCGGATATGGTGGCGCTTGAAGTAGGCGTAGCCCATGCCGAACATGTGCTCCAGCTTGTCCACGCCGATCACGTAGCCGCCGACCTTGACCAGCGGCGAGAGGGCCAGCGGGCTCTTGGCGGCGCCGCTGCGTCCCAGCAGGAAGCCGTTGCCGACGGACCATTCGCCGTAGACGGATTCGTCGAGCGGGATGACGCTGCGCTGTATGCGGCCGTCGAGCATGTCGTTGATCAGCCGGCTCTTGCCGTGGTTGGCGAAGACGTTGCGCAGCTGGGAGTAGAGCTTCTCCTCGGGGGTCTTGGGCGGCGGCTCATTGTCGAAGTCGTCGTACATGAAGTGCTGGGGCTCGGGCTTCGCGTCCGGGGAGGAGCAGCCGCCGTCGCGGTTGAGGTTCTCGAGTATGTCGTAGACGGCGCGGTTGGAGTAGGCGTTGAGTTCCTCGGTGATGTCGGCCACTTCCTCGTCGGCCAGGGTGTAGTGGTCGGTCTCGGCGGCGAAGGCCGATACCGGCGCCAGTATGAGGGAGAAGATAAGGGCTTTTCTGATCATGTGGTCTCCTTGCTCCGCGCCGGGCCCGGCCCGGCTCCGCGGCTGCAAGGTAATTATGGAAATTAAAGGGCCTTCCGCTGATGAGGCGAAAGGCCCGATTTTCTCTAGTTATTGGGCCCGGTTTTCCCGGGCCTTAGGGGCAGGACGGCGTAGGCCTTATATCTTCACGCCTATGCGCCGCGCCTCGGCCATGTAGAGCGCGTAATTGCCCTGGTCCTGGCGGCCCTGCTCGTTCTCTATCAGGGCGGTCATGAACTCGCGCGGGTAATTGGCCTTGAGCCAGGCCTGGCGGTAGGCCAGCAGGGCGTTGGCGACGGCGTGGGCCTTGCAGAAGGCGTGGCCGGCGACGCGGGCCATCGCGTCGAATACGGCGCCGGCGTCCCTGGGGCCGATCTTCTTCTTTTTGGCGCCGGCGATGAATTCCTTGCGGAACTTGTCGGCGGCTTTTTCGTCCCGCTTGCCCAGCGCGCGGCGCAGCTCGGCGGCCGCGGAGGGTTTGAAGCCGCCCAGCAGTCCGGCGGCGGCCATGATCTGTTCCTGGTAGATGAAGAGCCCGCGCGTTCCGCCCAGCACCGGCTCCAGCGCCGGGTGGGGGAGTGCCGGGGCTTTGGCGGCCTTGGCGGCGATGAAGGCGTCCAGCAGGCCGGCCTGCATGGGGCCGGGGCGGTAGAGCGCTATCAGCGCGGCCAGGTCCTCGAGGCGCGAGGGCTGCAGCTGCACCAGGTACTTCTTTACGCCCTCGGTCTCCAGGCCGAAGACGCCGGTGGTGACGCCGTGGGAGATGAGCGTCCAGGTCTTGAGGTCGTCCTCCGCTATCGCGGCCAGGTCGAAGCCGCGCGTCTTTATGCGCTCGAGCGCCGACTGCTGCGCGTCCAGCGCGCGCTGGCCGGCCAGGTCGAACTGCAGGAAGCCCAGGGCCGCCAGGTCGCGCTTGCCGTACTGCGCCGCCAGGCCGCCGCGGCGGCCGGCGTTGGAGAGCGGCATGAAGCCGGCCGCCGGACCGGGCGTTATCACCACGCCGGCGTTGTCGGCGCCCGAACCGTTCTTTATCCCGCAGAGCCTGTCGGTGAAGTCGGCCAGCTTCTCCACCGCGGGATCGGTCAGCAGGTGCTTAACCTCGACCAGGTCCGATATCTCGCCGCGGTGATTGAACGGTATGGCCGAGACCAGCCGCTCCACGGCGGCGCGGTCGGCGCCCAGGGCTATGCCCAGGTCGCGGGCCAGGTTGCGCGGCTGCTTGACGCTGAAATAACCGGCGGCGGCCACGGCGTCGTCGCCGTGCTTCTTGGCCAGCAGTTCCAGGAACTTGCCGCGGCGGGTCTCCTGCACCTCCAAGGTCAGCGGGGGGAAAGGCGAGCGCGAGGTGTCCAGGAAGCGCTCGAAGCTGAGCCCGTACTTCAGCGGGTCCACCCCGGTCACGCCCAGCGCGTAGTTTATCAGCGAGCCGGCGGCCGTGCCGCGGCCGGGGCCGGTCAGCACGCCCTCGCTCCGGGCGCGGCGCACGGCGTCGGCCAGTATGAGGAAATAATCCTCCAGCCCCGCCGCCTTGACGGCTTTCAGCTCGGCGTCCAGCCGCGACTTCTGCTCCGCGGTAGGCTTGCCCAGGCCCTTGAGGCAGAGTTCCTTCAATTTCGCCGGCGACTTGAACGGCGGGACCAGCGGCTCCCCCTCGGGCAGTTTCACGTCGCACTTGGCCGCTATGGCCAGCGTGTTCTTGAGCGCCTCGGGCGTGTGCGAGAAAAGTTTTGCCATCTGCTCGGGCGTCTTGAAATAATATTCCCTGCCGCTGAAGCGGAACCGGTCCGTCGCGGAGACCAGCGAGCGCGTGTTGAGGCAGAGCTTCACGTCGTGCGTCTCCCAGTCGGCGGGCTTCCAGTAATGGCAGTCGTTGGTGGCCACCACGGGCAATTTGGTCTTCCTGGCCACCGCCAGCAGGCCCTTCATCGCTTCCGCCTGCTCTTTCATCCCGTTGTCCATCAGCTCGATGTAGAAGTCGCCCTTGGCGAAGAGGCCGGAGAGCTTGCGCGCCATGACCGCGGCGCCGTCCAGGTCGCCGCGCTGGCAGGCGCGCGCGATGGGCCCGGCTATGCAGCCCGAGAGGCAGATGAGCCCCCTGGAGTGTTTGAGCAGCAGGTCCAGGTCCACCTTGGGGCCGTGGTTGAAGCCCTCCAGGTAGCTTTTTGATACGAGGCGGCAGAGATTGGCGTAACCGTCGGCGTTCTTGGCCAGCAGGACCAGGTGGTTGGCGTCCTTGTGCGAGCCCTCGCTCTTGTCGGTCACCGGCGTGCGCTGCAGGTAGACCTCGCAGCCGATTATCGGCTTTATGCCCAGTTCGCGCGCGGTGAAATAGAACTCGGCGGCGCCGTACATATTGCCGTGGTCGGTTATGGCCATGGCGGGCTGCTTCTGCTCCGCCAGCCAGCGCATGAACTCGGACGGCCGGCCGTGGCAGTCGGTGAAGCGCAGCATGCCGTCGAAAAGAGAATATTCCGAATGATTGTGCAGGTGTATGAAAGCGGCTTTAGCCATATGGCCCCCTTGGCGCAGTCCTAATTTACCATTTTTGGGGCCCGCCCGCCGTCCGGCCGCGCAATAATTAATTATAATGTTCCTTATGACCGGGCGGTCCCGGCACGGGGGTTATGAAATGAGCGAGAAGATAATTGCGGTACTTGCGATACTCCTGGCGGCTACGGCCACCTGGTTCGCGCTGAAGCCCGACAGCGAGCCCGAGCCCGTCGCGGCGGGCCAGCACGCGGCCATCGGGATCCCCGTCGAACGGGACGCCCAGGCCGTCCCGTCCGACAATAAAGAGAAGGCGCACGCGCTTTACACCGAGGGCCTCCGCCATTTCCAGGCCGCCGATTACGCCAAGGCCCGCGAGAAATGGGACGAGGCGCTCAAGCTCGATCCCGCCTACCCCGACCCCGCGGCCGGCCTGGACCGCATAAAGAAGATAACCGGCAAGTGAAAAAAAACCTCCTCATCCTGGCGATGATCTGCGCTCCGGCCGCCTCCGCGGCGGCCGCGCCGTCTTTCAGCCTGCAGGACGGGGTGAGGGTCTCTTCGGCCGACGTGCACGCCGTCACGCCCATCCCGGGCGGCCTGCGCATGTATTTCTCCACGGCGGCGCATTACGGCGTCTTCAGCGCCACTTCCGCCGACGGGCTGGCCTGGACGGTGGAGCCGGGCCTGCGGCTCTCCACCGGCTCCGGGGCCTATAACTTCGACGCCGGCTCCATCACCGCCATGGGCGTCTACCTGGACTCCTCGCTGGCCGGCGGCCCCTGGCGCGCCTACTACGTGGGAGTGAGCACCAACGGGCACGCGCTGCTGAGCGCCGTCTCGGCCGACGGGCTCGCCTGGACCCGCGACGCCGGTTTCTCCGCCTCCTTCGGCGGCTCCCGGGTTTACGACGCCAAGCCTTATTTCGCCGGCTCGGACAAGGTCTACCTCTATTACGTGCGCGACGGCGGCCCGCCGCACTCCGCGGACGCGCGGCGGGTCTACCTGATGCAGAGCTCCGACGGCGGCGACACTTTCTCCGGCGAGGCGCTGGCGCTGCCCACCACCGGCGCCTGGCGCGTGGACGTCTCCACGCTGACCAGCGGGACGGTGCGGCTCTACGTCAGCGAGCCGGCGGTGAACACCTCCACCGTCTCGCGCGTGCTGGCCGCCGACAGTTCCACCGGGCTGTCTTTCTCCTCCGACCCCGTCCTGGTCTTCTCCACCGACGCCGCCCGCAACGAGCTGGAGGCCTTCTCCGTGGCCCGCTCCACCGACGGCTTCCGCTGGCGGCTCTACTTCACCTCACGGCTGGATCAGTCGGCCACCTCGTACGCTTACGGCGCTCTGACCACTTCGCCGACGGTGACTTCCGTAACCCCCGCCGTCGTCTATAACAACGACGCCGCCACAAGCTTCACGGTGGCGGGGGAGATCTTCGACCCGGCCATCACGGCCTTCACTTTCACCGGCCCCGCCGCGCTGACGATAAATTCCGTCACCCGGGTCTCGGACATGGAGCTGACGGTCAACGCCACGCCCACCGGCGCGCCGCTGGGCAAATACGCCGCGACGGCCTCCAATCCCGACGGGGCCAGCGGCTCGCGCTCCGGGGCGCTGACCGTGGATTACCGGCCCGGCTACGTGGGCCTGACCGACAACCTCTTCCGCCCGCTCACCGGCGCCCGCGCGCGCGTGGACGCCACGGTCTTCAACCCCGGGATCATCAAGGCCGACGTCTACACTATAAACGGCGGCCTAGTTAAGAAACTTTACAACGCCCCCGCGGCCGTCGGCACCTCCACTTTCTTCTGGGACGGCTCCACCGACGGCGGCCGCACCGCCGCCAGCGGGCTGTACCTGCTGCACATCACCGGGCCCAAGCTGGAAGAGACCAGCAAGATAGTGCTGATAAAATGAGGAAAGCCGCCGCCTTTATACTGCTCGCCGCCTGCGCCGCCCCCGCGGCCGCCGAACCCGGCCTTACCGCCGCGCCGTTCCTCAACGCGCCTATGGGCGCGCGCTCGTCGGCCATGGGCCAGGCCTTCGCCGCCGTCGCCGGCGGCGCCGAGAGCCTCAACTATAATCCCGGCGCGCTCGCCTTCGAGGAGAGGTTCTCCGTCTCGGCCAGCTACATGCGCGGCTTCGGGGACGTCTCGCACGGCTTCGCCGCCGCGCCGCTGCCGCTGGGCCCCCTGGTCTTCACGCCCGGGCTCATGTATTTCAACGCCGGCAATATGTACCTCAATCTCTCCAGCGGCGTCAGCGGCAATGTCGCCGCCGAAGTGGACTCCGCCGTCTACGCCTCCGCCGCCTGGCGGCCGACGGGCCGGCTGGGCGTGGGAGCCACGCTCAAGTACGCCAGCCTGGAGCTGGCCGAGACCGCCTCGGCCTCGGCCCTGCTCTATGACGCGGGCGTCCTCTACCGGGCCGGGCGGGGATTCAGTTTCGGCGCCTCGCTGATGAACGCCGGCGGCGATTTCAGGTTCGAGGCCGTCGGCGACCCGCCGCCCACCGCGCAGCGCCTGGGCGCCGCCTGGCGCGTGGAGTTCACGCCGCCCAACTTCCTGGACAAGGACGCCGACCTGCTCTACTGCGCCGCGCTGCTGACCGCCGACCGCGTGAAGGCCCGCGGCGAGGACGACCATTACCAGGCGGGCCTGGAACTGGACATGGACATGGCGATAGGCGTCCGCATGGCCGTGCGCGCCGGCTACCTCTTCGACCGGCCCGCCGAGGGCTTCGTCTTCGGCTTCGGCCTCAGCGACGGCCGCTGGTCGCTGGACCTGGCCTTCGACACCGGCAAGGCCATGAACGCCCGCCAGCAGGCCACCCTCGGCTACCGCTTCTAAGGAGTCGCGCCTCCCATGTTCCTCAAGAAAATACTCTCCCTTGTCCTTAGCCCCTTCTCCTGGCTCTTGCGCAAGATAGCCCCGCTGCACCTGGGGCTCTACTTCCTTTTCTCCTTTTCGGTGATCTTCGGCGGCTTCACCGCCGGCTACCTGGAGACCTCCTCCATGATAGACGTCGAAGGTCTCAGGACTGAATGGACGCGCGGTTTGGATAATTACAAGCGCGGCGAGAAAGTGGATTTCGATGCGGATAAGGTCGTCCGTCCCCTCAAGCGCGTCAAAACGCCGATGCTGAAGGCCGGCGACGGCGACTTCAGGATAGCGGAGGAGAAGAAATCCTCAGACGAGCGGCTGATGTGGTACTTGCTGTTCATCGTGCCATGGCTCTGGCCCCTGTACCGCCATTATTTCAGCGGCCGGAAGCCGCCCCAGTCGCTGGTCGAGCGGCGTATCATAAACCTGCCGCTGTTCCTCTTCGGCCTCAGCTGGGCGGCCGCCATACACCGCTATTTCCTCGGCATGTCTTCCTACGCCGAACTTTACGGGCCCGTCCCGGACAGTATGCGGCTGGTCTTCATCGCGTCCACGGTGATGATGGGCGCCTTCGCCAGTTATCTGAACATAGAGATAACCGGGGCTTATGTCCGCCGCTATATCGCGCGGCCTTTCTTCCTGGAGACCGACCCGCACGGCCTCAAGCACGGCTTCGCCGTGAACCTGACCCTGCGCTACGGCCTGATGCTTTTCTCGCTGGCGGCGGTGCCCCTGCTGCTGTGTCTCTATATCCCGATCTTCACAAGCCTGGACCTGTTCATGCCGGTCATAGAGGCCGCCAGGAACGGCGACGCCCCGCCGCTCGACTACGGCGTGGTCCGCGCGCTGCTCCCGCTCGTTTTCATGGCCGTGCTGGCCGTGATCATACTGTTCTTCCAGTTCCTGTCGTTCCTGTTCTACCGCCAGAACGTGCAGGCGCCGATAAGCGCGCTGGTCAGGCGCATGAAGGCCGTCGCGGCCGGCGACTTCAGCTGCAAGACCTCGGTGTTCTACACCGACGAGCTGGGCCAGCTCAAGGGCCACTTCAACATGATGCTCGACGGGCTGGTGGAGCGCGACCACATCAAGGACACCTTCGGCCGCTACGTCTCCATCGAGATAGCCGAGAAGATCATGAAGAGCGGCAAGGTGAACCTGGCCGGCGAGGAGATACAGGCCACCGTGCTGTTCTCCGACATACGCGATTTCACGCCGCTGAGCGAGCGGCTGCCGCCGGCGGAACTGATCAAGTTCCTCAACGACTACTTCTCCCATGTCACCGCGCCGATCATGGCCAACCGCGGCGTCATAAACAAGTTCATCGGCGACGCCGTCATGGCCATCTTCTCGCCGGTGTTCGGCGTGGAGGACCACCGCGCCGCCGGGTTGCGGGCCGCGCTGGGCATGCGCGAGGCGCTGGCGCGGTTCAACGCGGAGGGGAAATACCCGGCCGTGGAGTTCGGCGTGGGCCTGCACAGCGGCGGCCTGGTGGCCGGCAATGTCGGCACCGAGGCGCGCCTGGAATACACGGTGCTGGGCGACACGGTCAACGTGGCCTCGCGCATAGAGAGCCAGACCCGGGCGGCGGGCGCGCAGATCCTGCTCAGCCGGGCCGTCATGGACGGCGTGAGGCCGGAGGATTTCCCCGGCGTGAAGTTCACGCCCGGCCAGCCCGTCCTGATGAAGGGCAAGTCCGAGCCGCTGACCCTCTATACAGTCGCCTAGTCTTTTTGTATATAATTTATTCATACCGACAGGGCAGCACGGGCCTGCCGTAAAGCGACCTTAAAATCTTGAAGATAAAAACGCCGGGGGAGAGGCCCCCTGTGACGCTCCTATGCCCCTTCAACCGAAATTCTTCACGCTGCTGAAAAACCGGCCGCAGGAGTTCGGACGCGGGCACTTGCTGCGCGAGGCGCTCGCCGGCCTGACCGTGGCCTTCATCGCCGTGCC
The DNA here is from genome assembly GCA_031082205.1 of Elusimicrobiales bacterium. GTDB lineage: Bacteria > Elusimicrobiota > Elusimicrobia > Elusimicrobiales > UBA9959 > UBA2231. The sequence continues at coordinate 26,500 of JAVHLJ010000027.1, forward strand.
GCTGTCCATCGCCCTGGCCATCGCCTCGGGCGTGGGCCCGGAGCGCGGCCTGGTCACCGTGGTGACCGCCGGCTTCATCGTCTCGCTGCTGGGCGGCAGCCGCGTGCAGATAGGCGGCCCCACCGGCGCCTTCGTCGTCATCGTGGCCGGCATAGTGCAGCGCTACGGCGTGGACGGGCTCATCGCCTCCACCATGATGGCCGGCGTCTTCCTGGTCCTGATGGGCCTGTTCAAGTTCGGCCGGATGATACAGTACATCCCGTACCCCATCACCACGGGCTTCACCAGCGGCATAGCGGTGGTGCTTTTTTCCACCCAGGTGAACGATTTCTTCGGCATGGGGCTCAAGGACGTGCCGTCCGACTTCGTGGCGAAATGGGGGCTTTATTTCGACAGCCTGCACGCGGTCAGCCCCGGGACGCTGGCCTTGGGCGCTTTCGCCCTCTTCATCCTGGCGTTCTGGCCCAAGCGCTTCAGGTTCTTCCCGCCGCCGCTGGCCGCCATCGTGGTGACCACGCTGGCCGCGGCGCTGGGCGGGCTGGAGGTGGAGACCATCGGCAGCCGCTTCGGCGCCCTGCCGTCGGTGTTCCCGGCGCCGCAGATGCCGCGGCTCTCCTGGCAGGATTTCACCACGCTGATACCGCCGGCCGTGACCATAGCGCTGCTGGCCGGCATAGAGTCGCTGCTCTCGGCCGTGGTGGCCGACGGCATGATCGGCAAGAAGCACCGCTCCAACATGGAGCTGGTGGCGCAGGGCCTGGGCAACATGGCCAGCGCGGCCTTCGGCGGCATACCCGCCACCGGCGCCATCGCGCGCACGGCCGCCAGCGTCTCCAGCGGCGCGCGGCTGCCCGTCGCCGGCATGGTCCACGCCGCCGCCGTCCTGCTCATCATGCTGGCCTTCTCCGCGCACATCTCCCGCATCCCGATGACCACCCTGGCCGCCATACTCTTCGCCGTCGCCTACCGCATGAGCGAGTGGCGCTCCTTCGTCGGGCTGTTCCGGGCGCCCAAGGACGACATAGCCGTGCTGCTGGTCACTTTCCTGCTCACGGTCTTCATCGACCTGGTGGCGGCCATCAAGATAGGCATGGTCCTGGCCGCGCTGCTCTTCATGAAGCGCATGGCGGACATGACCACCGTGATCAACGTGGAGGACGACCCGCCCGACGAGACGGGCGGCGACCGCTACAGCCTGGACGGGCGGACCGTGCCGCCCGGCGTGCTGGTCTACGAGATCAACGGGCCGTTCTTCTTCGGCGCGGCCAACAGCTTCCTGGAATCGCTGGAGAAGATGAAGGAGTGCCGCGTGCTGATACTGCGCATGCGCAACGTGCCGGTGATGGACGCCAGCGGCTATCACGCGCTCTACAAGGTCTACCGCCGCTGCGCCAGGGCCGGCACCGCGCTGCTCCTGTCGCACGTGCAGCGCCAGCCGCATTCCGTGATGAACAGCCACGGCTTCACCGACCTGCTGGGCCGCGACCATTTCTGCCTCAACATCGACACCGCGCTCAAGAAAGCCGAGCAGCTCGTCTCCCATCGCAGGGCGGCGGCGTGACCCGGCGGGAGGAATACTCATGACCTGCGCAAAACGCTTCTCCGCCTCGGCCGCTCTGGCCGCGCTGGTTCTCGCCGGGCTGGCGGGCTCGGCTTCCGCCTGCTCCTGCGCCGACCTGCCGACGCTCGAAGAGCGGTTCGCCCGGGATGCCGCGATCTTCATAGGCGAAGTCACCGCCTCGGAGTGGGTTACCAAGCGGGAGAGGGTCGTGACCCTCAGGGTCCTGAAGGCCTGGAAGGGGGTCGAGGGCGGCACCGTGACGGTGACGACGGGGGGCTTCGTGGCCGGCTGCGGCGTGATGTTCTCCGAAGGGCAGGCCTTCCTGGTCTACGCCTCCGGCGCGGAGGGGGGGCTTTCCACCTCGGTCTGCTCCGGAACCCGCCGGTACTACAGGCCGGAAGACACTCCCGACCAGGAAAAGGGCCTGAACGACACCGCCCGGAAGTATCATGAGCGCCGCCTCCCGGCGCTGCGGGCCGCCCAGGAAAAAGAGCTGGCGGCCCTGGACGCCCTGGTCTCCGCGCCGTCCTGGAAGAAAGGCGCGTCCAAAGACGGTAAAAAGCGGAAAAAAAACCCTTGATCCTCTTCGCCCGTTTTCTGCGACGGGTACTGGAATAAAAAAACCGCCGGGTGATTCCCGGCGGTTTTTTTTATGCCGTCACCCGGCCTCAGCGCTTCTTTTTGGCGGTTTCGGACCTGAAAAGTTCCCTGATTATCGTGTAGGCGCGCTTCTGCTGCTGCTCCGGCCGGCCCTTCAGCAGTCCGCAGATGCGCTTCTCCCAGGAGGAAAGACGGGACTTCGGGGCCTTTTCGTCGAGCAGGTCGCAGGCCCTGATCCGGAAGGCGTGGGCCAGTTTCTTGAAAGTGGCTATGCTGACCTTCTTGGTCCCGCGCTCTATCTGGCCGATATAGCTGGGGTGGAGGCCCGACCTTTCGCCGAGCTCTTCCTGCGACCAGCCGTGCTTATTTCTGTGCGCGCGCACCGAGATGCCCAAGGCCGTGTAGATGTCCATGTCCATATCGAGGATGTATAGTTTTGCAATAAAGGGGCTCCTTTTCTAGAGTCATAGGGGTTTTATAAAAATAAACCCTATAGTATTGACTGCCGTTCCTTTATTTTATAACTTTCAGAGGGGATCGGGGGAGGCACGGAGGACCGGTATGGGGGCCAAAAGCCTTCTGTTGGTTGACGACGACCCGAAATGGCTGCGGTTGCTGGAGAGGCTCTTCGCGCGCTGCGGCTACTCGGTGACCACGGCCGGTTCCTGCGCGGCGGCCCTGCGGGCGCTGCTGACCATGAGGCCCCACTGCGTCATACTGGATTATAACCTCTCGGACGGAAAAGCTCATTCCGTCTGCGCGGGCCTGGGCAGGAGGACGGAGCCGGGGCGGCCGGCCGTCATAATCCTGACTTCCGACCCGGAAGGGGCCGTCTGCCTGGAGGGAGAACACGCCGCGGACCTGGTGGTCCTCAAAGGCGAGCCGCTCTCCGACCTCCTGGACCGGGTCGAATTCCTCTTGAGCCGGGATTCCTGAAGCCCCGCGGCCTTCACCGGGGACCCTTTTGGGCCCGACACTACGTTGTCGCCCTAATTAATTATAATAGGACCATGCCCAAGAAGCCGGCCAAAACCGCCGCCCCGGTCCTGGAAAGCGACAAAAAGCTCGCCTTCCCGCACGCGCTCCTCATAAGCGCCAGCGCCGGCTCGGGCAAGACCTACACCCTCACCCAGCGCTATGTCCAGCTCCTGCTGTCGGAAAAAGTCCCCAATAACGACCTCTCGTCCATACTGGCCGTCACCTTCACCAACAACGCCGCCAAGGAGATGAAGGCCCGCATACTGGGCTGGCTCAAGGACCTGGCGCTCGAGCGCGACGAGGAGAAAATCAAGGAGACCATGGCGCTGGTCTCGCTCTCCCGCGCCGAGGTCGTAAAGCGCGCCGGCGCGCTGGTCGAGCGCGTCATAGACAACTATTCCGATTTCCACATCCAGACCATCGACAGTTTCCTGGCCCGCGTCATGGCCGCCAGCGTGGACGAGCTCAAGCTCCCGCTCAAGGCCGAGATCACCATGGCCTACGACGTACTCATCGACCTGGCGCTCTACTCCATGTTCTCGCGCATAGGCAAGGACCTGCCCGCGGAGGAGATAGACAAGTTCCTCGCCGTCCTGCCCAAGAGCACGGCCTACCCGTGGAACCCCGTCACGCGCGTCAAGGAGAACTTCAACAGCTTCCTCAACCAGGAGGGCAAGACGGCCGGCTCCATCGCCTCGCCGCCCGGCGGCTGGGAACCCGCGCTGCTCAACAAGTTCAAGGCGGTGCTCAAAGAGACCAAGGCCCTGGTCGGCCGCTTCGGCCCCGGCCTGGTAAAGGCCAGCGCCGCCGCGGCCATGGAGTCCGGGAACATCACCGATTTCCTGGCGGCCTACAGCTTCAGGTTCGCCGTCTTCAACGGCCAGAAGAAGGCCAAGTTCCCCGACGGCTGGGAGCGGGACGTCGCCCGGCTGAGCGACCTGGTCATAGAGCTCACCGAGCTCAACTCCGCCGCCTATTACCATCCCTATGTGGGCATCTACGGCCGGTTCAAGGCCGAGCTCGAGCGCGTAAAGCGCGGCAAGACCGACGTCATCCACATAAACGATATCGCCAAGCGGCTGGCCTCGTACATAAACGCCGACAATGTCCCCGAGGTCTACCTCAAGCTCGGCGAGCGCATCAGCCATTTCCTCATCGACGAGTTCCAGGACACCAACCGCCTGCAATGGGACGTCATCCGCCCGCTGGTGGAGGAGGGGCTCTCCAAGAACGGCTCGCTTTTCGTAGTCGGCGACATCAAGCAGGCCATCTACATGTTCCGTAACGCCGACTACCGCATCATGCGCGATTTCCTCGACAAAGCCGAGGGCAAGAAGGCCGAGCCCGAGCATATCTCGCTGGCCTCGCTGGGCGGCGAGCTCAAATACGCCGACCTGCCCGTCAATTACCGCAGCGACGGCCGGGTGCTCGAATACGTCGATTCGCTTTTCAAGGACAAGCTGAAGAACTCGCCGGAGCTGGTGGGCGAGGATATAACCGAGCTGACCACTTACGCCCAGAGCGTCCGGCCCGACCGCGTGAAGGACGGCTATGTCCGCACCGATGTCCTGGAGCTCGAAGACCCCGACGACCCGGCCGAGCAGAAGAAGTGGCTGCTCGACGCCGTCGAGGGCGCCCGCCGGCGCTACCCCCTGGGCGAGATCGCCATACTCGTCGCCAAGAACAAGCGCATAGAGCCGGTCGTCGAATGGCTGACCGAGGCCGGCGTGCCGGTCGCCTCGCTGGGCTCGCTCGATATACGCAAGCGCAAAGTCGTGGCCGAGCTCCTGTCCTGGCTGCGCTTCCTTGAAAGCCCGTCCGATGATCTCGCCTTCGCCGATTTCATCACCGGCGAAGTCTTCACAAAACTCACCGGCCTCTCGCGCGACGAACTGCGGGGCTTCATCTTCGCCGCGCGCCAGGAGGACAGGAACGCGCTCTTGTACGCCGCTTTCCGCAATCACCCCAAGTACGGCAAATACTGGGAGCAGCACCTGGACCCCGCCTTCCGCAAGGTCGGCTACCTGCCGCTCTACGAGCTGGTCTCGCTGGTCTACGCCTCTTTCAAGGTCTTCGCCAACTTCCCCGGCGAGCAGGCCTTCCTGGCCCGGCTGCTGGACGCCGTCACCTCGCTCGAAGCCGAGGGCGTCACCAGCCCGCGCGCCTTCATCGAATACGCCTCCGGCGAGGACGAGGACAAGTCGAAAGTCTTCGCCATAGCCCTGCCCGAGTACATAGACGCCGTGCGCGTGATGACCTTCCACAAGTCCAAGGGCCTGGGCTTCTCCGTGGTCATCAACCTGATGTACGACGAGCGCGGCCAGTCCGACCCGATGTACTTCGAGGAGCGCGACGGCGCCATCAACGTCTATCACATCACAAAAGCCGCGGCCGAGCAGTCCGTGAAGCTCCGCCCGGTCTACGACGGCCGCAAGAAGGACTCCAATGTCCAGGACCTCAATGTCCTCTACGTCATCTCCACGCGCGCCCGCCACGAGCTCTATAACCTGGTGGTCAAGAAGAAGCGCAAGACCGAAGCCGCCGAGCCCAGGCTGACCGACCTCTTCACCGCCTGCGAGCTGGGCAAACCCGCGGACCGCAAGCCCTCCGCCCGCCCGTCCAGCGCCCCCATGGAGATAGCCGCCCCCGGCCCGCGCCCCGACCAGCGCTTCGACGCCTCAAAGCCCACCTATACCAGCTTCTTCGAGACCGCCGAGGGCGAACTGGTTCACGGCATCCTCGCCCGGTTCATAGAACTCCCCAAGGACCTGGAGGGGGAGATCTACGCCGCCTTCGACGAACTCGCCCCCGCCTACCCCTTCAAGTTCGACAAGCCCAAAGTCGTCAAAAGCCTCCTCGCCTTCCTCAAAAGCCCCGAGGCCGCGCCCCTATTCGAATCCAAGCCCGGCCGCCAGGTCCTTGTAGAGGCCGAGTTCATAGACAAGAACGGCTCCCTCTTCCGCATGGACCGCGTCCTCATAGACGCCGACTCCGTCACCGTCATCGACTTCAAGACCGGCCAGGCGAACACCGCCAAATACACCCCCCAGATGAAAAACTACCTGACCATCCTCACCGAGGCCTACTCCAAACCCGCCAAAGGCCTCCTCGCCTATGTGGATTTTAGAGGAATCAGTGAAATCCGGGGTTGAGGTGGATCAGCGTCCTTTCCGGAGTTTGGCGCTAAGGGCCTTTGCCGACTGGATGATGTAGGCCTGGTCTTTCCTATCGTTCTTCCTCAGAGATTTCAGAAGGGCCATAAGGGCCTCATCCATATCTGCGGAAAGATAAACCGCGCGGCTTTCGGCGCTCCGCCCTGCTGTCCGCGCCTTGCCGAAGATGTCGGCCACGGGTTTGTTGAGCGCCTCGGCTATTTTCTTGAGGTTGAGAATGGTCGGGTTTCGGTCTCCGCGCTCGATGTCCCCGAGGTAATTGGGGTGCAGTCGCGCCCGAAAAGCCAATTCCTCGATGGTGAGGCCGGCTTCCTGCCTGAATCGCCGAATCTGGCGCCCTGTTTCTGCCTGAAAGTTGGTTCCCACAAATCCTCCGACCAGCTAGGGAGATTCTAGCGGAAGCGCATACCCTAATCCACCGGATATTAGTGGTGTAAATGTGCGTTGACAATACCACTAATAAGTGTTTTAATTGTGGACTATGGTGGTTGTGGGGATGATTTCAAGAAATTGAGTCGTAATACATTAAGGGGGCGGACGAATTATGAGAAAAGTTATTTGGGGGGCATCCTTGTTCTGTGTTGCCGTTGCTGCCTGTTCAATGGGTCCGTCTGTCCCTACTGAAAAACAGGTGCGGCTTGACCTCATTGGTGGTAGCTTAGGATATCAAGCCAACTCGGGGAATTATGAATGCTCTATCACCAAAGACAATCTTAAGGAGGTCGTTTTTCAGCAGCGATATACGGATAGAAAAGCCGGCACTGATGAGATTCATGCTTTTCTAACCATAGACGACGGGACCACTGCCATTAAGGGCAATGTGGTGCTGTCTTATAAAATGTATGACCAGGGATGGAAACTTGAAGGCAGTAAAGTCGGAGCCTTTGAGAGAACGGTTCAGTGTAATCGAGAGGGACTTGGATGCAATTGGTATGACGCGATGGCGTACTGCAAAAATAATGGAACGCGTCTTGCCAGCGCGGAAGAACTAAAGAACATCTATAAGACCGAGTGCACCGGAAAAGAGGCTGAAAAGTGTAATGAAACTATTTACTGGTCATCGTCCGTGCCGGAGACTATGGCGGAGTGGCTGTCCGCTCCTGCGGTGCTTGATCGTTATAGCTCTTATACCGATGCTGCCTGGGCAGTATTCTTTTATCCTAAAAAGGGCGCTATGGTGGTCGGGACAAAGAGGGCCGATAAAGCTCATGCGCGATGTATTTAATCGAACGGGGAATTGCTTATGTGAGGAGAATTGATGATGGGGTTCAAAGATACTGAAGTATGTCCTAAATGTGGAGACGAGAACGCCTACTTTAACGGTACTAATTACTACTGTCCGGAGTGCGGTTATGAATGGGACGCTATTGTGGGTGGGGTGGATATACGTAGGCCATGTCAACTTACTGGGTGTAAATTGGGAAGCATGGGCGTAGTCTGATTAAA
>JAVHLJ010000028.1 GCA_031082205.1 Elusimicrobiales bacterium
ACAATTTCACCTTAGGGCGTGCCTAGAACTGGTCTAAACAAACCCGCCTACTTTAGTAGTCGGGGTTTATCCCGGGGCGCTGGTCCCGCCTGTCGGGCGTTTCTTGTCCGCGCATTTGCCTTCAGTTTATTTCCTTGTGGCCGCGATATTTCCTTTCCTTGTGGGACAGGTGGCATATTTGTTGAAGAAGAGATAAGCGATGAAACGGCTATTCGACATTTTCTTTGCCCTGTTCGGGCTTCTGCTTTTCAGTCCGCTTCTAATTGTGGGAGCAGTCTGGATTAAATTGGGTTCTGACGGCCCTGTTCTTTATCGCGGTGTGCGGGTGGGGCTGAACGGTAAACGTTTTGAAATGCTTAAATTCCGCACCATGGTGGTGGACGCGGAGAAAGGCGGCCCATCCACCTCGGCCGATGACAGCCGGGTAACGCCGGTGGGGAAATGGTTGCGCAAATATAAGCTGGACGAGTTGCCGCAGCTTATCAATGTGCTTAAAGGCGATATGAGCTTTGTGGGCCCCCGTCCCGAGGTGCCGCAGGAAGTGGAACTCTATGACGCTAATGCCCGCCGATTGCTTACGGTTCGTCCAGGCATAACGGACTACTCTTCCATAAAGTTCCGCAACGAGGGGGAAATACTGCGCGGCCATGCGGACCCGCATAAGGCCTTCAAGGAACTGATACAGCCTGAAAAAATACGCTTGGGCCTTGAGTACGTGGACGATCATAACCTGTGGGTGGATATAAAGATAATCCTGCGTACCATACGGGCGGTACTCTTCGGTTAGATATTGATATAATTGACGCTCCGGGAACGGGGTTTTGGGACTTTTTTAATGAACTTGACTAAGAAAACGATGTCGGACCTTTACGCCATGATGGTCCGTATCCGCTATTGCGAAGAATCGCTTGTCGGCCCTATCAATACTGGCGAAGTTAAGACCCCATGCCACCTTTACACCGGCCAGGAGGCGGTGGCCGCGGGCGTCCTGGCGCATTTTACGGATAAGGACCATGTATTCGGTACGCATCGCTCGCACGGCCATTTCCTGGCCAAGGGCGGCACGATGCGCCAGATAATGGCTGAGATCTTCTGCCGCGAGACCGGCTGCGCCAGGGGCCGCGGCGGGTCCATGCACCTGGTGGCGCCCGAGGTCGGGATGCTGGGCGCGGCCCCCATAGTGGGCGGGACTATATCGCTGGCGCTGGGCGCCGCCCTTGCCGCACATATCAGGGGGGATAAGCGCGTGTCGGCCGCTTTCTTCGGCGACGGGGCCACCGGCGAGGGCGCGATATATGAAAGCCTCAACTTCGCCTCACTGCATAAACTGCCGATGGTCTTTGTCTGCGAGAATAATCTCTACGCCACCCATATGCCCATACGGGCCTGCCGCAACAGCGAGCATATCGCTAAGATCGCGGAGCCTTTCTGCATAAAGACCTGGCGCGTGGACGGCAATGATGCGCTTAAAGTGCACGCGGCGGCCAGCGAGGCTGTGGCCCTGTGCCGCGCCGGCAAGGGCCCGGCCTTCATCGAATGCCTTACCTACCGCTTCCGCGGCCATGTGGGCCCCGACGACGCCATACAGGGCGTTCATACCGATATCCGCCCCAAGGCCGAACTGGCCGCCTGGCTTAAGAAGGACCCGATAGTGCGGCTGGAGCGGTATATGCTTGGCAGAAAGATGATGTCGGCCGCCGGTATAGCCGCCATAAAGCGCAAGGCCGAGGCGGAAGTGGCCGACGCTATCAGTTTCGCCCGCCGGAGCCCCCGCCCCGCCCCGCGCGACCTGGAGAAATATGTCTGCAAATAGGCGTCTGTCCTACAGCCTGGCCATAAACGAGGCCTTGCACCAGTGCATGGCGGCCGACAGGGGCGTCTTCCTGATAGGCCAGGGGGTCAACAGCCCCTGGTATGTGGGGAACACCGCGCAGGGCCTTTTAGAGCGCTTTGGGGGCAAGCGGGTGATAGACACGCCGGTCTCCGAGAACGCCATGACCGGCGCGGCCGTAGGCGCCGCCATCGCCGGTATGCGGCCCGTGGTGGAACATCCCCGCGTTGATTTCATGCTCTACGCCATCGACCCTATTATCAACGAGGCGGCCAACTGGCATTACATGAGCGGCGGCCGCAGCGCCTGCCCCGTCGTCATATGGGGCATCATAAACCGCGGCGGCGAGCAGGCCGCCCAGCATTCCCAGGCCCTGCAGGCGATGTTTGCCCATATACCGGGGCTTAAAGTCGTCATGCCGGCCACCCCTTATGACGCCAAGGGGTTGATGGTGGCGGCCATACGGGACGATAACCCGGTGGTTTTCATGGACGACAGGTGGCTTTACCGGGACGAGGATATAGTCCCCGAGAAAATTTACTCGGTGCCGATAGGAAAGGCCGCCGTAAGGCGCAAAGGCGACGATATAACGATAGTCGCTTCGTCTTACCTGGCCCGCGAAGCGGTCAAGGCCGCGGATATCCTGCATCACGAGGGCGTCAGCGCCGAAGTTATCGATCTGCGCACTATAAAGCCGCTGGATACCGCCGCCATACTGCGCTCGATAAAGAAGACCGGCCGGCTGCTGGTGGCCGACGGCGGCTGGCGGTCCTTCGGCGTAGCGAGCGAGATCTGCGCGCTCGCCGCCGAGTCGGGCATCGGTCTGGACCGGCCGCCCGTCCGCCTTACCCTGCCCGATTGCCCCGCCCCGGCCAGCGTCTCACTGGAGAAAGTCTATTACAAGCATTGCGAAGATATCGTCCTGACTGCCAAAAAACTCTGCGCCCGCTGACTGGAGTGAACGATGACCGAGAAAACCGCTGTCCGTAAGGTTAAATTCGTAAATCCTGTGCGGCTTTACGGCACTATCAAGGCCGAGATAGACGCGGCCTATGCAGATGTGATGGCCAAGGGCGCCTTCATAAATCAGCAGCACCTGCGCGATTTCGAGGCCAGCCTGGCGAAATTCGTCGGCACCAAGTACGCCGTGGGCGTCAATTCCGGCTATGACGCGCTGATGCTGTCGGTGAAATACAAGGTGAAGTCGCCCGCCGACGAGGTCATAGTTCCGGCACATACGTTTGTGGCCAGTTGCTCGGCTATCGTCAATGCCGGGGCGAAGCCGGTGCTGGTGGATGTGGGCAAGGATTTTAATATCGACTGCTCCAGGATAGAGGCGTCGATAACGCCCAATACCCGCGGCATTATGCCCGTGCACCTGAGCGGCTGGATGGCCGATATGCCGCGCGTGATGGAGATCGCCAAAAAGCATAATTTATGGGTGGTGGAGGACGCCTGCCAGAGCCTGGGCTCGTCCATAGACGGCAAGGGTGCGGGCAGCTGGGGCTTATCGGGCTGCTGGAGCTTCTATCCTTTCAAGATACTGGGCGGCTACGGCGACGGCGGCGGCATAACCACCGACGACGCCGACTTCGCGGCCTGGGCGCGGCGCATGCGCTATAACGGCGAGGACCGCGAGACCGGCGAGTATTGCGGCCACGGCTTTACCTGCCTGCTCGATAATATGCAGGCGGCTTTCCTGGACGTTAAGCTGCGCCATCTGCCCGAATGGATAGTGCGCCGCAAGGCCATAGCCGCGCGGTATAAAGAGGCGCTGGGCGACCTGCCCGGCCTGCTGCTGCCGCATTATGACCGGCCCGGCTTTGACCACGTCTATCAGAACTACACGCTGCGCGCGCTGGAGGGGGAGAAATTCTCCGCGTGGATGCGCGAGCACGGCGTGGAGGTTCTGACGCAGTTCCGCAAGCCCTATTACAAGCACGCCGGGCTGGGGCTGAAGGATACCGGCTTCCCGGAGACCGAGGCGCTTTCGCGCGAGGTCTGCTCGCTGCCCATGTGCCCCGAGCTCACCGACGAAGAAGTGGAATATATTATCGCCACGGTCCGCGCCTTCTACGGGAAATAAATGCCGAAGTTAAGCCCCCGTTCCGCGTTCATAGAGAAAGCCGAGATACGCAATATGTCGGTGGAATGCGACCGGGTCGGTGGTATAAACCTGGCCCAGGGAGTCTGCGATACCGACGTTCCGGAAGTGGTGGCGGCGGCCGTGGACGGGGCCGTCCGCGAAGGTTTTAATTCCTATACCCGCCACGACGGAACGGAGCGGCTGCGCCGGGCTTTGGCGGCCAAGCTTTCCCGCAACAACGGCCTTAAGTTCGACCCGGAGACAGAGATAATGGTCTCTGCGGGCTCCACCGGCGCTTTCTATTGCGCCGCGATGGCTTTATTGTCGCCCGGCGACGAAGTGATACTCTTCGAGCCGTATTACGGCTATCATCTTTCAACACTGCAGGCTGTAGAAGCCAAAGCGGTTTACGCGCGGCTTGTGCCGCCGGCCTGGACCTTCGACCCCGCGGAACTTGAGCGGCTGGTGACGCCCCGCACACGTGCGATAATGGTCTGCACGCCGTCCAATCCCTGCGGCAAGGTCTGGACACGGGCGGAACTGGAATGGCTGGCCGGCTTTGCCGGGAAACACGATCTTGTGGTCTTCACCGACGAGATATACGAATACATCGTTTATGACGGGAAGAAGCATATAAGCCCTGCCTCGGTGCCGGGGCTCGCGGAACGCTGCGTCACTATCGGGGGCTATTCCAAGACTTACGCCGTCACCGGCTGGCGCATAGGTTACGCCGCTTGCCGCAAGGACTGGGCCGAGCGCATGGGCCAGCTGAACGATCTTTACTATGTCTGCGCCCCGGCGCCGCTGCAGCAGGCCGTGGCGGCGGGGATAGAGGCTCTGGAGCCGTCGTTTTACGCCGGCATGGCCGACGCTTATAAGGCCAAGCGGGATAAGTTCTGCGCGGCACTGGTAAAGGCCGGTATGCGGCCATGGGTCCCGGACGGCGCCTACTATGTCCTGGCCGACGCGTCCGGTCTGCCGGGGACGACCGGTAAGGATAAGGCCATGGGACTGCTCCGGCGCTCGGGCGTAGCCTGTGTTCCCGGCGAGTCCTTCTACCGGGAGGGCGCGCCGGAGGCCGACAATATCCTGCGCTTCTGCTACGCCAAGCGCGACAAGGATATAGACGAGGCCTGCCGCCGGCTGGCCGCCCTGTCGATGTAACCGCAGTTACAGGCGGGGCCGCCGGGTTAAGTTATATAATCTCATTGTGGGGTTTGTAATACGAAAGCATGCGAAGTGGCTTATCGCCCTGGCTGACGCCGGGGCGGTGGTGCTGGCTTATTGGCTGGCCTTCGGTCTGCGTTTTGATTTTACATGGCCCGGCAATGAGTGGTACAACTTCACCCGCACGCTTCCTATCGTGCTGGCTCTGCGGCTGTCGGCCTTTTATTATTTCGGACTCTATCGCGGCATCTGGCGCTACGCCAGTATAAACGAGCTGCTCTCCATAGTAAAAGCCGTCGTCGTCAGCCAGTTCCTGATAATGGCCGCGGTGCTCTTTGTCCGGCATGGCTCCTTCCCGCGGTCGGTGCTGGTCATCGGGCCGCTGCTGACGCTGTTCCTGGTAGGCGGGATACGCTTTGCCATACGCCTGACGCGCAACTGGCGTTACGGAGTAAAGAAAGGCCCGGTCACGCGCATTCTTGTCTTCGGCGCGGGCGACCTGGGCGAGACCATCGTGCGCGACCTGCAGCGCAATCGTGACACCGGCCGCAAGGTGGCGGCCTTCCTCGACGACAACGCTTTAAAGCACGGCCGCGACATCCACGGCGTGCCGGTGCTGGGCGGCCGCGAGAAGATAGGCGAGGTTATCTGCCGCAATAATATCGACGAGGTCGTGGTCGCCGTGGCGCACGCGCGGGGGAGACTAATACTGGACTTGATGGGGCTTTATAACGCCTCGGGCTGCGAGCGCAAGGTTGAGTTTAAGACCGTGCCTGGCATGGACGAGCTGATAAACAAGCGCCGCCTGGCCACCGATATCCGCCGCATAGACGTTTCGGACCTAATGCACCGCCGGATGGTGGACATAGATATGAGCCCGGTGAAGCGCGCCGTGGCGGGCAAGGTGATGCTGGTGACCGGCGCTGGCGGTACCATCGGCGCCGAGCTGGCCCGGCAGATAGCCGCCTTCGGGCCGTCGCGGCTGGTGCTGCTGGAGAACCATAATACCGCGCTGTTCTATATCGACAAGGAACTGCGCGAGGCGGGTTACGGCGGCGTGGTGGTGCCGGTAGCCGGCGATATCCGCGATGAGAGCCTGCTTAAGAACGTTTTTGAGACCTACCGGCCGGCCTGGGTGCTGCACGCGGCGGCGCATAAGCACGTGGCGCTGATGGAGGGCAATCCGCAGGAGGCGGTCAAGAACAATACGCTGGGCACCTGCATGCTGGCGCGGGCGGCCGCGGCTTATAACGCCGAGCGGTTCCTGCTAATCTCCACGGACAAGGCCGTGCGGCCGTCCAGCGTGATGGGCGCCACCAAGCGCCTGGCCGAAATGGCCCTGCGCGGGCTGCACGGCGGTTCTACCAAATTCATGTCGGTGCGCTTCGGCAATGTGCTTGGCAGTTCTGGCAGCGTGGTGAAGATATTCCAGGAGCAGATAGTGGCCGGCGGGCCGGTCACCGTCACCCATCCGGACGTCATACGCTATTTCATGACCACCGAGGAGGCCGTTACGCTGGTGCTGAAGGCCTGCTCGATGGGCGACGGGGGGGAGATCTTCGTCCTCAACATGGGTGAGCCGGTCAAGATAGCGGATCTCGCGCGCAACATGATAGTGATGAACGGGCTGCAGCCCGGCACCGACATAGAGATACAGTACACCGGCCTCAAGGCGGGAGAGAAGATGTACGAGGAGATGTTCCGCCCCGAGGACGTGCGCCGGGATACCGGCCACGCCGATATTTTCGCAGCCGTGCCCGGCGAGGCCGACGTCATGCTCGGCGAAGGGCAGATAATGGACCTTAAATCCTCGGCTTCTTTCGCCGACCCCGGTCCTATTATGGACATTATCAAGCACCTGGTGCCCGCCTATACCGGCTGGCCCCGGGCCGCGGCCGACCGCCCTTCCCCGGACCGGCAGCCCCGCTGACTTTCCTCTAATTCGGGGACACAATACCTATTTCCCTCCGGTTTCCCCTGGTTTTCTCCGGCCGCCCGGCCGGTGAGATCATCCTGAAAATCATCCCTTGACGAGCGACACGACGTTGTCGCACCCATGCTTTACGCTATTCCTATCCCGTTGGCGGGGAGGGGGAACGGGCAATGTTCACTAAAAAGTGAACATTGACAAAAGGTGAACATTGTGTTAACCTATATTCATATGAAGAACGCCTTTTCAGACAGGGCTTCTCTGGTTCCCAGGCTTATGCTGGCGGAACCGGGGCGGCGGTGGGTGCTGCGGGATTTCACCGGGCCGGACGGGCTCAGCCTGGGCTTGGCCCAAGGTGTGGTGGATCACCTGCGGGAGCTGGGGTGCCTGGAGCGTGTTTCGCAGGGGCCGGCCAGCTATTTCCGCCTTTCTGACCCGGAGCTGCTGCTCTCCGAGTGGGTCAGCCGTTACCGCCTGGACCCGGGGCGGGTGTATTCGTTCTATTGGCCTCACGGGGATTTCCTGGCGCGGCTGAAGAAGAAACTTCCCGCGGAGAAGTACGCCCTCACGCTTCACGCGGGGGCTAATCTCCTGACCGGCTATGTAAAGACCGATTCCGTGCACCTTTACCCGCGGCTGGAGGACTGGGGCCGCGAACTGGCGGCGCTCAGGGAATCGCTGGAGCTCAAGCGTCTGGCGGAGGGGGGTAATGTCCACTTCATAAGGCCGCTATATAAGACCGGAGCTTTTCACGGGGCACGCCGTATAAAAGGTTTCAGCGTGGTTTCCCCGCTGCAGCTTTACCTGGACCTTTATAATTTTCAGCCGCGCGGACGGGAGCACGCGGAATACCTGCGGGAGACACTGGAAAGGAAAGGGGGCGGGCTTGCCTGAAGACAGGGGGCTGTCGGACTTTTTCGGCGTCCTGGAGGACCTGAAAGAGCATTTGCCGGGCCTTACGCTGGTCGGCGGCTGGGTTCCCTATCTCTACGCGAATTTCCTGTGGCGGGGCGTAAAGGCCCGCCCCGTTTTCACTTCCGATGTGGATTGGGGAGTTTCCCCGGAGCGGACTTTCTTTCCCGGCAGGACGGTGTTCCGTGCCCTGTCCGCGTTGGGCTATTCGGAGCGGCATATCGAACTGGGCAAACTGCAGCCCGTGGTATTCTACCGCAATAACCGGACCAGGCTGGATTTCATCGCCCCGAGCGGAGGCCGCGAGGCGGAGCGGTTCCTCGGTCGGGAAGTTGCGCTGAGCCGGCTGGACGATTTCGGATTCCTGCTTAAAAATACCGTTACGCTGCGTTTGCGGCGGGGGAACTCGGAATATATTTTAAAGTGCCCGTCGCCCGCCGCTTTTGTGCTCCATAAGTGCGCCACTTTCGCCGGCCGGGCGGACGCCCAGAAAATAGGGAAAGACCTCTATTACGCATATTTCGTACTGCGCTACGCTCCCGACGGGGCGGCGTTGCTGTCGGAATTACGCGGATACGGGCGCAGCGCGATCTTCCGTCGGGCGCGCGCCAATGTCCGGGCATGGTTCCCGGACAAATATGGGCGCGGCTGTGTCTATGTCCGCAGGGAGAACGGTCCGGACGAATATATCGAGGACCTGGCCGGCGATATATTCCGGCGTTTTGATTCTGCTTTTAATCCCCGGCCGCCCGGCCGGGGTTTTTGACGGGCGACACGACGTTGTCGCACCCATAGTCTACGCTATTGCCGGGGCGGATATCGGGGGTTGACAATTTGTATCCCATAGGATACACTTTAAGGAGACCGGTATGCAGTCGCGAAAGCGGAAGGTGCTGCATTATGTCGTGGACGGTAGGGATGTATTTGACGCGTGGCTTCGGGCTCTTCCGGACCTTGTTGGACAGGTCGCTATAGTTAAGCGGTTGGTAAGGCTGGAAGATGGGAATTTCGGGGATTGCCGCAGTCTGGGTCGTGGTCTATGGGAATTGCGTATCCATTACGGCCCGGGCTATAGGGTTTACTATGGCGAAGATGGTCCGGTGATAGTGGTTATACTGTGCGGAGGGGATAAGGGCTCCCAATCGCGGGATATACGAAGAGCGGGCAAGTTTTGGGATGAGTATCGGAGGTTGAAATGAAAAGGACGGTCTCGCATGCGTCGTTCATGCGCAAGTATCTGGCCGGGCCGGAGGAGTCTGCTGCCTACCTGAACTCCGTTTTGGAGGACGGGGATGTCCCTTTTCTGCTGAAGGCCATACGCACGGTGGCAGGCGCCCAGGGTGGGATGGGGAAACTAGCCAAGGCGGTGGGGATGAGCCGCACCAGTCTTTACAAGGCGCTTTCGCCCACCGGCAACCCCGGCATCCACACGCTGGAGGCCATACTGGCAGTTTACGGCGTGCGGTTGGGTTTTTTTCCGATCGATAAGCGGCCCCGACCGTCCGCGCGCCGCAATTCTCCCCGGCAGGCGCGCCTGTGAAGACGACCGGGAAACTCTACGGGCGGCTGGCCTGGGCCTTCCCCATCATAACGCCGCTTCGGCACTATAAGAAAGAGACGGAGCAGGCCTTCCGGCTGATGCAGAAGGCCGCCCGGATACCGGTGCGTACGCTGCTGCACCTGGGCTGCGGCGGCGGCCATAACGACCACTTTTTCCGGCGGCACGCCCGCGTGACCGGCGTGGACCTGAGCCCGGCGATGCTGCGGCTGGCCCGCAGGCTGAACCCGGATGTCGCCTATCTCGCGGGGGATATGCGGAAGGTGCGGCTGGGCCGGACCTACGACGCGGTGGCGGCCTGGGATTCTGTAAATCACATGACGGGTCCGGCGGACCTGGCGAAGGTTTTCGATTCCGCCTACCGCCACCTTGAAAAGGGCGGGGTCTTCTTTTTCCTGCTCGACACCGACCGGGCGCAGTTCCGCCAGGGTTCCGTCGACGGCTATGTGAACCGGGGGAAGGGGGTGAAGATAGCTTTCATCGAGAACCTCTACGACCCCGACCCCCGCGACACGCATTACGAGACGCGCTTCGTCTTCCTGATACGCCGCAAGAGCGGGCTCAAGGTGGAGACCGACCGGTTCCGGTGCGGCCTTTTTTCAGCGGGCGAGGTCCTGTCCCTGCTGCGAAAGCGGGGTTTCAGGGCCCGCTTCCTGCGGTACCGCCCCGGCGCCGAGGCCATGGAAGGCTGCGCTTCGGGCCGGGCCTACTATCCCGCCTTCATCGCCGTCAAATAATTCAGGGGACACAATACCTGATTCCCGGCTTTCCGGGGGGGAACCTTGAAATCCGGTTCAAGGGAATTAAGTATTATGTCCCCGAATTAATATAATGTACGCATGATAATTTTAGGGATAAGCGCTTACGATGAGAATTCCTCGGCCTGCCTGGTAATAAACGGAAAGCTGATGTGCGCGCTGGAAGAGGCGCGCGTGCGCCGCTGCCACGGCTGGGCCGGTCTGCCCGTCGAGGCGGTCAAGGCCTGCCTGGCCTACTGCCATTTCGACCTCAAGGACGTGGACCTGATCGCCGTCGGGCGCGACCCGCACGCCAATATGCGGCTGAAAGTCGCTACGCTGCGCGGCGAGAAGATCACGCTGGGGCTCCTCAAGGAGCGGCTGGGCTTCGGCACCAAGCTGGCCGATATCAAGAAGGACCTCTGCGCCGCGCTCGAGCGCGACATGAGCGCCGTGAAGGCGCGCGTTCGCTACGTGGAGCATCACAAGGCGCACCTGGCGGGGGCCTACATGGTCTCTCCTTTCGACTCCGCGGTCTGCGTCTCGCTCGACGGCTTCGGCGACTATGTCAGCGGCATGAGGGCCTCCGGCGTGGACAATAAGATCTACGACCGCGACCGCTGTTATTACCCGAATTCGCTGGGTATGTTCTACGCGGCCATGGCCCAGTTCCTGGGTTTCGGGAACTGGGGCGGCGAGGACCGGCTGATGGAACTTTCCAAGACCGGCCGGCCGGAGTTCGAGGCCGAGCTGCGCCAGCTCATAAAGCCCGCGCCCGACGGTTTCTACAGCGTGGACGAGTCGTATTTCGCTCACGGGCCCGAGGCGGCGGCGATGTTCTGGCGCGACCGCGCGCCGGAGCTTCCGCGGCTGTTCACGGCCAAGCTGGAGGGCCTCATCGGCAGGCCCCGCGAGGCCAATGAGCCGCTGGAGCAGCGCCACGCGGATATAGCGGCCTCGGCGCAGTCGGTCTTCGAGGAAGTGTTCTTCCACGTGCTCAACTCCGCCTACGAGAAGTTCCGCAACGACAAGCTCTGCCTCTCGGGCGGCTGCGCGCGCAACGCGCTGGCCGTCGGGAAAATATACGAGCGCACCCGCTTCCGCGACGTCTTCGTGCCGCCGGCGCCGCACGCCGGGGGCACCGCCATAGGCGCCGCCTACTGGATCTGGAACCAGGCCAAGGGCTACCGCCGCAGCTACCAGCTGGACAATCCCTACGTGGGCCCGCATTACGACGATTCCGCGGTGGAGGCCGTGCTCAAGTCCCGCGGCCTGTCCTACACCAAGGTCGCCGAGAAAGAGATGTACGAGACCGTCGCCGGCACGCTGGCCGGCGGGGGGAAGGTCGGCTGGTTCCAGGGCCGCGCGCCCTGGGGCGCCTGGCCGCTGGGCGGGCGCTGCCTGCTGGCCGATCCGCGCATCCCCGTGCACCGGGATCTGGGCGGCGGCGCGGCCGTCATGGCCGAGAAAGCGGCGGACTGGTTCGACACCGTCCGCCCTTCGCCGTTCATGGCCAAAGCCCTGCGCGTGCGGCCGGCGCGGCGCGAACAGGTGCCCGGCCTGCCCGGCGGCGGTACGCCCCGGGTGCAGACCGTCACCTGGGAGTTCAACCACCGCTTCTACGCGCTGCTGGAGGCCTTCGACCGCCGCGTTGGCGTGCCCATGCTGGTCAGCGCCCCGCTGCTGACCGGCGAGCCGCTGCCCGTCACGCCCGAGCAGGCGCTGGAATGCTTCCAGGCCTCCGGAGCGTCGCTGCTGGCCATAAACAACTTCCTTGTCACGCCGTTAAAGGAACACCGATGAAGATATCCATAGTCACCGTAGTCCTCAACGCCAAAAAGACCGTCGAAGACTGCATGCAGAGCGCGCTGGGCCAGAACTGGACCGAGCTTGAGTATATCCTGGCCGACCGCGGCTCCACCGACGGCACGCTGGAAGTGATAAAGCGCTACCAGAACCGCTTCGCCAAGTTCATACAGCTCAAGGGAGACGATTATTACACGGCGCTGAACAAATGCCTCTCGGCCGCCACCGGCGACATAATCGCCGTCCTGCCGCCCGACAGTTTCTACACCGACCGCAACACCGTCGCCAATGTGCTGCGCACCATGGCCGCCAAGCGCCGCGACTGCCTCTACGGCGACATGGTCTATATCGCCACCGACTCGCAGCGCCCGCTGCGCTACTACAAGGCCGGCGACTACGACCGCTACAACTTCGAGAACGGCTGGATGCCGCCGCTGCCGGTTTTCTTCATCAGGCGGGAGCTCTTTAAGAAGTTCGGCTATTTCGCCACCGACTACAAGCTGCGCGCCGACTACGAGCTGATAGCGCGGTTCCTCTACAAGAACTACGCCACCACTTATTACATGCCGGAAGTGCTGGTGAAGATGCGCTACGACGACACCAAGAAGTCGTTCGCCTGGCTGGTCAAGCGCAGCCGCGAGGATTACCGCGTGCTCAAGGAGTACGGCCTGGGCGGCGTGGTAACCGTGCTGATGCGCAACCTGGCCAAGCTGCCGCAGTTCTTCCGCAAGCCCAAGGCCGACGACCGGGTGCTGGAAACTCGCTGGTAGTTTCAGGGGGGACGGGAGGCAAAATGAAGGGCGTTATACTCGCCGGCGGTTCCGGCACAAGGCTTTACCCGGTCACCATGCCGGTCTGCAAGCAGCTGCTGCCGGTCTACGACAAGCCGATGATCTATTATCCCCTGTCGGCGCTGATGCTGGCCGGCATGCGGGAGATACTCATCATCTCCACGCCGCAGGACCTGCCCCGGTTCAAGGCCATCTTCGCCGACGGCTCGCGCTGGGGGCTTAAGCTCTCCTACGCCGAGCAGCCCAGGCCCGAAGGCCTGGCGCAGGCCCTCATCATAGGCGAGGAATTCATCGGCTCCGACACCGCCTGCCTGGTGCTGGGCGACAATATCTTCTACGGCCACGGCCTCCCCGGGATCTTCCGCAAGGCCGTGCACGCCGCCTCCGCCGGCCAGGCCACCGTCTTCGGCTATTATGTCAACGACCCCGAGCGTTACGGCGTGGTGGATTTCGACAAGGACGGCAAGGCTCTCTCCATCGAGGAGAAGCCGGCAAAGCCCAAGTCCAATTACGCCGTCACCGGCCTTTATTTCTATCCCCGGGGCGTCGCGGCCGCCGCGCGCGGCATAAAGCCCAGCGCCCGCGGCGAGCTTGAGATAACCGACCTCAACAAGGGCTATCTCTCCGAAGGCAAACTGAAGGTGGAACTGCTGGGCCGCGGCTACGCCTGGCTGGACACCGGCACCTTCGACAGCCTGCAGGAGGCGGGGGATTTCATCGCCACCGTAGAGAAGCGCCAGGGACTCATGATCGCCTGCATCGAGGAGATCGCCTACGCGCAGGGCTGGATAGACAAGGCCGCCCTGCTGAAAATGGCCGACGGCCTGAGCAGGAACACCTACGGCGCCTACCTGCGCAAAGTGGCCGGCGAGAAGTAACATGCCTTTTGAATTCGAGAAACTCCCCGTCGAGGGCTGCGTCCTGGTGAAGCCGCGCGTTTTCGCCGACGGGCGGGGCTCCGCCATGGAGTCGTTCAAGCGCAGCGACTTCGTCAGAGCCGGCATCCCCGGCGATTTCGTGCAGGACAACCACTCAAGGTCCGCCAAGGGCGTGCTGCGCGGCCTGCATTTCCAGCGCGGCGCCGCCGCGCAGGGCAAGCTGGTGCGCTGCGTCGCCGGCGCCGTGCTGGACGTCGGTGTGGACATACGCCGCGGTTCCCCGACTTTCGGCAAGTGGCTGGCCAGGGAGCTCAGCGCCGATAACGCGCTGATGATCTATTTTCCGCCCGGTTTCGCCCACGGTTTCCTGGCCCTCAGCGACGAGGCCGGGGTCATGTACAAGTGCACCGCGGAATATTCTCCCGCCGACGAGGGGGGGATACGCTGGGACGACCCGGGGATCGGCATAGACTGGGGGATAAAGAAGCCGGTGCTCTCCGCCAGGGACGCGGCCCTCCCGCCGCTGAAGGAAGCCCTCCTCTGATGCGCGTCTTCATCGCCGGCGCGAAAGGACAGCTCGGTTCTGAGTTCGTGCGCCTTTTTGAAAAGAACGGCTGGGATCATATAGCGGCCGACCACGCCTCCCTCGATATCTCCGACGGCGACGCCGTGTTGAAGGCAGTTATGCCCTGCCGACCAGGGCTTATCATAAACTGCGCGGCTTACAATCTTGTGGACAAGGCCGAGTCGGAGCCCGGGGCCGCCTTCGCCGTCAACGCCGAGGGCGTGCGCAACCTCGCTTTCGCCGCGCGCCAGCTCGAGTCCAAGCTGGTGCATTTCGGCACCGATTACGTCTTCGACGGGAAAAAGCGCCTGCCTTATACCGAGGCGGACCCGCCCGCCCCGCTCAGCGAATACGGCCGGTCCAAGCTCAAAGGCGAGGAATACGCGCTGGATTGCCCAGGCTCGCTGGTCCTGCGGCTGAGCTGGGTCTACGGCCCCGGCCGCCGGGGCTTCACGCACGACCTGCTGCGCTGGGCGGCCGCCCCCGGCCCCCTGCGGGTGGCCGGCGACCAGGTTTCGGTGCCGACTTATACCGGCGACATCGTGGAGGCCGTAATGGAAGCGCTGAAAGCGGGCCTCACCGGCCGCTGGCATCTCTCCGGCGGCGAACCCTGCGCCCGCTACGACTGGGCCGCCGCCGTCCTCGAGGCCCACGGGATAAAGAAAGAGATGGCGCGCGCCAAAATGACCGATTTCCCCATGGCGGAGATACGCCCCGTCTATTCCGCCATGTCCAACGCGGGTTTTTGCGGCGAATTGGGGTATAAATTCCCGCATTGGCGGGAGTCCGTGGTCAAGTTCGCCAGGGAGAGCGCGTGAACAGCATTCTCGTCACCGGCGGCGCCGGCTTCATCGGTTCCAATTTCATCCGCCACGCTTTTGAGAAGTCCGGATTCAAGGGCCGGCTGGTCAACCTGGACAAGCTGACCTACGCCGGCAACCCGGAGAACCTCGCCGACATGGCCCGCGCCTGCAAGGGACGGTATGTTTTCGTTAAGGGCGACATCTGCGATTTCAAACTGGCCGGCAGGCTCTTCAAGAAATACAAGTTCGACGCCGTCGTCCATTTCGCCGCCGAATCCCATGTCGACCGCTCCATCTTCGGCCCCAAGGACTTCGTCGAGACCAATATCCACGGCACCTTCGCGCTGCTGGAAGCCGCCCGCTCGGCCTGGACCGGCCGCAAGGACGTCCGCTTCCACCATGTCAGCACCGACGAGGTCTACGGCTCGCTGGGGCCGAAAGGCAAGTTCAAGGAGACCACGCCCTACGACCCGCGCAGCCCGTATTCCGCCTCCAAGGCCTCGGCGGACCACCTGGTCCGGGCGTACCGTCACACCTACGGCCTGCCGGTCACCATCTCGAACTGCTCCAATAATTACGGGCCTTACCAGTTCCCGGAGAAGCTCATCCCGCTGGTCATACTCAACGCCATGGAGGGGAAACCCCTGCCAGTCTACGGCGACGGCAAGAACGTGCGCGACTGGCTTTATGTGGAGGACCATTGCGCCGCCATCTGGCGCATACTGGCCAAAGGCCGCCCCGGCGAAACCTACAATGTCGGCGGCGACTGCGAGATGAAGAACATAGACGTGGTGCGCTCGGTCTGCGCGGCGCTGGAAGAACTGCTGCCCTCGCCGGAGAACCCCGCCCTCAGGGGCAGGAATTACGAGAACCTCATAACCTTCGTAAAAGACCGCCCCGGCCACGACCGCCGCTACGCCATCGATTTCTCAAAACTCAGGCGCCGGCTGGGCTGGCGCCCGTCGGTGGACTTCGCCGGCGGCATACTGCGCACCGTGCGCTGGTACCTGGACAATCCCGGCTGGATAAAGAATGTCCGTACCGGCGCCTATCGTAAATGGCTCAAGAGGAACTATTCCTGACCATGTCCGTTAAATCCGAGACCGTACTCATAACCGGCGCGGCCGGCTTCATAGGCTGCAGGGTGGCGGCGCGCCTCCTGGAAGCCGGGTTCAGGGTGGTCGGCCTGGAGCGGCCCGGCTGCGACCTGTTCAGGGTGAAGCGTCTGCTCCCGCGCATTAAAATCTACCGCCTGCCGGGCGAGAAAGCCGCCTCCGTCCTGCGCAAAGAAAAGATCGACGGCGTCATTCACCTGGCCACCTATTACCGCAAGCGCCACGCCCCCGCCGACGTGGGGCCGATGATGCGCACCAATGTCGAGATGCCCGCCCTGCTGCTGGAAGCCGCCGTCGCGGCCGGCGTCAAGTGGTTCATCAACACCGGGACTTTCTTCGAATGCGAACTGCCCCGCCGCGGCCCGCTTAAAGAAACCGCGCCCATAGCCCCGTGGAACCTCTACGCCTCCACCAAGACCGCCTTCGACGGCATACTAAAGACCTACGCCGCCTCCGGCGCGATGAAAGCCATGACCATCCGGCTTTTTTCGCCCTACGGCCCCGACGATAACCCGGACAAGGTCATCCCCTACCTGGTCAACTCTCTCCTGAAAGGTTCCCCGGTGAAACTTTCCGGCCCCGGCCAGAAACTTTCGTTCATTTACGTGGACGATATCGCGGCGGCCTATGTGCGCGCCGCCAAAACGGCGGGCCGGCTCCGCCGCCATGAGACCGTCAATGTCGGCGCCGCGCGCAGCCACGACGTGCGCGAGGTCATCGCCGCGCTGGAAGCCGTTTCCGGCGCGAAGCTGGACGCCTCGTACCCGCCGGCCGCCCGGCCCGCCCCGCCCGTCGTGGCCGACCTGCGCAAGGCCCGCTCCCTTCTCGGCTGGCGCCCGCGCTGGGACATCCGGAAGGGTCTGAAAAGCACTTTTGAACATTACCGAGCGCGGGGCAAAGCGCGATGAAAATAGTTTTTTTGGGCACCAACGGCTGGTATGACACCGCGACGGGCAATACCGTCTGCGCGCTGATAAAGACGCGCCGCTGGGACATAGTCCTGGACGCGGGCAACGGCCTCTATAAACTGGACAAGTATTGCGACGGCGCCAAGCCCGTTTTCATCCTGCTGAGCCATTTTCACATAGACCACATCGCCGGGCTGCACACCCTGGTCAAGTTCAAGTTAAAAAAGGGCCTGATCATCTGCGCCCAGAAAGGCGCCCGCCGCGTACTTGAAAATTTCGTCGGCCGGCCCTTCACCGTGCCGCTGGATAAACTCCCCTACCCGGTGAAAATAGTGGAACTCCCGTCGGAGAAAGCCCGCCTCCCTTTCCAGATAAAGACCCTGCCGCTGGTCCACGCCGATCCGGTCCTGGGTTTCCGCCTGGAGCTGGAGGGGAAAACCGTAACCTACTGTACCGACACCGGCTATTGTCCCAACGCCCTGGAACTGGCCCGCGGCGCCGACGCGCTCATAACCGAATGCGCCCATCTGCCAGGCGAGACCAACCCGCTCTGGCCCCATTTCAACCCCGAGACCGCCGCCCGCCTGGCCGCGGAGTCCGGCGCCAAAAAACTGATACTTACGCACTTTTCCGCGGAGCGCTACCATAAGTCGGACCTGCGCGCCATGGCCTTGCGCGTCGCAAAGAAGACTTTCCGCAATTCCCTGGCCGCCAAAGACGGCCTTGACCTCGCGCTTTAACCCGGTTTTCCCGCCTAGTCAGCCTTTGCTATAATATAGATATCATTACGGGACACCTCCCGTGATCTTGCTTTTACATTGCGCGGAGTTTTACGGAGGACTTCCAGACAACATGAAAAAAGCTCTCATCACCGGCGTAACAGGACAGGACGGCTTCTATCTCTCGGAATTCCTCCTGGGAAAGGGCTACGAAGTGCACGGTCTGCGCCGCCGCTCGGCCTCCCACAATACCTCCCGCATAGACCATATCTGCGACCTGGCCGATCCCAAGTCCTCCAAGCTCAAGCTGCATTACGGCGACCTGACCGATTCCACCAATCTCACCCGCGTCAT
Organism: Elusimicrobiales bacterium; assembly: GCA_031082205.1. Classification (GTDB taxonomy): domain Bacteria; phylum Elusimicrobiota; class Elusimicrobia; order Elusimicrobiales; family UBA9959; genus UBA2231. Next base: position 18,161 of record JAVHLJ010000028.1, read on the forward strand.
ATCCGAGATAAAGCCCGACGAGATCTTCAATCTCGGGGCGCAGAGCCATGTGGCGGTCAGCTTCGACGAGCCCGAATATACCGCCGACTGCGACGGCCTGGGCACCATGCGTATCCTCGAGGCTGTACGACTGCTGGGCCTGGCCAAAAAAACTCGTATCTACCAGGCTTCCACCTCGGAACTCTACGGCAAGGTCCGCGAGATCCCCCAGAGCGAGAAAACCCCTTTCCATCCCCGCAGCCCCTACGGCGTGGCCAAGATGTACGCCTACTGGATAACCGTCAATTACCGCGAGTCATACGGCATGTTCGCCTGCAACGGCATACTCTTCAATCACGAGAGCCCGCTGCGCGGCGAGGAATTCGTCACCCGCAAGATAACCCGCGCGCTCGGCCGGATATTGCTGGGCATGCAGCCCTGCCTCTACATGGGCAACATGAACTCGCTGCGCGACTGGGGCCACGCCCGCGACTATGTGCGCGCCATGTGGCTTATCCTGCAGCAGTCCAAGCCCGAGGACTTCGTCATCGCCACCGGCAAACAGTATTCCGTGCGCCGCTTCATAGAGATGGCCGCCGGCGAGATAGGCGTGAAGCTGGCCTGGAAGGGCAAGGCCGAGGGGGAAACGGGCATAGTTAAGTCCGTAGACGTCCCCGAAGGCGTGGACCCCCGCGATATCAAGATCAAAAAAGGCGATACCATCGTGCGGGTGGACCCGCGCTTCTACCGCCCGGCCGAAGTGGAGACCCTGCTCGGCGATCCGTCCAAGGCGAAGAAGGTGCTCGGCTGGAAGCCCGAGACCACTACCGATATGCTGGCCGCCGAGATGGCCGCTTCCGACCTTAAACTCGCCCTCAGCGAACTGCATCTCAGGCGGGGCGGTTTCGCCGCGGTCAAGAACTGCTGATGAAGAAAGCTCTCATTACCGGCTATCGCGGCCAGGACGGGGCTTACCTGTCCCGGTTCCTGCTGGAGAAAGGCTACCAGGTATACGGCGCCGATATCCCGGGCGACGCCGGGGCCTGGCGCCTGCGCGAACTGGGGATAGAGGGCAAGGTCAAAGAAGTTCCGCTGGACCTGATGGACGAGCCCGGCATACGCGCCGCCCTGGAAAGCGTTCAGCCCGACGAGATATATAATTTCGCCGCGCAGAGCTTCGTTCTCACCTCTTTCGCGCAGCCGGTGCTGACCTCCGAGATAAACGCCGTCGGCGTGGCGCGCCTGTTGGAATCCATCCGCAGGACCTGCCCCGGCGCCCGCTTCTTCCAGGCCAGCACGGCCGAACTCTTCGGCAGCACCGGCAGCGCCCAGAAGAACGAGACCACCGATTTTTATCCCCGGAGCCCTTACGCCGTCAGCAAACTTTACGCCCACTGGATAACCGTCAACTACCGCCAGGCGCAAAAGATGTACGCCTGCAACGGCATACTGTTCAATCACGAAAGCCCCCTGCGCGGCGAACAGTTCGTCACCCGCAAGATAGCGGCCGCCGTCGCGCGCATAAGCCGGGGACTTCAGGAAACGGTCGCCGTCGGCAACCTGGACGCCCTGCGCGATTGGGGTTACGCCAAAGAATACGTCGAGGGGATGTGGAGCATGCTCCAACAGCCCGAACCGGATGATTATATCCTGGCTACTGGCAGAACGCACCCGGTGCGCGAATTCATCACCGCCGCTTTCGCCTCGGCCGGCATGGAACTGCGGTGGCGGGGAGCCGGCCTGGAAGAAAAAGGCGTTGACGCCGCGACCGGCAAGGTCAGAGTGGAGATCTCCGAAGAATTTTACCGCCCCGCGGACGTAAAGGAACTGGTCGGCGACGCCGCCAAGGCCAGGAGAGTGCTCGGCTGGGAGCCGAAGACCAAATTCGACGAATTGACCCGTATCATGGTCGAAGCGGAACTCGACCGCCTCGACGGAAAGAAGGTGCGACTATGAAAGCTGTGATACTCGCCGGCGGGTCCGGCACAAGGCTCTGGCCGGTCTCGCGCTATGGCCTCCCCAAGCAGTTCATAAAACTGAACGGGGGGAAGTCGCTGCTCTGCCAGACCGTGGAACGCCTGGCGGCCGTGGTACCGCTCAAAGACATCTTTGTCATCACCAACGAGGATTACCGCTTTCACGTGCAGGAGGATCTGCGCTCCGTCTCCCCGGCCATAGCAGACAATGTCATACTGGAGCCCGTCGGCCGCAATACCGCCCCCGCCATCGCCCTGGTGATGAAGTACTGCCAGGAGAAGCTCAAATGCGGCAAGGACGAGGTCGTATTCATCTGCCCCTCGGACCATATCATTGAGCCGGTCGAGAAGTTCGCGGACTACGCCCGCCAGGCGGAAGCGGCGGCTAAGGACGGGGCGATCGTCACTTTCGGCATAAAGCCCTCCCGGCCCGAGACCGGCTACGGCTACATCCGCAAAGGTCTCCCGCAGGGCGGGGGGGTATTCAAGGTCGCCAGGTTCGCCGAAAAGCCGGACCTCGCTACCGCTGAAAAATACCTGCGCGCCGGCGATTACTACTGGAACTCCGGCATGTTCTCGTTCACCATAGGCGCCATGCTGGCCGAATTCAAATCCCACGCGCCCGAGATAAGCCGCCGGATGGGCGCCCCGCTGGCCAGGATGATATCGGATTTCCGCAATATGCCTTCCATCTCCATAGACTACGCGGTCATGGAAAAATCGAAGAAGGCTTCGGTGCTCCCCATGACCATACTCTGGTCCGATGTCGGCTCCTGGGATTCCCTTCACGAAGTGATAAAGCCCAATGCCGCCGGCAATGTCAATATCGGCGACGTGCTCGACCTCGATACCAAGAACACCACGGTATACGGCGGAAAGCGGCTCATCACGGCCGTCGGCGTCAAGGACCTCATCATAATCGACACAGACGACGCCCTCCTGGTCATAAAAAAAGGCCAGGCCCAGCGGGTAAAGGAAGTAGTGGACGCCCTCAAGGAGCGCAAGCGCAAGGAAGTGGTGGAGCATACCACTACCTACCGCCCCTGGGGCTCCTACACCATCCTGGAAGAGGGGCCGCGCTACAAGATAAAGCGCATAGTGGTGAAACCCGGCCAGAAGCTCAGCCATCAGCTGCATTATCACCGCAGCGAGCACTGGATAATAGTGAAAGGGACGGCCAAGGTCACTATTGGGAAGACTGTTTCAATGGTCCACGAGAACGAGAGCACCTATGTCCCCAAGTCCACCGAGCACAGGCTGGAGAACCCCGGCCGCGTGCCGCTGGAGATGATAGAGGTGCAGAACGGGGAATACACCGGCGAGGACGACATAGTCCGCTACGGCGACATTTACGGCAGGGGAGCCAAGGGGAAGAAATGAAGAGAAAGGTTTCGGTCATAGGCCTGGGTTATGTGGGGCTGCCGGTGGCGGTTGCCTTCGGTAAGAAAACGCGGGTCATAGCTTTCGACATAAACAAGTCCCGCCTGGCCGAACTGGCCGGCGGAGATGACCGTACCGGGGAAGTGTCCCCCGAAGAACTCAAGGCCGCCGACCTGGTCTATACTGACGAGGTCTCCGTCCTTAAAGGCGCCGATTTTCACATAGTGGCCGTCCCCACGCCGGTGGACGAGGCCAATCAGCCCGACATGTCGCTGGTCCTGAAGGCTTCCGAGACCGTAGGCAAAGCCCTCAAGAAAGGCGATATCGTGGTCTATGAGTCCACGGTATACCCCGGCGCCACCGAGGAGGACTGCGTTCCCGTGCTGGAGAAGTTCTCCGGCCTCAAATGCGGCCCCGATTTTAAAGTGGGCTATAGCCCGGAGCGCATAAACCCCGGCGACAGGGAGCATTCGTTCGCCAAAATAAAGAAAGTGGTCGCCGGCATGGACGCCGAATCCCTGGAGACAATCTCCCTGGTCTACGGCTCGGTGCTCGAAGCCGGGCTGCACAAGGCCTCGTCCATAAAAGTGGCCGAAGCCGCCAAGGTCATCGAGAACACCCAGCGCGACATCAACATAGCGCTGATGAACGAGCTCGCCCTCATATTCGACCGAATGGGCATACGGACCTCCGAGGTCCTGGAAGCCGCCGCCACCAAGTGGAACTTCCTCAAGTTCCACCCCGGCCTGGTGGGGGGCCATTGCATAGGAGTGGATCCCTACTACCTGACGCATAAGGCCGAGAAGATCGGCTATATCCCCCAGGTGATACTTGCCGGCCGCCGGATAAACGACAGCATGGGCAAGTTCATCGCCCAGAAGACCGTGAAGGAGATGGTGCGCGCCGGCCACAATCCCTGCGGCGCAACCGTGACCGTGCTCGGCATAACTTTCAAAGAGGACTGCCCCGACCTGCGCAATTCAAAAGTCGCCGACATAATCAGTGAACTGCGGGATTACGGCCTCAAGGTGCAGGTTTCCGACCCGCTGGCCGACCCGGCCGCCGCCGAGGCCGAGTACGGCGTGAAACTGGTCCCTTTCGACAAGCTCAAGCCCGCGGACGCCGTGGTGTTGGCCGTGGCGCACCAGGATTACAAGGTCCTGCCCGTGTCCAGCCTGGCCGCCCTGATGGGAGAGAAGCCCGTGCTGGTGGACGTGAAATCAGCTTATGACCCGGCGGCCGCCCGCGCGGCGGGGATGACCTACTGGAGCCTTTGAACTCAGACTCAGGAAAGGGAGAGATGATATGAAAGCTGTCATACTTGCCGGCGGAATGGGAACGCGGCTCAGCGAGGAAACCGACCTCAGGCCCAAGCCCATGGTGGAGATCGGCGGCAGACCGATGCTCTGGCACATCATGAAGACATACTCCCATTACGGGATAAACGATTTCGTCCTGTGCCTGGGCTACAAGGGCTACATGATCAAGGAGTATTTCGCCAACTATTTCCTCCACCAGGCCGACGTTACCATCGACATGAAGAAGAACTGCATGGACATCCATCACTGCAAGGCGGAGCCCTGGAAGGTCACCCTGGTGGACACGGGGCTCAACACCATGACCGGCGGCCGCATACGCAATGTGCGCGATTATGTGGGGGATAAGACCTTCATGCTCACCTACGGCGACGGCCTGGCCGACGTGGACATCAAGAAACTTCTCGCTTTCCACCGCAAGCACGGCCGCCACGCCACCGTTACGGCCATTCAGCCGAAGGGGCGTTTCGGCGCCATCGAGATGGACGCGACGGGCGCCGTCGAAGCCTTCCAGGAGAAGCCGCAGGGGGACGGCGCCTGGATAAACGGCGGCTTCTTCGTCCTTGAGCCGGAGATCTTCGCCCATCTGCACGACGACTCGGATATCTGGGAGCGCAAGCCGCTGGCCAAACTGGCCTCCTCCGGCCAGTTGCGCGCCTATCGACACGACGGTTTCTGGCAGTGCATGGACACACTGCGCGAGAAAATGGAACTGGAAAAACTCTGGGACAGCGGCGCGGCGCCATGGAAGAAATGGAAATGAACAAGTTCTGGGAAGGCAAGAAAGTCTTTCTGACGGGCCATACGGGCTTCAAGGGCGCCTGGCTGTCCGTCTGGCTGGACTCCATGGGCGCGCGGCTGACGGGCTACGCCCTCAAGCCGCCGACAGACCCCAGCCTTTTCGACCTCTGCCGCCTCAACGCCAGGATGCGCTCCGTCATAGCCGATGTCCGCGACGCCGGCAGGCTTAAGCGGGCCATGGCCGACGCGGCCCCGGAGATAGTCATACACATGGCCGCCCAGCCCCTGGTGCGCGAATCGTACCGGCTCCCGGCGGAAACCTACGAGACCAATGTCATGGGGACGGTCAACCTCCTGGAAGCCGCGCGTTCCTGCCCGTCGATCAGGGCCGTGGTCAATGTGACCACCGACAAGTGCTACGAGAACCGCGAGAATAACCGGGCTTTCCGCGAAGACCAGCCGATGGGCGGCTATGACCCCTATTCCAGCAGCAAAGCCTGCTCGGAACTGGTGACGGCGGCCTACCGCAATTCTTTCTTCAACCCCAAGGACTTCAAGACCCACGGCGTGGCCCTGGCCAGCGCCCGTGCCGGCAATGTCATAGGCGGGGGAGACTGGGCCGCCGACCGGCTTATCCCCGATATCATCCGCGCCGCGCTCAGGGGCGAGAAAGTCCGCATACGCAATCCGCGCTCCATCCGCCCCTGGCAGCATGTGCTGGAGCCCCTCTCGGGCTACCTGCGCCTGGCTGAGAAGCTTTATGACCAAGGCCCCAGGTTCGCCGAGGCCTGGAACTTTGGTCCCGACGCCGGCGACGCCAAGGATGTCGAGTGGCTGGTGAAGCGCATGTTCAGCCGCTGGCCGGAGGCCCCCGGCTACCAGATAGACAAGGGACCCCATCCCCATGAGGCGAAGTTCCTGCGGCTCGATTCCTCCAAGGCCCGCAAGCGTCTCGGCTGGAAGCCGCGCTGGCGGGTGGGCCAGGCCATAGACAGGATAATCGAATGGACCCGCGCCTACCAGTCCGGTTCGGACATGCGCGCCGTCTGCCTTGAACAAATATCGGAGTACTCCAAATGACCAAACAGGAAGCAAAAGCCCGCGCTGAGATCTTCAGGAAAGTGTCCGCTTATTACAAGAAATTCCACCGCAAGCCCGTCTTCAGTCCGGGCGAGAGCTTCGTCAATTACGGCGGTCGCGTCTACGACGATAAAGAAATGATCGCGCTCACCGATACCGCCCTCGATTTCTGGCTGACCTCCGGCCGCTATTGCGCCGAGTTCGAGGAGAAACTCGGCCAGTATCTCGGCGTCAAATATGTCTCGCTGGTGAACTCCGGCTCGTCGGCCAATTTGGTCGCCTTCATGGCCCTCACCTCGCCCAAACTGGGCGTCCGGCAGATAAAGCCCGGCGACGAGGTGATAACCGTGGCCGCGGGCTTCCCTACTACCGTGACGCCGATCATACAGTACGGCGCCGTGCCGGTCTTCGTCGATGTATCGCTGCCTTCTTACAACATAGACTGTTCACTGCTGGAAAAGGCCCGCTCCCGAAAAACCAAGGCCGTCATGCTGGCCCATACGCTGGGCAATCCATTCGATATCGCAAAAGTTAAGAAGTTCTGCGACCGCCATGGCCTCTGGCTTATAGAGGACAACTGTGACGCACTGGGCTCCCGCTACAAACTCAACGGCAAATGGGGATTCACCGGCACCTTCGGCCATATCGGCACCTCCAGCTTCTACCCGCCGCATCACATGACCATGGGCGAGGGCGGCGCGGTCTATACCAATGACCCGCTGCTAAGGCGCCTGATAGAGTCCTTCCGCGACTGGGGCCGCGACTGCTGGTGTCCGTCGGGGAAGGACAATACCTGTAACAACCGCTTCACCCGCAAGTACGGGGAACTGCCCCTGGGCTACGACCATAAATACGTCTATTCCCATTTCGGCTACAACCTCAAAGCCACCGAGATGCAGGCGGCCATAGGCCTGGCGCAGCTTAAGAAGTTCCCTGGTTTCGTGGAGGCCCGCAAGAAGAACTGGTCTTTACTGCGCAAGGCGTTAAGCAAATACTCGGACAAGCTGATCCTTCCTGAACCGACTCCCGGGGCGGACCCCAGCTGGTTCGGCTTCCTGGTCACCGTAAGGGAAGGGGCCGGCTTCACTCGCGACGCGCTGGTGTCCCACCTGGAAAGCAACAAGGTGCAGACCCGCATGCTTTTCGCCGGCAACCTGGTCAAACATCCCTGTTTCGATGAGATGCGCCGCGCAGACAAGGGATATAGAGTGGTCGGAGAACTGACTAATACCGACGCCATCCTTAACCGCACGTTCTGGGTGGGCGTCTACCCCGGCATGAACCCGGTGACACTGAAATACATGGTCGGGACCTTTGTCGATTTTCTTAAGGCGAATTGATGAACTTCGAAAAGAAAGCCACTCCTATTCCCGGCTGTTTTGAACTTATACCTAAAATCCACTCGGACGAGCGCGGGCTTTTCGTCAAGACCTTTCACGAAGAGGACTTCAGTGCCTTGGGATTGGAAACTTGTTTCCGGGAAGAGTATTATTCCATTTCCAAACGCGGGGTACTCAGAGGAATGCACTTTCAGAAGCCTCCGCATGACCACGTTAAGGTGGTCTACGCCTGTTCGGGGAGGGTTTTTGACGCGGTTATCGATTTGCGAAAAGACAGCCCGGCGTTTGGTAAATATGCGGTATTCGAACTGGATTCTGTCAAAGGCAATATACTCTATATCCCCAAAGGCCTGGCGCACGGCTTCTATGTGATGAGCGAATCCGCGATAATGGTGTATAAAGTTTCCACAGTATATTCCAAGGCCTACGACAGCGGAGTTCTCTGGGCTTCCGCAGGCATTCCTTGGCCGTCCTCACGCCCCCTTATTTCTGCGAGGGATTCCATGTTCCCTCCTCTATGGGATGTAGATTCTCCGTTCTAGCGGGGAATGTTTCGATGAATAAGAGTATTGCGTTGGGGATATTAAGCGGTTCCTTGCTTACACTGACAGGGATAGTCGTTAATATCCTGATTATTAAATTGGTCATCGCATCCCTGGCTCCGGATATCGCGGGTATCTGGTTTATTTTTCTTAATATCGGGGCATACATTCTTTTTCTAGATCTGGGAATAAGCCCCACGGTCGCGAGGGAGATTGGGTTCATCATCGGCAGAGGGAATGCCGACGAGTCTTCCCGCGAGGAGAGAATTTCTGATTTCATCAGGACGGTTTCCTCTCTTTTCAGGTTTTTAACTTTTTTCGCTCTGATTTTTGCGCTAGGAGGGGGCATATGGTTGATCTCCTCCCGCGGCTATGGATTGGAAATCATCGCTGGCTGGATAATATTCTCTTTCGGCGCCGCCATAAATCTTTTGGGGGGGCCGGCCTTTGCCGCGCTATTCGGTCTCGGCCAGGTTTCTGCTGAAAAACTGATAAAAGCCTTTACGCAGTTGCTATGGTTGCTTATGGCCTGGCTTGCCTTGCGGGCCGGTACCGGGATTTTGGGGCTGGCCGCCGCTTGGACGGTTCACTCCATTCTCGGACGACTTGCCGGATGGTGGCATCTTTATCGGACGAACCCGTGGCTGAGAGGCAAAGGGCATTTTGACCCCGCAGTCCTTAAAACCATTGCAATGCCCAGCTTGAAATGGGCCGCCATGGGCCTTGGAGCTATATTAATACTCCAGACGGACAACATTATCATCGCATACCTTATGGGTCCTGCCGTGATAACCAGGTATGAGCCGGTCATGAAAATAGTCTGGGTACTAATGACTTTTTCGCTCATCTCCATAAATATCTCGGTCCCATTCGCCTCACGGCTGCACGCCGCCAAGGATTCCGCTGCTTTCAACGCGCTCCTGATGCGGAATGTGCGTTACGGGGTCGGATTGGTGGTGATACTGGTTCCATTTATAGGAGTTTATGGGGATCGGATCGTTTATATCTGGCTGGGGGACGGGTATTTTCCGGGGAACGATGTGCTGTGGGTTCTCCTTGCCATGCTCGTCCTAGAGGTTCACCACGTAGTGCACGCTTCTGCGGTTATGGCGGCGGGGTACATAGTATTCCTCCCGGCCGCTTTGATAGCCGCCTTACTGAAAATCATCCTCTCTGTTCTCTTGTGTGGTCAATTCGGTCTTATCGGTGTCCCGCTGGGTACTTTATTGGCCCAGCTTTTCACGAATAACTGGTATGCCCCTTACAAATCCATGGAAAAATTCGGTTATTCCCTGAAAAGTTATTTTTTGAAAATGGTAGCGCCGTTGCTGGTATGTCTGGTTGGGAACATCCTTCTGTGCCGGGTGTCCAGGTCTTTGTTGCCGATCCCGGATGATCTGTTTTCTATCTCGGGATTCTTTCTTTTCTATTTCGCGTTGGTGGCCGGACTCTTCTGGGCTTTTATCGTGCCAACGGAAGAAAAATACCGTTTCCGCGGTCTGGTTAAAAAATATGCGGCAGCTGTCTTTGCCTAAGGTGACGATAGGCATCCCCACTCGTAATAGGGTGGGACTGCTTGAGCGGTCTCTGAAAAGCGCCCTGGATCAGGATTATCCGAATCTGGATGTTTTTGTTTCCGATAATGCCTCCACCGACTCCACCGGGGAACTGTTGAGTTCTTTCGGCACGGCCATTCGTTACGTCTCTTCTAGCGAAACGCTTACCATCGCTGAAAATTGGAATAGAACTCTGGATAACGCGCAGGGCGAATATTTTCTGCTTCTGTCGGACGATGACTTCCTGGTCCCATCCGCCGTCTCCCGGCTTATGGAAACATTTTTGAGGGACCCCGGGAGCGTAGCCTTGGTATACGGTAAAAGCGAGTTGCTGAGGGAGACCGAAGGAGCTGCCGTCAGCGCCATGTGGACCATCCCTCCGGAATCTGAGCCCGTTTCCGAGTTCATACTCCAAAGCTATAAATCCAGAAGGTATTATCCCACAGGGGCTACCATGTGCCGGACTTCTGAGATGCGGGCAAAGGGTGGATACTCTTGGGGCGGGTTTGGGCTGGTCCTTGATATGGCCATGGTCGTCAAGATATGCTCCATGGACACTTTGCGTCGCGTGGTGTTCGTCCCCCATGTCGTTTTTACCAGTGTAGTGCATAAAGGCAATCTTAGCGGAAGCGCCGGGATATTAGAATGGAGCGATGAAATATATCGCCTCTCCCGCATGGCTGCCGGCATATTGAATCTGCCTCCGCGCTCCGCGAAGGAAATGCTCGACTGCGCCGAAGCCTATCTAATCAGGTTCGTATTTTACCTGGCTATGAGCAGGCGCCGGACCTTGGGTGATTCCGTCTCGTTGTTAACATACGTGCTCAGGATATCGGTCAGACATCTGAACGCCGCCTCTTTACCCGTGTTTGTCCGAATGCTATTGAAGTATTTGATACCGAATAAAATTATCGGGAGACTCCGGATTATTAAATCCGGCCAATAGTGACGAAAAAATTATTTATCACACTTTTTCCTGAATTTAATCTCGTCCTCTCCAATAAGGATGTGGGGGCTATACCATATCATTTCGGGCGTACCAGTGGATGGAGGGGGGGGGTGCTTTATGTTAAGTCTGACGCAATACCTCCAACTCCGGAATATTCCGAACAAGTCGAGCTTTATGCCGTAGAACCCTCCCGCTTCCGCCCCTGGACTTATGTGAGGCTTCTCCTAGAATTAGGCAGGATGTCGGGCGGAATCGACGTTCTTAACATATATCACGGGAATTTCTTTTCCCTCCTCGCGGCATCCGTTTATAAGCTCCTGAACCCCAAGGGATTGGTGTACTGTAAGCTGGATATGAGCCATCTCGAGTTGGAGTTGATTCTTAAAGGACCGGCTGGCGCGTTTGCTTCTCTTGCATACAGGCTGAAACGGTTTTTGAAATATTGCCTTTCTTCCGCTGTGGACTTTTTTAGCGTCGAAGCCGTGCAATTGGCAGAAGAATTGCGGGGACTTCCTTTTTATAAAAATAGAATTTACTATATTCCTAACGGCTTTTGTCCTGGTTTGCCAATCAACATAGAGGACGTGATTGAGAAGAAGGAAAATATTGTTGCTACGATAGGTAGACTCGGATCTTATCCCAAAAATACCGAACTTTTTCTTAAAGCTCTAACTCGGTTGAATCCGTCTGAAGCCGGCCAGTGGAAATTTCTTTTTGTGGGAGAGGCGACCAAGCAGTTTAATGGCGAAGTTGAAGAAATACTTCGCATCAACCCATGGCTTAGATCTTCAATCTCGCTGGCTGGCCAGGTGAATGACAGGAGTGAGTTGTTTAAAATTTACTCTAAAGCTAAATACATATGTATGCCGTCACGGTGGGAAAGTTTTTGTTTGGTGATACTTGAAGGGATGTACTTCGGTTGCCTGCCAATTGCAACAGGGCTTCCGTCTGTGATGGATATGACCAATAAGGGTGAATTGGGTTATGTTTTAAAAAGCGATAATGAGGCTGAACTTGTAGGGACGCTGCGTAGTGCTCTTGCTGAGAATCGCTATGATCGATCCAGGGCGCGACTTGCCCATGAAATTGTCGAGACAAAATTTAATTGGCAAAATATTTGCGCGGAGTTGGAACGCATCATGGAGAAGTATGCCTGCTGAATCATCTGAGTTGGTTTCGATTTGCATCCCCGTTTATAACGGGATCAAGTATATCCGGAACGCTGTTGAGTCGGCAGAGCTGCAGACATATAAGAATATAGAAATAGTAGTGCAGGATAATGCGTCCACTGACGGCACCTGGGAAGTGCTGGTTGAGATGGCACATAACGATCCACGACTCTCTATCGAAAGGAATCCGGAGAATATCGGAATGGCCCCCAACTGGAACAGGGTGTTGTCCAGGGCTAAAGGTAGTTTTATCTCGGTTCTAAACTGCGACGACTCTTACGCCGCTGATTTCATTGAGAGTAGTATTTCGCTGCTGCGTAAGCACGGGTCAGATATCGTTTCGTCAAATCATTTCAATGTGGTACAGGGGTTAAAGAGACCTAGGAGGATTTTTTTGCGCACTGGTGTTTACCGCGATTTTCCGGCGGTTATCCTTCTTCTTAACCCTTTTCCGGTGGTCTTTTCTGTATTTACCCGGGAACTTTTCGCGCGACTATCTTCATCCGGTAAGTTTTTTAATGAGAATTTCAATCTCACCTGTGATTACGAACTGCTTATGCGCATGGCTTGCTCCGGAGTGCGGCTCTTCTATAATGCTGTCCCTAAGGCCTATTACGGGGTGCACGATTCCAACCTCTCCAGGCAATCTAGGAAAATGACGCGACAAGCCCTATTGGTAATTCTCCGCTATGGCGGAGTCTTGCAGGATAAGTGTAATATTTCTTTGAAATTCACTCTCTTAAGGTTTGTCGCCCGCATCTTCTTGCTTTTTTTCCGCACCAATACTTTTGATGGGCGGGCGTTAAAATGTTCGATGGGGAGGTTTATTTATGGGTTTTGAGGTCTTAAAAGAATCGTCTGAGAATCGTATCGCTAGGGAAGAACTGAGGCGGCGGAATCTGGATTTTACATCATCCGGCCTTACTCGAGCCCTGAGGAAATTGAGGCTTATCGACGGAATAACTATTGGTGATGTGAGGAAAAGCTGGGACGTTCTTAAAACCGTGGACTTTATTGGCAAGAACGTTAAGTTTGATGCAAAAATATTGGACTTCGGTTCCTACGCCTCTGAGATATTGCCTATCCTGCATCAGTGTGGGTATACGAACCTTAAAGGTGTGGATTTGAATCCTAATTTGAAGAACATGCCCTATTCCAATAAAATCGACTATTGCGTCGGCAATTTTATGAGCGGGTCATTGTCTGGAAAATTTGATGTCATTACCGCAATTTCAGTTATAGAACATGGGTATAAAGAAAGTGCCCTTGTAAAAGTTCTGTCTGATCTGGTCGCTCCCGGGGGGTATTTTATCGCTTCCGTAGACTACTGGCCGACAAAAATTGATACAATATAATAGGCGGGAAAAACTGGACCACTTTTTAGGCCGACCTAAGGTGTAAAAA